>NZ_JACJFX010000030.1:0-33386 GCF_014164675.1 Propioniciclava sp. MC1683 | reverse complement strand
CGGCGAACAACGCGTCCGGGAACAGGCGGTGCCGGTGCTCGGCCAAGAACCGGAACACGCTGCCAGCCGGCAACAAATGCCCCGCCAGCGACTCCACGTCCAACACATCCCGCTGCGGACTCGACTCACCCTGCACAACCCAACAATTCCAGCCCACGACCCGTCAGACCTGCCGGCACGCGGGCGGATTGTTCAGCAGGCTCCTAGGCGGTCAGCCCTCGATGGCGGGGAGGACGTCCGGGTTGGCGTCGATCCAGGCCTGGACGGCCTCGGCCTCGCGGCCCTCGCCGTACTCGTTGACGACCATGTCCTCGAGCTGGCCGTACTGGTCGTCGGTCAGCTTGATCTTGCTGATGTAGGCGGCCGCCTCCGGGAACTCCTCGGCGAAGCCCTTCGTGGCGAGGAAGTGGAGCGCCTCGGCCTCCCCCAGCGCGCCCTTCGGGTCGGCCAGGTCCTTCACGGGGAAGGAGCTGTTGGCCCAGAACGGGCGCCACAGGGTCACGACGATGTCCTGCTGGGCGTCGGTGGCCTTCTTCAGCTCGGCCAGCATCGCCGTGGTGGAGGAGGTGACCAGCTCGTAGCTGCCGTCGAGGCCGTACTGCGGGATGACCTGTTCCTGGGTGGCCTTCGTGAGGCCGGCGCCGGGCTCGATGCCGACGATGCGCCCGCCGAAGCGGTCGGCGTTGGCGGCCAGGTCCTCGATCGAGTCGATGTCGGTGTACTCCGGGACGGCGATCGTCAGCTTCGCGTTGTCGTAGTAGGCGCCGAGGTCCTCGATGTCGGCGGAGTACTGCTCCATGTAGGACGCGTGGGTCACCTCCGGCCACGCCGACGGGTAGATGTCGACATCACCGCGGCTCAGCGCCACGTACAGCGGGGCGGCCTCGCTCAGCTCCTCGTGCTCGACGGTGTAACCCATCTGCTCGAGCTGGTTCTCCAGGAGGTACGCGGTGCTCAGGCCGTCGGTCCACGCGGGCAGGTAGCCCATCGTGATGGTGCCGGACGCCCCGCCGGCGGGTGCCGAGCCGTCGCCGCCAGGGGCAGCCGTGTTGGCCGGGGTGGCGTTGCCGCCGCAGGCGGCGAGGGTGAACGCGAGCGCTCCGGCGCCGATCATCGTGCTCAAGGTGCGCAGGGTCTTCATGGGTGTTTCCTTTCCGACGGTGTTGTGCATTGGCTGTTCAGGACGCCCGGGCCGCGGCCTGTCGCCGCGAGCGCAGCCAGGCGAGCAGGGACGTCCTTTGGTCGCCCGGGCGTGCGAGTGAGCCCGTGAGGCGATCCAGGTAGATGGCGAGGAACACGACCGACAGGCCGGCCTCCACGCCCTTGGCGGTGTTGAGGGTGGAGATGGCGGAGACGACCTCCTTGCCGAGGCCGTCGGCCCCGACCATGCCCGCGATGACCGCCATCGACAGCGCGAGCATGATGACCTGGTTGACGCCGGCCATGATGGTGGGCACGGCGAGCGGCAGCTGGATGCCCCGCAGGATCTGGCCGTCGCTGGCGCCGAACGCGTGGCCGGCCTCGACCGTCTCGTGGTCGACGCCGCGGATGCCCAATTCGGTCATCCGGACGCCCGGGGGCAGCGCGAAGATCAGGGTGGCGATGAGCCCGGGGGCGGCGCCGATCCCGAAGAAGAGGATCGCGGGGATCAGGTAGACGAACGCAGGCATGGTCTGCATGAAGTCGAGGATCGGCTTCAGCGCTGCGCTCACGGCGTCGTTGCGGGCGGCCCAGATGCCGAGCGGGATGGCGAGCACCACGGCGATCACCGTCGCGATCAGCACCAGCGCCAGCGTCTGCATCGAGGTTGTCCACTGGTTCATCGACCAGATCAGCAGGAAGGTGACGAGGGTCGCCAGCGCCATCTTCCAGCTGCGCAGGAGCCAGCCGAGCAGGGCGAACAGCACGATGGCCACGGGTTCCGGCACGGCGAGCAGCAGGTCGGTGAGCGCGTCGGTCAGGATCGCGAGCAGCGCGCTGAGCCCGTCGAAGAAGGCACCCGCGTTCGCGCGGAGCCAGCCGATCCCGGCGTCGACGACGTCACCGATGGGGATGTGGGGAATGGTCGGGTTCATCCGCCCGCTCCTGCCGGGGCCGGGGCCGGGGCGTCCGCTCGGGGGCGGCCCACGGCCGTGAGCAGCGTCACACGCGGGATCACGCCCTGGAACCGGCCGGCGTCGTCGACGACGATCAGCGGGGACAGGTGCTGCGCGGCCTGGGTGAACAGGTCGGCGATCGGGGTGTCGTGGGCCACGACGGGCATCTCGTGCGTGTCGGACCAAGGGAGCGCATTGCTGCCGTCCCGGACGGCCTGGGCCACGTCGTCCTCCCAGAGGACGCCTGCGGGCGTCCGGTCGTGGTGCAGCACGACCAGCCAGGAGTTGTGCGACTCGCGGAGCAGGCGGTGGGCCGCACGCGGTCCCTGCTCGGCACCAAGCACGCTCGCCGGCTGCTCGGCAATCTGGGCCGCGGTCAGGACGCGGGTGCGGTCGACATCCTGGGTGAACTGGGCGACGTAGTCGTTGGCCGGGTTGTTCAGGATCTCCTCGGCGGTGCCGATCTGCTCGATCCGCCCGTCGCGCATCATGGCGATGCGATCGCCCAGGCGCATGGCCTCGTTGAGGTCGTGGGTGATGAACAGGATGGTCTTCTCCAGACGGCGCTGCAGGTCCACGAGTTGGTCCTGCATGTCGCGCTTGATGAGGGGGTCGAGGGCGCTGAACGCCTCGTCCATGAGCAGGATGTCGGTGCCGGCGGCGAGGGCGCGGGCGAGCCCCACGCGCTGGCGCATGCCCCCGGAGAGCTCCCCCGGCAGCATGCCGCCCCAGCCCTCCAGGCCGACCATCGCGAGAGCCTCGTTCGCACGGGCCTCGCGCTCGGTGCGGTTCAGGCCCTTGATCTCCAGCCCGTAGGCGGCGTTCTCGCCGACGGTACGGTGGGGGAGCAGGGCGAAGTGCTGGAACACCATCGACACCTTTTCTCGGCGAATCCGACGGAGAATGGCGTCGGACGATTTTGTCAGCTTCTCGCCGTAGATTTCGAGTTCGCCGGCCGTCGACTCCCACAGGCCATTCACCATGCGAATCAGGGTCGACTTGCCCGAACCCGACAGCCCCATGACGACGAAGATCTCGCCGGGGTCCACCTCGAAGGAGGCATCGATGACAGCCGCAGTCAGGCCGTCCTTGCGCAGGTCGTCCCTGCTCGCCCCGGCCTCCAGCATCGCGACGCCGCGCGTGGCGCGGCGTCCGAAAATCTTGTAGAGGCCATTCGCTTGAATGGCGGACACGCTCTTTGACTCCTTGGTGGGTTGATCGTTCGGGCACAGCTCGCAGGAATGTGCCCAGCGACCGTGCGCCGCGACTCATCCCCAACCATGGTTCGGTTCCACCGTAACCACACCGGGTACCCGGAGGCCAAATCGGCACCGTACTTTCTTATCGTTTTGTTACTTTCCCGCCGTCTGCTCAGTACAGTGCGGGGCGTGCTGAGTGCCGCTGCTGACCCGGGTCCCGCGCGCCCGCCGGTGCTGGGTCCCTCGTCGCTCGCCGCCGCCCCCCGGCCCGGCCGCGCCGGCCTGCGCGGCTGGCTCGCGCCAGGCCTGCTGCACGCGCTGGTGCTGGACGCCGCGGGCCCGGGCCTGCGCCACTACGAGCGGGCCCAGGAGCGCCCCGACCAAGGGTGGGCGCGGCTCGACCTCGTCAGCCCGGACGCCGTGGGCCCCGGTGCGCTCGTGGTCGCCTCCGGGGTGCTGCACGCCCTCGTGCCGGAGGACGGCGGGATCGCCCACCACGTGAAGGCGGCCCTGCCCCGCGTCGCCGCGTCGGGTGAGCACACCCTCGACCCCAACACCTGGGGACGCCGGGGCGAGCCCCTGCCCGGCAGCACCGTCACCGCCACCCGGGACGCCCGGGGCGTGCTCGCCGCCGTCGGGGACGACGACGGCACGACCCTGTGGCGGTTCGAGGGTGGCTGGCGCCGCACGGAGCACCTCCCCGGCGCCCGGGACGTGCTCGTCGCGCCCGGCGCCGTCGTCGCCGACCTCGGGGGCGAGCTGAGCCTGCGCCTGCGGGGCGCCTGGCGCCGGCTGGGGCTGGGGGCCGGGACGGCGTCCGGGTCGCTCGTCGCGGACGCGGGGGGCTGGCTGCTGGCCGCCCCGCGCGGGGACGTGCTGGAGACGTGGCGGATCGACCGTGACGGCACGATCACCCGCCACGCCACCCTGACCTGGGGTGCCGGCGCTGTCGGCGGCGTCGCGCTGGCACCGGCCGGGCGCGGGGCGGTCCACGCGCTGACGGACGAGACGGGCTCGGTGCTCCAGCACCGGCGCCACGCGGCGGGCGGCGCGTGGATGCGCGTGACCTGCCTGCGCCTGCACGACACCAGCCCGTTCACGGTCGAGGAGCGCGAGTCGACCAAGCTCGCGCAGGTGTCGGGGGAGACCGACACCCAGCCGGTCCGCGAGGGCGGGCGACGGCTGACGCTGAGCCGCTCGACGACGAGGTCGGGGGTGCTGGGGACCGACCTCGGCGTCCGGGTCGAGCACCTGGGCGACGACCTGATGGTCTTCGGGGACACCCACTGGCACCGCCGCCCGTGGCTGACCACGCGCGACGCGATCGCGCGCATCGACCCCACGGGGCCGATCGACGGGCTGCCGGGGGTCACGTTCCACGGGGCGCCGCTGCGTGTGCGCGGGTGGGGCGTGACGATGCGGGAGTACGACGTGCCGCTGGACGCCTTCTCCGTCGGCGACGACCTGTACGGCTTCTTCACGTCGAACCACTTCCGGCGTGGGCAGGTCATGGGCCGCTCGGTCCTGGCCGTGCACCGCGGACCGGTGCGCGTGGACCCGCGCTCGCGGCGTCCGGTCACGTTCACCGGCGCGCGCACGTTCTCGGAGCGGTACTTCATCAACGTGTCGGTGCAGCGCCTGCCCGGATCCGCGCTCGGCCTGCCCCGGGAGGGCGAGGTGCTCGCCGTCTGGGGCTCGGGGTCCTACCGGGCCGGCGACCTGCGGCTGGCGGTGCTCGACCCCGAGTCCGCCGCCGGTGGCCGACCGCGCGTGCGGTACTGGGCCGGGCTCTCGGCGTCCGGAGAACCGCGCTGGAGCGAGCGCGAGGCCGACGCCCGCCCGCTGCTGCACCCGTCGGCGCTGGGGGAGGTGTCGGTGCGGTGGGTGCCCGAGGCCGGCCGGTTCCTGTTCCTGGGCTGCTCCGGCCCCGAGGACCCGATCGGACTGTCGGTCTGGTTGCGCGCCGCCGAGGCGCCGTGGGGCCCGTGGTCGCCGCGGCACCGGCTCCTGGACTGGGCGGCGCGCGGCATGTGGTTCGACGACCCGTACTCGCGGTTCATCAAGGCACTCGGAGACGGCACGGACCCGGTCGGCGACCGCATCTTCCGGGTGCAGGCCGACATGACGGGCGCGGCCTACGCGCCGTTCTTCTTCGACGCGCGTGCCGACGGCGGCGAGCTCGTGCTGCGGTACACGTTGTCGACCTGGAACCCCTACCAGGTGGTGCTCATGGCCCACCGGCTCGGCAGCGACGTGCTGGGGCCGGTGGCTCAGGGCAGCGCGTCGGTCGACCTCGGGTAGGAGGGTTGCGCGCCCCGGCCCGTGCACGCGAACGCGCCCACGCGGGCGGCGAACGCGGCGGCGTCGGCGAGGTCGTCGCCGGCCAGGAGGCGGGTGGCGAGGGCGCCGACGAAGGCGTCCCCGGCGCCGGTGGTGTCGACCACGTCGACCTCGGGTGAGCTGACGGTGGTGGTCCGTCCCGGACGCCCCACCAGCGCGCCCTTCGCGCCCCGGGTCATCACGACGCTGGGCACGCCGGAGTCGACCAGCGCCGCCACCACCGCGTGGTCGCCGTGCGCGTGCTCGCCCAGCATGCGCAGCGCCAGACTGCCCTCGTGCTCGTTGACCACCAGGGGGTCGGCGCGGCGGAGCACGTCGGGGGAGACGGCGATGACCGGCGCGAGGTTGACCACGAGCCGGCCGGTGGTGAGGCGGGCGGCGGCCTCGATCGCGTCGCGCGGGATCTCGCCCTGGAGGACGACCACGTCGGCGTCCTGGATGGGGGCGGCGGCCGCGCCCACGGCGTCCGCGTCGACGCTGCGGTTCGCGCCACCCTCGATGAGGATCGAGTTCTCGCCGGTGTCGTCGACGTACACCACGGCGATGCCGGTCGCGCCCGGCACCCGGCGCACGTGGGTGAGGTCGACGCCCGCGTCGGCGAGCAGGGCGAGCGCCGGCTCGGCGAAGGTGTCCTCGCCCACCGCGCCCACCATCGCGACCGGCGCGCCGAGCCGGGACGCCGCCACGGCCTGGTTGGCGCCCTTGCCGCCGGGTGCCAGCTCGCGGGCGTGCGCATGCAGGGTCTCGCCCGGGCGCGGGATGCGCTCGCAGGGCAGGATGAGGTCCAGGTTGATGGAGCCGACGACGACGATGCCTCGCATGGTCGAAGGGTACGCCGCGCGGTCGTAGAGTGGCACCGTGATCGCCACCGCCGACATCTACGACCAGCACGGCGAGGAGCTCGCCTCGTGCAGCACGCAGTTCCGCGACTTCGGGGGCCGTCGGGCCTTCACCGGCGTCGTCGAGACCCTCTCGGTGGACCGGGACAACCAGCTCGTCAAGGAGATCCTGAACACGCCCGGTGCGGGCAAGGTGCTCGTCGTCGACGGGCAGGGCTCGCTCGAGTCCGCCCTGATGGGCGACATGATCGCCGCGGCCGCCGTCGCCAACGGGTGGGAGGGCGTGATCATCCACGGCGCGGTCCGCGACTCGGTGGCGTTGGGTGAGATGGACCTCGGCGTCAAGGCCCTCGGCACCAACCCGCGCAAGAGCGCCAAGGACGGCGTCGGAGCCCGCGGCGGGGTCGTCTCCTTCGGCGGAGCCGACTTCGCGCCCGGCGCGACCGTGTGGGCCGACCCCGACGGGATCCTGGTCACGCGCGCCTGAACCTCTGCCCCGCTGCTGACTACTGCTGGCGCGCGGCCAGGGCGTGCTGGGTGTCGCGGGAGGCCTCGTGCAGCGAGCCGTACAGCGCGTACAGCTCCTCGTAGGGGCCGGGTCGGGGCTCGAGGGTGTCGGCGGCCGGGTTCCAGGCGTCGATGTCGAGGGTGTCGTCGAGCAGGCGGGCCGCAAGGAAGGCGTCCCCGAACGACGCGCCCACCGACTTCTCGCGCAGCACCTGCGGGCGCCCGATCACGTCGGTCACGATCTGCGGCCACAGGCTGCCCGTGGTGCCGCCGCCGACCGCGACGACGCGCTCGATCGGGACGCCCGCGTCGGCGTACGTCTCCACGTTGTGCCGGACGCCGAACGCCGTCGCCTCCAGCGCCGCCCGGTAGAGGTCGCCGCGGGTGTGGGCGAGGGTGAGCCCGACGATGGTGCCGCGGGCGTCGGGGTCCTGGATGGGCGTCCGCTCGCCGGCGAAGTACGGCAGCATGAGCAGGCCGTTGGCCCCGGGGGTGGACGCCGCGGCCTCGGCCGAGAGCGTGGCGTAGTCGGCGCCGGTGAGGTCGCGCAACCACGTGGTGATCGCGCCCGAGGTGGCCATGCCGCCGGCGAGGTTGTACTGGCCGGCGACGAGGCCGGTGGTGCCCCACATGTGGGGGTGCCGCACGCGCTGGGTCGTGTTGCCGACCAAGAACATCGTGGTGCCGTACATGAGCATCAGGTCGCCCGGCTTCGTGGCGCCGACCGAGAGCCCCTCGGCCCACGCGTCGATGGTGCCAACGGTCACCGGGATGCCCTCGGGCAGGCCCGTCTCGGACGCCGCCCGTGCGGTGATGCGGCCGGCCTCGTCGCCGGCCCAGGCCAGGCGCGGGAGGTCGATGCCGGGGGCGACCGCCTCGGCCCACGGGGTGTGCCACTCCTGGGTCGCGGCGTCGTAGAGCGGCGTGGACTGCGAGGCGGACTGCCGGTCGAGCACGTACTCGCCGGTGAGGTGCGCCACGAGCAGCGAGGCGGGCATGTGGAACCGGGTGGACCGCTCGTAGGCCTCGGGGGCGTGTCGCGCGAACCAGCGGAACTTGGGGCCGGCCGCCTGCGTGGTCAGGTAGGTGTCGGTGCGCTCGAAGATGGCCTCGGCGCCGAGTTCGTCGTCGAGCTCGTCGATCTCGGCCGTCGCGCGCATGTCGACGCCGTAGAGGGCGCTCTTCGTCGTCGGGGTGTTGTCGGCGTCGGTGAGCTGCACGCAGGGGCCCATGCCCGAGACACCGACCGCGGCGACGGTGGCGCCCGTGCTGCGGAGGAGCTCGCCGGTGATCGAGACGAACTCGTCCCACCAGACGGCGCCGTCCATCTTGAACTGGCCCGGGCGCGGGTTGTCGACCCGGTGCTGGCGGCCGGTCTGGGCGATCACCGTGCCCGCGTGGTCGACCAGCACGCCCTTCGTGCTCGACGTGCCGACATCAACCCCGAGGTAGACCCCGTCCATGGCCGATCCTTCCTGAGCCGTCCTCCGGCCCACCTTGTCACTCGCCGGCGAGCAGGTCGAGCGGGACACGGGTCAACGCGATCCCGCGGCGCTGCCACGTGTAGGTCACCCACAACTCGTCGCCCACCACCCGGGCCGAGGGGTAGGAGAACTCACCTTCCCCGGTGGTCACGACACCGGACGCCGCGGCCGCGGCCGGCCTGCCCCCGGCCTCGCCCGAGCGGTCCTCGAGCACGGCCCCGGAGGCCCAGGTCAGGCCGTCATCGCCCGACGTCGACACCACCAACCGGGCGCGGGAGCCCCAGTCCTCGGTGGCGGAGTTGTGGACGCAGGCCAGCCGTCCGTTCGGGAGCGACACGGCCGCCAGCCCGCTGTTGTTGTTCGGGAGGCCGCAGGGCCGCAGGGGCGGCCAGCGGTACCGGTCGCTCGTCTCGCTGCGCAGCACGGCGCCCCCGGTCGAGCGGGTCAGGGCGACGAGCTGGCCCCGCCCGCCCACCACGAGGGCGGGCTGGATGGAGCCCGCGCCGCGGAACCCCGCGTGGTCGAGCGGGAGGTCGACCCGCCGCCAGGTGCCCGAGGGCGTCCAGACGTCGACGAAGCTGTCCCACACCGGTGGCTCGGACCAGACCTCCACGGAGCCGGGGGCGACCCAGGCGCCCGCGTACGGGACGGGGGCCTGCCGGACCGGACCCCGGCCACCCGAGGCGTCACCGGGCACGAGCTCGACGGCGCCGCTCCACGTGGCGCCCGCGTCGTCGGAGCGGCAGACCCATGTGGTCCAGGTGTCGATGCGGGGGCCGCGTCGGAAGAACAGCCAGACGCGGCCGTCGGGGCCCGTCGCGAGGACCGGGTTCCAGTGCGGGGTGGGGGCGGGGGCGACCACCCGGGCCTCCCCGAAGCTCCCGTCCAGCGAGCCCCGCGCGAGCATGACCCGGGTGTCGGGCGAGCCCTCGTGCGAGCCCTCGAACCAGGCGACCAGCACGTGGTCGCCGTGGACGAGCAGGGAACTGGCGTGGGACTGGCGTGACCCCGTGGGGTCCAGCGTCACCGTCCCGTGCCAGAGGCTCTGCATGGCGTCAGTTCACGCCGCCGTCGACCGCCCTGACCGCGCGGGACTCCCGGTAGCCCTTCCACACCGGCCACAGCAGCGAGCCGGCCGCGATCAGGAGCAGCACCAGCGAGATCGGGCGGGTGAGCAGCTCGACCGGGGAGCCGATCAGCATCGCGCGGCGCAGGTTGGCCTCGGCCAGGGGGCCGAGCAGGAAGCCCAGCACCACGGGACCGGCGGGCATGCCCACGCGGCGCAGCACGAGCCCCACGACGCCGAAGACCAGCATCTGCACCGCGGTCCAGACGTTGTTGGTGGTGGCGTAGGTGCCCACGATGCAGAAGACCAGAATGATGCCCCAGATCCACTGCGGCTTCAGGTCGAGCAGACGGGTCATGGTCTTGACGCGCATGAGGCTGATGACGGTCGAGACCAGGGTCGCGAAGACCATGATGAGCACGATCGTGGCCACGAGCAGGCAGACGACGCGGTTGTCGGGGCGACGCTCGAACAGGCTCGGTCCGGGCTGGATGCCCCAGATGATCATCGAGCCGATCATGATCGCCATCACCGAGTCTCCGGGGATTCCCAGCGACAGGGTCGTGGTGAGCGCGCCGCCCAGCGTCGAGCTGGACGCCGTGTCGGCACCCACCAGCCCCTCCAGGGAGCCCTTGCCGAACTGCTCGGGCTTCTTCGAGATGGACTTGGCGCGGTTCCAGCCGACGAGACCCGCGATGTCGCCACCGGCCGCCGGGACGACGCCGACGATCGCGCCGATCACGCTCGACTGGGCCATCGGCTTGGCGACACCCGCGAGCTCGCCCTTGGTGGGCCACCAGCGGCCCAGCGACGAGATGGGCCGGACCTTGTGCGCGTGGTGGGTGAAGACCTGGTCGAGCACCTCGGTGATGCCGAACAGGCCGATGATCAGGGCGATGAAGTTGAGGCCGCCCATCAGCTCGTTGTTGCCGAACGCGAAGCGGGCGTCGCCGGTGATGGGGTCGGTGCCGATGACGGCCAGGGCCAGACCCAGCAGGCCGGCGAAGATGCCCTTGGCGATCGAGCGTGACGCGATGGAGATGATCACCGTGAGGCCGAACACCACCAGGGAGAACATCTCGAACGGCCCGAACTGCAGCGCGAACGAGGCGATGGGGCCGGCGAGGAAGATCAGCACCAGCATCGAGGTGAGGATGCCGACCGTCGTGGCGATCGCGGAGAGGGACAGGGCCACGCCCGCCTTGCCCTGCTTGGCCAGCGGGTAGCCGTCGAACGTGGTGGCCACGGCCGCCGGCGTCCCGGGCGTGTTGACCAGGATCGACGGGATCCGGTCGCCGTACTGGGCCGAGACGTACGACGTCGCCGCCCGCGCCGGGGTGTCGCCCGCGACCGTCTCGCGCGTGTTCAACGGGTCGAACGTGACCCCCGCGCTGGCCGAGAAGGTGCGCACGGCGGCGACCGAGCTGAAGTTCGTCGCCAACAAGAACGCGCGCCGCCTGCGGATGCAGCGGTCGGAACTCATCACGGTGATGGTCCCCGACATCGAGAACCCCTTCTACACGTCGATGACCCGCGCGGTGGAGGACATCGCCCGGGAGGCCGGCTTCTCGGTGCTGCTGTGCAACACCGACGACGACGAGGAGCGCTTCGCCCAGTACCTGCGGGCCGTCGTGTCCGAGCCGGTCGCCGGCATCGTCGCGGTCGTGCCCACCGCCGACACCAAGCTCGACCTGGCGATCGAGCGGGGCGTCCCGATCGTGTGCGTCGACCGGCGTGCCCCCCGCTACGCGCTGGACGCCGTGGTCGTCGACAACGTGCGCAGCGCCCGGCTCGCGACCGAGGGCCTGTTCGAGGCCGGCTTCGACCGGGTGGCGTGCGTGACCGGCCCCGAGAACGTCGAGACCGCCCGGCTGCGCCTGGCGGGCTGGAGGCAGGCCTACCAGGAGGCGGGGCGTCCGGCACCCGAGGAGCTCGTGCGGCACGTGCCCTACACGGTCAACGGTGGCGAGACCGGCGTGACCGACCTGCTCGCCCTGCCCGAGCCGCCCGACGCGATCTTCGCGGCCAACAACAAGCTGGCCGCCGGTGTGATCCGGGTGCTGTTCGAGCGCGGGCTCGAGTCGGGCCAGATCGGCGTCACCTCGCTCGGCGGGCTTCCGCTGGTGACGTGGCAGCCGCGCGGCATCCAGGTGTGGCACCTGCCCGCCCGGGACCTCGGCACCGAGGCCGCCAAGGTGCTGCTCGAGCGCATCCAGGGCGAGACCACCCCACCGCGCACGATCGTGCTCGACACCCTCACCTCCGACGACCAGGACGGGTACGACCGGATCGACTGAGCTGCTGCCTGGCCCTACCCCCGCCGGCTCCGGATCAGGCCGCGCTGTCGGGGTTCTGCGCCCACAGGTCGGGGCCGAAGACCTCGTAACGGATCCGCTCGGGGGAGACGCCCTTGGCGATGAGCTGCTTGCGCATCGCGTTCATGAACTCCAGCGGGCCGCACATGAACACCGTCGAGTCGGCGGGGATGTCGGCGTCGGTGAGGTCCATGAAGCCCTCGCGGGCGGGGTGCAGCGTGGGCGCGCTGGTGGCGTCCGCCTCGTACCAGTTCTGCGCCCTGGCGTCGGTCATCGACAGCACCTGTCGGCGCAGCGACGCATACAACGCGTGGGTGCTGTGCGCCTTGTCGGCGTGGAACATGCGCACGGTGCGCTCGGGCTGGCGGCGGGACAGGTCCTCGAGGATCGCCGCGACCGGCGTGATGCCGATGCCCGCCGACACCAGCACGATGGGGCCGTCGGAGTCGTCCAGCACGAGGTCGCCGCACGGCTGCGAGACGTCCAGGACCGTGCCGGGCTGGGCGTGGTCGCCGAGCCAGTTCGACACCTGGCCGTCGGGGGCGCCGTCGACGCCGCGCACCCGCTTGATCGTCACGCGCAGCGTGTCACCCCGCGGACCGGACGAGATGGTGTACTGCCGTGGCTGCCGTTGGCCACCCGGCAGGTCGACCGCGATCGCCACGTACTGGCCGGTCTCGTGCCGCGGCGCCTCGCCCTGCACGGGGGCGAGCACCAGCGAGAAGATGTCGTCGTTCTCCTCGAACCTCTCCACGACGCGGTACTTCCGCCACGGCTGGGCGGGGTCGGTGCCGCCGAGGGCGTACAGCTTGGCCTCCTCGGCGATGAGGGCGCAGCCGAACAGCCAGTAGACCTCGTCCCAGGCGGCGGCCACCTCGGGGGTGACGGCGTCCCCGAGCACGGTGCCGACGGCCTTCATCAGGTGGTGGCCCACGATGGTGTACTCCTGCGCCTTGATGCCCAGGCTGACGTGCTTGTGGGCGATGCGCTGCATGACGGGGGTGAAGTCGGGGGCGTTCGGGTCGATCAGGTTGACCGCGTACGCGACCACGGACGCCGCGAGCGCCTTCGGCTGCTCGCCGATCGCCTGGTTGGCCTTGTTGAAGACGCGCATCAGCCCGGGGTGCGCGGCGAACATGTCGGGGTAGAAGGTCTTGGTGATGGTCTCGGCGTTCTCGGCCACGACCGCCGCGGTGGCCTTGACGATCGCCTCGGAGGCGGGGGACAGCTTCATGGGATGACCCTTTCTGACGTCGACGTTGATGTCGTCGCCCAACCTAGGGCCCCCCGGTTTTGGAGGATGCATTCGGTTTATCCCCGCCCCTGACAAGCCCGGACGCCGAAGGCCCGGCCCCACAGGGGGCCAGGCCTTCGCTGATGGGAATCAGCTGTGGGGGATCAACGAGCGGCGTGCTCGGGGTCGATCCGGTCGCGCAGGTCGTCGAGCTGGTCCTTGAGCGCCTGGGGGAGCTTCTTGCCGAACTGCTTGAAGTACTCCTCCGTCAGGTCGGCCTCCTTGGCCCACGCGTGGGCGTCCAGGGCGAAGATCTTGTCCAGGGTCTCCTGGTCGATGTCCAGGCCCTCGACGTTCAGGTCACCCTTCTCGGGCAGACGACCCGAGATGGCGTCGACAGCGTCGACCTCACCGAGGACGCGCTTGATGGCCCACTCGATCGGGCGAGCGTTGTCGCCGAAGCCCGGCCACAGGAACTTGCCGTTCTCGTCCTTGCGGAACCAGTTGACCTGGAAGATCTTCGGGGCCTTGTCGCCGAGGACCTTGCCCATGTCCAGCCAGTGCTGCCAGTAGTCGGCCATGTTGTAGCCGCAGAAGGGCAGCATGGCGAACGGGTCGCGGCGCAGCGAGCCGACCGAACCCTCAGCAGCAGCGGTCTGCTCGGAGGACACCGTCGCACCGATGAACACGCCGTGCTCCCAGTCGTAGGCCTCGGCCACGAGCGGGACGTTGGAGGCGCGGCGGCCACCGAACAGGATGATGTCGACCGGGACGCCGGCCGGGTCCTCCCAGTTCGGGGCGATCGTGTCGGCCTGGTCGGCGCGCACGGTGAAGCGGCTGTTCGGGTGGGCGGCGGGAGCGTCGGACTCCGGCGTCCAGTCGTTGCCCTTCCAGTCGATCAGGTGCGCGGGCTTCTCGTCGGTGAGGCCCTCCCACCACACGTCGCCGTCGTCGGTCAGCGCGACGTTGGTGAAGATGACGTCGTGGTCGAGCGACTTCAGCGCGATCGGGTTGGTCTTCTCGGAGGTGCCGGGGGCGACGCCGAAGAAGCCGGCCTCGGGGTTGATGGCGTAGAGCTTGCCGTCCTTGCCCGGGCGCATCCACGCGATGTCGTCACCGACGGTCTCGACCTTGATGCCGGGGATCGTCGGCTGCAGCATGGCCAGGTTGGTCTTGCCACAGGCGCTCGGGAACGCGGCGGTGAGGTAGAGCTCCTTGTTGTCGGCCTCGCGGGTGAGCTTCAGGATGAGCATGTGCTCGGCCATCCAGCCGTCGCGGCGGGCCATCGTGGAGGCGATGCGCAGGGCGAAGCACTTCTTGCCCAGCAGCGCGTTGCCGCCGTAGCCGGAGCCGTAGGAGATGATCTCGTTGGTCTCCGGGAAGTGGGTGATGTACTTGTCGTCGTTGCAGGGCCACGCGACGTCGTCACGCTTGTTGCCCTCGGCGTCGACCAGCGGGTAGCCGACCGAGTGCAGGGCCTTGACCCACGGCGCACCCTTGGCGATGAGGTCCATGGCCTCGGCGCCCATGCGGGTCATGATCCGCATGTTCAGGACGACGTACTCGGAGTCGGAGATCTCGACGCCCAGCTGGGAGATGTCGCCACCGAGGGGGCCCATCGAGAAGGGGATCACGTACATCGTGCGGCCGCGCATGGCGCCGTCGAAGAGACCGTTGAGGGTCTCGCGCATCTCGTTCGGGTCGGCCCAGTTGTTCGTGGGGCCGGCGTCCTCCTCCTTCTCGGAGCAGATGTAGGTGCGCGACTCGACACGGGCGACGTCGGAGGGGGCCGAACGGGCGAGGAAGGAGTTGGGGCGCTTCTCCTCGTTGAGCTTGATGAACACACCGGAGTCGACGAGTTCCTGGTTGAGGCGGTCACGCTCGGCCTCGGAACCGTCCACCCAGTAGATCGCGTCGGGCTTGGTCAGAGCGGCGACCTCTTCGACCCACGACACGAGGTCGGCAGGCGCGTTGGCAGGCGCGTTGTTCGGGATGGTTTCGACGGTCATTGTGCTCCTTTGCGTTACTGCTCACCGACGGGTCGTCGACGAGCTCCTTGACCAGTTCCGCTGTGAACATCCTGCACTGTTGGCGTGGTTTTCAACCAACCGAGGTGCCCGTTGCCTATACTGCCGCACCCGCCGCGGCAGGGCCTGGGGAAAGCAACGGCGCCCCGCACCAACAGCGTGGTGCGGGGCGCCTCTGGCGCGCTTGGAGGGACTCGAACCCCCAACCTTCTGATCCGTAGTCAGATGCTCTATCCATTAAGCTACAAGCGCATCGGTCGGTGACCGAGTAGATACATTACTACCCTTCCAGCGCCACGTCCAAACGAGCTCCTGAGTTGCGTGGGGTGCCCGCTCTGTCGCGCGTGGCGGCCCGGACTGGACCACAGCTCCAGAGTTGCAGCCCCGAGTGTTGTCTCGCCTGCGGGGGTGGCGCATGCTCAGCCATGGACACCGCACCAGCCGCCACCATCGTGCTGTTCCCCGCCGACACCAAGGACCCGCTCGCTCGCGCAGTCGCCGCCCCGCCGCCCGAACGTCCCGCCGGAGTCACCCACGCTGGGCCTGTCCCACCTCCAGTTCGAGGCCATGCTCCACCCGGCCGGACGTCGCCCAACCCCAACGACTTCGCCCTTGTCGCCATGCTCGGTTGTTGGGCCTGCGGATCTTCGAGGCGTGCGGTGCCGACATCGCCGATCTCGGCGAGGAACACGGACACCGCGTCCTCAAGGTGCGCGGGAAGGGCGGCAAGGTCGTGCTCACCCCGCTCCCACCCGCAGTCCAACGCGCCATCGAAGCCGCCGTGGCCGGGCGAACGGAGGGGCCGGACCTTCGCACCCGCCGCGGCACGCGCATGGACAGGCACTGCGCCACCCGCAGGCTCAAACGACTCGCCGTCCAAGCGCACATCACGTTGCCCCGCATGCACCCTCACATGCTGCGACACACCTTCGTCACCACGATGCTGGACGTGGGCGTCGACCTCCGCGACGTCCAGATCGCAGCCCGTCATGCGGACCCCCGCACGACCATGCGCTACGACCGTGCCCGCAAGAACCTCGACCGTCACCCCAACTACATTCTCGCCGCGTACATGGCATCCGGCACCTGACCAGCGCACCCATCTTCGCGGCGGCCCGGGGGCAGGGTTGGGCATCCGGGTTCACGTCACGGGCCGGGCGACGGTGCTGGCCCATCCGCATCCAGCTGGCGTCCCAACGCCAGCGGAGTGAAGGACGGGCCGCGGGGTGGGCCAGTGCCAGCGAGGTCAGCGGCGGCTCATCGATCCCCTCTGCCGAGGGTGGCCGGCGACCGGCCGTTCGGGGCCCAACCGGCGCGGTGCTTCGGGGGCGGCCGGTGGTCTCCTGTGTCACGGTGTAGACATGGACCAACTCATCGTCGGTGACGAAGTTTTCACGATCACCAAGGCGAGCCGCTCGGACGTGTCCGCGCTGGTGGAACTCCTCAGGGACGACTTCCTCGGAAAGGGCCGGGAACTACCCAACGTGGCGCCCTATGAGATTGCCTTCGATGACATCGACCATGATCCAAACCAGTTCTTGGCAGCGATTCGCAATCAAAGCGGAGAACTTGTTGGGACCCTGCAACTCACACTGATCCCGGGTCTGGCGAGGAGCGGCGCCAAGCGCCTGCAGATCGAAGCCGATCGCCTGGCATCCTCGACTCGCGGTACTGGGTTGGGCACCGCCGTTTTCGCCTGGGCTCACGACTACGGGAAGAAGCATGGGGCGACGCTGGCTCAGCTGACCTGCGACAAGCAGCGCACGGATGCCCACCGCTTCTACGAACGTCTCGGCTATGCAGCTACCCACCAAGGGTACAAGTTGTCCCTGTAGATGTCCGGATCTGCCGCTCGGAGGAACGTCTCAGCCGTCCCGGCGAGCTCGCCAAGCCAGTGCTGCCAGCAGGGCGGTTGTGGGAGTCCACGTCGCTCGCTCGGGCCAGGAAGGCGAGATGCCGTTCAGGACGGCACCCACACCCATCAGTGCGGTGATTCCGGTCAGGGCATGGCGGCGCACCCTCAGCGGGGTGCGATGACTCACGATCGCGACAGAGAGTCCGCTGTAGAGGAGCGCGGCTCCTGCGCTCACGACCCTGAGGCGGCTGGGAAGCACGCCGATGTGAGCGCCGCCGTAGCTGGCTCGGCCCCAAGGGGTCCCGATCGCAAGGGCTGCTTGGAAGGCGGCCAGCCCTGCCAGCCCCACGGCCACTGCTCCACGCTCCACGGAGCGTCGCTGGTGCTCAGCACCCTGTCGCGTCTGCCTCGGCCCAGTCACACGGCCATCATGCCTCGGCCGGTCATGCCGCTTTCAGTGCGTTGTTCAGTGCGGCTCTCCGTGTCTCGGTGACGTGCCACGGCTGCGTCCGGTCTCGCGTCGAGGATGATGGGGCATGGACAACCCCACCCGAGGCGTCGATCCGTTCGACCCAGCCCTGCACGCGCGCCCTGGCCATCCTCGCCGAACCGTTGCGAGCAGCCGGCATGGGGGAGCCGCCGATGCTCGACACGAACAACCCGGGTTCCTTGTCCCTCAGGTGGCACGCCGAGGGCGGCGGAGAGCGTCCCCGCCCGGACTCACCCGTGTGGACCCACGGCGGCTGCTACGACGTGGTCGTCCGCTGGGCCGAGTCCGGCAGGCTGGACGTCCACACCGAGGGCGGCCAGATGGTCGACGAGCCCTGGCCGTCGACGCTCGAGGCGTTCGACGCGGCGCTTGCTCACGTCGCCGCCCGAATCGGTGCGGTGATCGAGGCCGACATCAAGCGTTTCGAGGACGAGGACGACGGCTACCTGCCCGGCACCAGGTGAACGTGGACGCGGCGGGCCCCGAACTAGGGAACAGGGTCGCGGGGTGTCCCGGGGAGCTGGCTCTGGACGCCGTCGATCGGCGGGTGCGCCATGAAGCACCCGCGAGTCCGCACCCAAGGAGCCCCCCATGAGCCGTCCCGTCGTCGCCGCCCTGTTCTCCTCGCTCGACGGGGTCGTCTCCGACCCCTACCTCTTCCAGTACGACTCCTTCGACGAGGGCCTGGGCCAGTTCATGACCGAGGCCATCGGACGCGTCGCCGCCGGCATCCTCGGCCGCACCACCTACGAGCAGTGGGCGGGCTACTGGCCGAACCAGGCCCCCGAGGAGGACGCCTCCTTCGCCGACTTCATCAAACCGCTGCCCAAGTACGTGGCCTCGCGCACCCTCACCCAGGACGACCTCACCTGGCAGAACTCCACCCTCATCGAGGCCGACCTGCTCGACTTCGTCCGCCAACTCAAGCAGACCGACGGCGGGGCGGTGGGCGTCCAAGGATCGATCTCGGTCGTGCGCCAACTGGCCGCCGCCGGACTGCTCGACGAACTCACCCTCTGCCTGCACCCGGCGGTGGCGGGGGAGGGCGTCCGGTTGTTCGCCGACGCCGCACCCCTGCGTCTCGAGCTGCTCGACTCGCGCATCACCGAGAAGGGCAACGCGATCCTCACGTACGGGCCCGGGCCCGCGATCGGGTAGGTCAGCCGAGCGCGTTCAGGTGGTGGCGGGTGTCGTCGTCGAGGGACGCCAGCCACGCGGCCTCGTCCCCTGCCGCGGGCAGGACGTACCCGTACTCGACCATGTTCGCGGGCGGCAGGTCGACGAGGTAGACCCACACCGCCCGGCGGGGGACGCCCAGCGCCTCACGCACCGCACCGCCCAGCGCGTCGAGCAGGGCCGCCTTCTGCTCGGGCGTGCGTCCGGCGCGGATCTGCCCGTGCACGAACACCAGCTCGTCGGCGATCGGGGCGCCGCCGACGAAGTGGCGGTCGGCATCCACCTCCTCGAAGACGACCTGGGCAAAGAAGCCCTGCGCGCCGGTGGCCGCAGTGTGGGCGGTTGTAATCGCGCGGGCGAGGGTGGCGCGGGCGTCGCCGTTGAGGCGTCCGGTGGTGGTGCGCACGGTGTAGGTCGGCATGGGGCGAGGGTAGGAGTCGGGTGGGGGCCGGTCAACGCCCCTTGTCTGCCCGGGGTGAGCTTGGGTGGCGCGCCGCGACATGCGACGATGCGCAGCGTGAATTCGGCCCTCTTCGTGCAGGCACTCGGTGCCTTCTTCGCCATCATGAACCCGTTCATCGCCCTGCCGATGTTCCTGGCGCTGACCAGCGGTTACGACCACGCCCGGCAGCGCCGCACCAGCCTGCGGGTGGTCGTCTACAGCGCGGTGATGAGCATCGTGGTCATGGCGAGTGGCTCGGCGATCCTAGGGTTCTTCGGCATCTCGGTGAGCCACTTCCGGGTGGCCGGCGGCATCGTGCTGATGACCATCGGCCTCGGCATGCTGAACGGTGGCAGCTCGGCCCACGAGGGCACCGCGACCGAGAAGGCCCGCATGCGCACTCGGGCGATGGCCTCGGCCGGGGGCGAGGCGGGTGTGACGGCGACGGGTCCGGCGGCCGGGCCGGCGCACGACGCCCACCCCGATGCTGCGGCCGACATCTCGTTCTACCCGCTGACGTTCCCGATGATCCTGGGCCCGGGGTCGATCGCGTCGATCGTCATCTTCACCGGCCAGGCCGACGGGGTGCCCGGCATCGTCGCCGCCATCGCCGTCGCGATGGTGATCGCCGGCCTGCAGGAGCTGATCCCGATCCTGCGGTGAGCCCCCGGCATCCTCCGATCGGATGACCCCAGGTCGGGGCGGGTGGGGGAGGTTCGAGGGCGGCCGCCACGGAACCCTTGAGGTATGGCACTCATCACCGTCTCCGGGCTCACCAAGTCGTACGGCACGCACCAGGTCCTCCACGGCATCGACCTCACCGTCGACGAGGGCGAGATCGTGGGCGTGCTGGGGCCCAACGGCTCGGGCAAGACCACGGCGGTCGAGTGCATCGGAGGCCTCCGCGCCCGCGACGGCGGCACGGTCGACATCGCGGGCATGGACCCGGCGACCGACCCCCTCGCCCTCCGCGAGATGCTCGGCATGCAGCTGCAGCAGTGCCGCCTCCCCAACCGGATGCGCGTCGGCGAGGCCCTCGACCTCTACTCCGCCTTCTACGCCAACCCCCGCCCGGCCGGCGAGCTGCTCGAGAGCTTCGGCCTCGCCGCCCACGCCAGGCAGCCCTTCGGCAAGCTGTCGGGCGGCCAGCAGCAGCGCCTCTCGATCGCGCTCGCCCTCATCGGACGCCCCCGCATCGCCTTCCTCGACGAGCTGACCACCGGCCTCGACCCGGCCGCCCGCCGCGAGATCTGGGAGTACCTCGGCCTGCTCCGCGACGAGGGAGTCACCATGCTGCTCGTCACCCACTTCATGGAGGAGGCCGCCTTCCTCTGCGACCGCGTCGTCATCCTCGAGGACGGCCGCATCGTCGCCTCCGGCACCCCCGCCGACATCGCCGCGGGCACCGGCGGCCAGGAGACCTCCTTCGCCGCCGACCCGGCCATCGATCTGGACGCCCTCCGTCGCCTCCCCGGTGTGACGTCGGTGAGTGTCGACCGCGGACGCGTCAGCGTCCAGGGCGACGCCGACTCCCCGCAGGTGGTCCTCGCGGCGCTCGCCGGCAGCGGGATCGTCGCCCGCCAGCTGCGCGTCACCACCCCCTCGCTCGACGACGCCTACCTCTCGCTCACCCAGGAAGGGTCCCTCCGATGACCGCCGCCACCGCCCCCGCCACCCGCAGCCTCGCCACCACCACCCCCACGGACCGGTTCACCCGCGCGTTCGCCGCGCACCTCCGCAGCGAGACCCGCCTGATCCTCCGGGAGGCGGCCGCGCTCATCTTCGGGGCCGTCCTCCCGCTGGCGGCGATCATCGTGATGTCGGCGATCCCGGCCGCGCGCGAGCCGCTGGCCGACTTCGGCGGGCTCTCGGTCGTGCGCACCTACCAGCCGACGATCCTGCTGTTCGCCACCTCGGTGCTGGGGCTCACCATCGTTCCCGCGATCCTGGGCGGCTACCGGCAGGCGGGCATCCTGCGCCGGCTGCGCACGACGCCGGCCTCGCCGGCCACCCTCCTCGCCGCGCTGTTCGTGGTCGTCGCCGCCGTCGGCCTGGTCGTGGCCACCCTCATCGTGGCGGTCCCGGCCATCGCGGGCGCCGGGCTCCCCGAGCACCTCGGCTGGTTCGCGCTCGCGGCGGTCCTCAGCCTGGTGGCCTTCCTCGCCCTCGGAACCCTGCTCGCCGCGGTCGTCCCGTCGCCGCAGGTCGCGGCCGGGCTCGGCAACGTCGTCGCCGCCCTGATGTGGTTCTCCGCCGGCCTGTGGCTGCCGCGCGTGTTCTTCCCCGACTGGCTGGTGACCCTCACCGACCTGACCCCGGGCGGCGCCGCGACGCAGGCGATGATCGACGCCGCGGTCGGCGTCCAGCCCTCGTGGCAGCCCTTCGTGGTGCTCGTCGTCTGGACCGCCGCGGCCGCCCTCGTCGCCGTCCGCACCTTCCGCTGGGAGTGAGTCGGGCAGGATGAGCACCATGACCACCCGCCGCGAGGAGCTCCCGCTCGGAGTCCCGCTCGGCCTGCTCGGGGCCAGCCTGGTCGCAGCGGTCGTGATGGCGCTGGCGGGCGTCCCGGTCGTGCGGGTGGCCGACCTGCCCTGGTTGGTCGCCCTCGCCGTCGCGATGGCGGTCGTCCGGGTCGCGGCCCACCGGCCCGGCACCACCGAGGGCCGGCGCGTGTTCCTCTTCTGGATCAACCTCGGCCTGGCCCTCGCCGCCGTCTGGCTGTCGCCCGCGTTCGGCCTCTACCTCTTCATCGGCTACTTCGAGTCGGCGGGCTTCCGGTCGGTGCCGCAGCGCCTCGCGGGCATGGTCGGCGTCGCGCTGGTCATCGCGGTCGCCCAGGTCGGCGGGCCGCGTTCCGTGCTCTTCATCCCGCTCGTCTACGCCGCGTTCGTGGCCGTGAACCTCGCGATCACCGGGCTCATGTTCGTGCTCAACCGCCGCCGCGAGGGGCTCTACGTCGAGCTCGCCCGCACCAACGACGAGCTGCGCGCCGAGCAGCAGCGCTCGGCCACCCTGCGCGACCAGCTCGTCGCCCAGGCCCACGAGGCCGGCATCGCCGAGGAGCGCGCCCGCCTCTCCCGCGAGATCCACGACACCGTCGCGCAGGACCTGGTCGCCATCATCGCCCAGCTCGACGCGGCGTCCGCGGCCGTCGACCCGGCCGAGCGCGACCGTCGCCTCTCCATCGTGGACGCCGCCGCCCGCGAGGCCCTCGACGAGGCCCGCCGGGCTGTGCGCGCCCTCGCGTCGCCGCGCCTCGACGACGCCGACCTGCCGCTCGCCCTCGACGACCTGCTCGGCCAGTGGCGCGCCGCCACCGGGTTGGCCGGCGAGCTCACCGTGGCGGGCACGGCCACCGCGACCGGCCACGACGACGTGCTGCTGCGCGTCGCCCAGGAGGGGCTGGCCAACGTCGCCAAGCACGCCCGCGGGCGCCGGGCCGACGTGGTGCTGCGCTACGAGGGCAGCGAGGCCAGCCTCGCGATCGCCGACGACGGACTGGGCTTCGACCCCGACCAGCCCCACCAGGGGTTCGGCCTGCGCGGCATGCGCGACCGTCTGGCGGCGGTGGGTGGACGCCTCGAGGTCGCGTCCACGCCCGACGGCACCCGTCTGGTCGCCCACGTGCCCCTGGGTGGGGATGCCACGCCAGGCGAGGCCCCCGCAGAGCAGCCCGCCCCGACCGAGGAGGACCGATGATCACCGTCGTCATCGCCGACGACCACCCCCTGGTGCGGGACGGGATCGTCGCGATCCTCACCCGCGAGCCCGACCTGGAGGTGCTGGCCCAGGCGGGGTCTGGGCCCGAGGCGGTGGCGATGGTCGCGCACCACGACCCCGACGTCGTGCTCATGGACCTCCGCATGCCCGGCGGTGACGGCGTCGACGCGATCCGCACGCTGCGCGGTCAGCGGTCCGACCGGCCGCGCATCCTCGTGCTGACCACCTACGACACCGACCGCGACATCCGCGCCGCGCTGGCCGCCGGGGCCGACGGCTACCTGCTCAAGGACACCCCGCGCGCCGACCTGATCCGCGCCGTCCGCGACCTGGCCGCAGGGCGGCCGGTGCTCGCGGCGTCCGCGCTCGCCGCCCTGGCCGGACGCGGGGCCGGGCCCGTCGCGCTCACCGCCCGCGAGGCCGACGTGGTGCGCGAACTGGCCGCCGGCGGCACCAACCGCGAGGCCGCCGCGCGGCTGCACGTGAGCGAGACCACGTTCAAGACCCACCTGTCGCGGGTGTACGAGAAGCTCGGGGTCTCCGACCGGGCGGCGGCCGTGCGGGTCGCCTATGAGCGCGGCCTGATCTGAGGGGCGGGCGGGCGTAGGGTGGCTGGGTCCCACCCCCGAGGGAGAGCATGTCCACCTGGATCGCACAGGGCCAGCTCGCGCTGGTCAACGCCGTGATCGTCTTCGTCGTCACGTTCGTGCCGGTGGTCGCCTGGCAGTACCGGCGCTACGGACGCCCCAACGCCGCGCGCCTGTTGGGCGCGTTCGGGCTGGCGTCGTACACGACGGCGCTGCTGACCTACACGTGGCTGCCGCTGCCCGACCGCGACACCCTCGACTGCACGCGGGCGCCGATCCCGCAGGCGGTGCCGGGCGCGTTCGTCGGCGACATCGCCCGCGCTCTTGACCGGTTCGGGTTGCCCGACGCGCTGTGGTCGTTCACCGTGCTGCAGGTCGTGCTGAACGTGGTGCTGTTCGTGCCGTGGGGCGTGGTCGTGCGGCAGTTCCTGCACCGGGGGTTGCTGGTGGCGACGCTGAGTGGGTTCGGGGCGTCCGTGTTCATCGAGACCGCCCAGCTGACCGGGCTGTTCGGCATCTACCCGTGCGCCTACCGCACTTTCGACGTCGATGACGTGCTCACCAACACCCTCGGCGCCCTGATCGGTGCGCTGATCGCGCCGTTGCTGCTCGCCTGGATGCCCCACGCCCGCGACCTCGCCGTGCAGCGCCACGTGCCGCGGCCGGTGACGATGGTCCGGCGGTGGCTGGGCATGCTGGCCGACGCGTTCGCGTTCACGGTGCTGTCGGCGGTGCTGTCGATCCTCACGCTGGTGGGGGCGCTGGTGCTCGGCGTCGACACCAGCGGTGGCATCGCGTCGCTGGGCTGGGTGGGCTTCGCGATCACTGTCGGCATCCCGTGGATCGTCTGCTTCGTCGTGCCGCCCTGGGGTGGTTACGCGGCGTCGGGTGGCCAGTACATGGTGTGGCTGACGCCGATGTGGCGCGATTCAGCGGGTGAGCTGACCCACGGGACGCTGGTGCAACGGCTGGTGCGGGCCCACGTCGTGCCCGGCCCGATGCTGCTCACCTTGGTGCTCGACTGGTGGCTGAAGCTCGACCCGTGGGCCAGCCTGCCGTGGCTCGTGATCGCCGCGACGGCGGTCGTGATGGTGCCCTTCACGCGCACGTTCCGGTCGCTGAGCGGCGTCGTCACCGGCTGCGAGGTGGTCGACATCCGCACGGTCGACGACATCCCGGACGAGGTGATCCCGCCCGTTCTACCGACCCGAGATCACCCGGTGATCTGAGCCCCGCAGCAGGTCGTTCGCCGCGGGCCTTCCCGGTGCTACTCGAGGAGGACCGCCTGGGCGTCGCTCCCGGTGGCACACGGCGTCCGCGCGGGCCGCAGTGGTGTCTGGTCGACCGGCGGTCTGGACCGGGGTGGCGTGAACACGGGTTGGCCTTCGTCGTCGATCCGAACGGTCCAGCGGGTGGGTGGAGCCCCGCGGTCGAAGAAGCGGAGCGGCTCGACCGTGCCGTGGTGGTGCGGGCACAGGAGCACCAGGTTCCCCAGTGCCGTATCGCCGCCCGCCCACCACGGAGTGATGTGGTGTGCCTCGCAGGCGTGCGCCTGGACGCGGCAGCCCGGGAACGCGCAGCCCTGGTCGCGAACCTCCAGTGCGCGCCGGATGCCCGGTGTGACGAGCCGCTGCTCGCGCCCGACGTCGAGCGGCACGCTGGCGGAACCCAGGATCACGGGCAGGACGTTCGCGTCGCAGGCGAGTCGGCGCAGTTCACCGGCGGTCAGCTGCTCACCGCCCGCGAGCACGCCGGCTTGCTCGGCGCGCTCGAGAAGGTCGTCGTAGGAGAGGGTGACCACCACGGTCGGCCTCATCGAGGTCGCGCGCCCGGCGGTCGACGGCTGTGTCGCGGACGCGTCGGCAGTCCTGGGGAACTGCCCCTCAGTCGGCCTCCGCGCGGAGCCCACCTGAGGCCGCGCCGCGACCAGCGCGACCAACCCGTCGGCGGTGCGCTGTTCGGAGGTCCTCAGGCCGGCCTCGTCGTGGCGATCCCCGGCGTGTTCCAAGGCGCGCCGGTTGGAGACGGAGTGCGCCTCCACGAGTCGCTTGAAGGCCTCGCCCTCGAGCGTCGGCAGTTGCCCGCGGAACCGGAGGCTGCCGTCCCCGTCGGGACTGAAGACCAGCGACCGAGCGGCCCAGGCGCGCTTGCGTTGGGCGTCCAGGCGGGAGAGTTCGTCCTCCACCGCGTCCACCTCTGGGGCGACGGCTTCGAGGACGTGCCGGGTCTGCCGGGCGAGATCCTTCGCGTCGACGAGGTGGGCCTTGTCGAGCAGGATGTCCTCCGCCTGCTCGCGCTGCTCGTGACTGAGCGTGGCCGGCAGCTCGCCCAGGACCTTGTCGATGGCCCGGGCCTGGGCGACGGAGACATCGCCCGCCAGCGTCGCCTCGGCCACCTTCGGGTGCGCGGTGATGTCCTTGCCGGCGTACACCCACGATGAGGCCTCTCCGGCGGTCACCTTGGCCGAGACAGCGAGCAGGGACTTGATGCTCGTCCCGCGTGCCGCCTCCGCGGATCGCGCCCGGTCGGCCTCGGCCACGAGCACGGCACGCAGGGCCTCCACCTGGCGCCCGAGCGCGACCACCTCCGTGACGAGCGCAAGGCGGGCCTCGGCGTCCAGACGCTTGCGACCCATGTGGTCGACTGAGCTCAGCAGCGAGCGCGCGCCGGCCAGAGCGGTGGCGGTGGGGGTGCGCTCGTCCATGGCTCCACGCTACGGAACCGAGCGCCTGAATAGAACGCCTGACGGGAAATGTGGAGAACTCGGTCAACTTGTCCACATCTGCCCGCGCCCCTTGACAGCCCAGCGAAGCAACCCACCTCAGGGCCCATCAGCGCAGCACGATCTCCTGGCGGTTGAGCTTCACCGAGTGCCCGGTGGCAGTGTTGGTGCAGGTCACGCCCGACTCGGCGCTGCTGCACATGAAGTCGCCCAGGCGCAGGGCGTTGCCTGGGAACGCCGCCGGGTCGCTCGCGCACGAGTACACCGGAACGGCGTCGGCGAGGTCCACCTCGGTGGCCGGGCCGGGGCCGTCGACGCAGTCGACCTCGGGGACCGTGCCGGTGAACTCCATGGGGATCCCGCACGTGACCCCGTCGGGCCGCATCGCGCAGGCGAGCCGCGTCGAAGGTGACGCAAAATCGACACTGGGTGTGGCCCAACGCGCGACGTCGAGCGTGGCGGAGGGCTCCGGGGTGGGATCCGATGGAGCGAAACCGTCACTTGTCGTCGGTGCCGGGCTCGGCGAGGCGACCACGCTCGGCGCGGGCTCGGCCACGGGCGGCACCGCACCCGGCCGGAACACCAGGCCGCCCACCACGGCCACGACCGCGACCAGTCCCAGGGCCGACGTGGTCAGCACCCGGCGCCGGATCGTCCGGTGCCCGGAGGCGACGAGGGGGTCGACGTCGACCACGAAAGCATTGCGCAAGCCGCTGGCCTGGAGGTCGCGGCGGAGCAGGTCCTCGAAGCCGTTCATGACAGGAGTCCTTCCTCGGCGTAGCGGGCGCGGAGCGAGGCCACCCCGCGGGCGGCGTTCGACTTCACGGTGCCCAGCGACAGGCCCAACTGGTCGGCGACCTCACGCTCGGAGAGGTCGGCGTAGTAACGCAGCACCACGACCCGGCGCTGCTGCGGGGGCAGGGTGGCGAGCATGCGGCCGACTCGGTCGTGCTCCTCGACCTGCTCGAAGCCGGACGCCACCACGGGTTCGTGCGCGGCCACCGCCTCGTCCGAGACCACCTCGCCGTGCCGCTTGCGCCAGGCGTCGACGCTCGCGTTGACGAGGATCCGGCGCGCGTAGGCGAGGGCGTCGTCGTGCCGCACGCGCGACCATGCGAGGTACGTCTTCAGCAGCGCGGTCTGGACCAGGTCGTGGGCCTGCTCGCGGTCGGGGTGACTTCCAGTGCGTGAACTGGGAGGACACCGTCGAGTGCACCAACACCGCGACCGGGCACGGCATGGACCTGTCCCCGCGGGCCATCATCACCCGTTGACCCCACCCACCCCCACGATCGGACGCCGGCGGCCCAGGCTGCCGGCGTCCGGCCGCGTCTACAGCCAGCGGCGTCCGGACAGCAGCCCGAGCAGGTGGTCGAGGACGTCGCTGCCCATGCGGAGGCCGTTGTGCTCGTACTCGCTGGTCACCCAGGTGCGGCAGTCGGGCAGCATGGCGGCCGTCTCGAGGGAGTACTCCAGCGGCACGTAGGCGTCGCGCGCGTACACGGCGGCCACGACGGGCACGTCGGCCTCGGCCAGCTTCTCGGGGAAGTACAGCTGCGGCCACGGGTGCTCGGCGAGCAGGTCGGCGGCCTCGGCCCAGCCGTTCAACTCGGACGCCTCGGCGAACAGACTGCGGTGCAGGTGCTCGCCGGCGAGGAGGGTCGGGTCCTCGCGCACGGCGTCGGGCATGGTGCGGTCGGCGGCCCAGCGGGTCCGGACGCCGTCGGCGTAGCTGGACTCGTGGAACACCGCGTACAGCGGGTTGCGCGCCCCGAAGGGAAGGGCCGCCGCGAGGTCGTGCGCGAACGCGGGGGAGCGGTGGTCGAGTTCGAGCAGGTAGTGCAGCTGCTCCGCCCCGCCCTGCGCGCCGAGCTTGTGCCCGAGCGTGCGCAGGCGGTCGGGGGAGACGGCGTCCCCGTTGGGGAGGACGATCTCGCCGGCCGCGGCCAGCCCGGTGAGCTGCCGGATGCGCTCCCGGTCGCCGGGGAACCACCGGTAGTACTGCTCGGACTTCCCGACCATGATCTGCCAGGTCGCGGCGTAGACGTCCTCGATGGGGTGCTGCACCGCGCTCAGCCCGCCGGTGATGACCGCGCCCGCGAGGCTCTCGGGGCGCACCGACAGGTAGTGCAGTGCGGTGAACCCGCCGAAGGACTGGCCGAGGATCGTCCACGTGCGCGCGCCCAGCGCCTCGCGCACCGCCTCGCAGTCGTTGACGATCTCGTCGGCGCGGAAGTGGGTCAGGTACTCGGCGGTCGCCTCGCTGCCGGCCAGATCGGACGCCGGGCCGAACGGCGTCGACCGCCCCGTCCCGCGCTGGTCGAGCATGACGACCTGGTAGTCCTGCAGCGCGCGGCGCAGCCACGGTGGGTTGTCGGGGCCGAGGCTGGGACGGGGGGCCTCGTTGCCCGGGCCGCCCTGCAGGAACACCAGGTACGGCTTGCCCTCCCCGCCCTCGCCGGTGACGACGCGGGCGAACACCTCGATGGTCCCCGCGCCGTCGTTGGCGTGGTCGAGGGGGACGTCGAGGAACAGGTTGGTGAGGGTCAGTCCGGGCAGCCGGTCCGTGCTGGTGCGCATGGCGTCAGGCTAGTGCTCGCAGAATGTGCTCCTTCGACGTAATGCACGTGGCGCAAAGAGCAAGGAGCACATTTCGCGAGCAGACGGTCAGCTCACTCCCATTCGATGGTGCCCGGGGGCTTGGGGGTGGTGTCGTACATGACGCGGTTGACGCCCTCGACCTCGGCGCAGATACGCAGGGTGACCTTGTTCAGCAGCGACCACGGCAGCTCGGCGACACCGGCGGACATGGCGTCGGAGGACAGCACGGCACGCAGCACGATGGCCTGGCCGTAGGTGCGGTAGCCGTCGGTGACGCCGACCGAACGCGTGCCGGGCAGCACGGTGAAGTACTGCCACACCTCGCCCTCGAGGCCGGCGGCGGCGACCTCGGCGCGGAAGATCGCGTCGGACTCGCGCACCATGCGCACCTTGTCGGGGGTCAGCGCCCCGACCACGCGCACCGCCAGGCCCGGGCCCGGGAACGGCTGGCGCCACACGAGCTCGTGCGGCAGCCCGAGGGCCTCGCCGACGGCGCGCACCTCGTCCTTGAACAGGTACTTCACGGGCTCGACGAGCTCGAAGTCGAAGTCCTCGGGCAGGCCGCCGACGTTGTGGTGGCTCTTGACGACGCCCTTGTCGGAGTCGGATTCGATGATGTCGGGGTAGATCGTCCCCTGCACGAGGTAGTCGATCTGGCCGAGCGAGCGGGCCTCCTCCTCGAAGACGCGGATGAACTCCTCGCCGATGATCTTGCGCTTGCGCTCGGGGTCGTCGACGCCGTCGAGCTTGCCGAGGAACCGGTCGACGGCGTCCACCGAGATGAGGTTCATGCCGAAGTGGTCGCCGAAGAGCTGGTCGACCATCTCGGGCTCGCCGGCGCGCATGAGGCCGTGGTCGACGAAGACGCAGACGAGCTGGTCGCCGACGGCCTTGTGCACGATCGCGGCGCACACCGAGCTGTCCACGCCGCCCGACAGCGCGCACAGCACCCGCTTGTCGCCGACCTGCTGGCGCACCTGCTCGACCATGACGTCGACGTACTCGGTGATGCTCCCGGCGAACCCGGTGCGCTGCTCCAGGGACTCCCGCTCTTCCATGACTTCTCCTCAGGCCTCGGCTGCGTGCCCAGCCTATTGCCGCGGCTCACCGCAGGTGCATTCCCGGACGCCGCGGGCTGCGGCCGGGCGTCACTCAGGGGGCCTGCCTGACCGCCTTCACGATGGCGTCGCCCGACCAGGTCGAGTTGACGAGCACCCGGCGCGAAGTGCTCGCGCGTCTCGCCGGTCGCTGACGGGGATCCGCGCGCTCGGGACGTCACGTGTTGCCTTTCGGGCCCCTCGAACGTTGGGTGGGGGAGAGTCCGAAGGAAAGTGCGGCATGGACGCGGAGGCATTCGACCGGTACTTCACCGCGCGATACCCCGTGCTCGTCGGGCACGTGACGGCCATGTGGGGCGACCCGGGCGCCGCCGCCGACGCCGTCCAGGAGGCTTTCGTCCGGGCGTGGACCAAGCGCCGCGAGTTCGGACGCCACCCCCACCCCGACGCCTGGATCCGGACCGTCGCCGACCTCCCGGTCGCCCGGGTCGCCGAGGAGTTGGACGCCCAGCCGGGCACCGTCCGCGTGTGGTTCTCCCGCGGACGGGTCCGCCTCGGCGTCCTCCTCGACGAGGACAAGGAGCCCCGCCATGCGTGAACAGGACCTCCGTGATCTCCTCAGCCGCTACACGCCCTCCGGCGAGGGTGCGCCCGCGGCGTCCAGCATCAGGGGTCGCGCGACCCGCCGCCGGCTGGTCCCGGTGGGGGTGGCTGCGGTGGCCGTGGTGGCGGCCGGGGCGCTGCTGGTCCCGCAGGTGCTGACTCAGCCGGCGGTGCCCGCACCCGCGGCGTCCCCGACTGTGCCCGCCACACCGGCGAGCGGGACGCCGATGCCCACCCCGTCCGCCACCCCGTCGCCCGTGGTGACGCCGACGCTGTCGTGCCCGGAGATCCGGGACGCGTGGCGCGAGGCCCTCACGACACCCCTGGAACTGCCACTCGGGTTGGGGTCCAACCCACGGCTGTTGAACGTCCGTGGGGACGCAGTCATCGTCGGGGGGCAGGTGAACGGACGCCTCGTGCAGCGCGTCTTCCCCCACGGATTGGCGGGCGATTCGTATGCCCTGCCCCCCGTCACCGAGGGAGCGATGCTGCTGCTCGCCGAGCTCACCGAGGAGCGCATCGTCTACGGCGAGCTCTGGGACAGTGCCACCCCCCGGCGCTGGCGCTTCCACGTCCAGCACGGACCGGACGCCGAGCCACGCCTGCTTGTTGACTCCCGTGACAGCGACGGCGTCGCGGGTCTCTACCCGTTCTGGGTCGAGGGGACTCCCTGCGCTGGTTCGAGGTCGTGAACGCCAGAGAGGACGCGCCCGAACGGCAGCGTGTGATGCAGGGTGCGTTGAACGATCCGGACGCCGCGCCGCAGGTCGCCCTCGAGGTGGAGGGGGAGTCGGGCTACCCGGTCCTGTTGGACGACCGCCTCCTGTTCGGACAGAACGACACGTGGCGGGCGTACGAGCGCACCACCCTGCGGGAGACGAGCGCCCCTCCGGCGATGCCGCCCGCGGGCCACTGGAAGGCCCAACGGGGCAACGAGGTCCTGTACGACCGCGACAACGTGGATGGGGTCGAGGAGTTGGTTCTGGTCGATGTCATGACCGGCCGGTCGCCCCCGATCCTCAAGGGAGCGGCCTCCAACATGGTCACCATCGAGGGAGATTCCGCGCTGGTCTTTCGCGGGCGCACAGTCACGCTCGTGAACCTCGTCTCAGGCAACGAGCTCGAGATCATGGACGACAACGGAACCACCGAAGGGATGCAGGTGGCGCCGGTGCTGATGGAGGAGTTCGTGCTGCTCATCACCGACGGTGCCAACGGTGACCCGGGCAGCATGGCGCGGTTGTCCGACCTGCCCACCGCCATTCCCAACTGCTGACTACTAGGGCAGTGGAACCCTTCCTCTGTCCGCATTTGGGCGACGACGGGCGGAGTTGGCTTCCAGTCACGCAAGGTGGCTGGCATAGTGCCCACATGGGTGACCCTCGTCGCGTGCAGATGCTGGACATCGTGCGCTACGACCGCACCTACTCCCCAGTGGAAGTTCGGCTGGGGGATTACTGGAACTTCTGGTGGCTCCAGGATGCGCCGGGAAGCCCCTTCAAACGGATCCAGCTGGAATCGGGCATCAACCCGGTGGCCTTTGTGGCCGGTCCCGAGGCGGTGCGTCGCCCCCTCATCGCTTTGCGCTCGAGCCCTTGGAAAGCAGGACAGGAAAGTACCCCGTGGCACGATGAGTTCGACCTCAATCACGGCCATGTTCGCTACTTCGGGGATCACAAGGTTTCGACGCTTGGCCCTGTCGGAACCACGCCTGGGAATCGAGCACTCCTTGAAGCGTGGAACCTTCACGGATCCGGCAAGGGGGAGGACCGACTTCTTGCGCCGCCCTTGATCCTCTTCCGCGCAGTACCGATCTGGCGAGACGGCCGGCGTGTGGACAAGGGGCACGGAGAATTCTGTGGGGTGGGTGTGCTCGAGAGGCTGGAGTACATCGTCCAACGAGATCCCGGGTCTTCGCGTCCGGGGCAGGCGGCGGCCACGTTCCCCAACATCGTCGTGGACATCAACGTCATCAAACTTGACGAGAATGACGAGTTCGACTTCCGCTGGCTGGACGCCCGTCGTGATGGTCAATTGACTGCGGAAGAGACGCTGGAGCTAGCGCCCAAGGCGTGGGTCCGTTGGGTCGAGCAGGGCAAGGTGGCCCTTCCCCGCATTCGTCGTCGTGTCCTCAGCAGTCGGGTCCAAACACGAGATCAGCAGCTCCCAGAGGTGGGCAGTCCGGAGCAGGACATCCTAGAGCGCGTATATCGGGCATTCGACAACAACAAGCACGCGTTTGAATGGCTGGCTAGCAGAATCGCTGAACAGGTGCTTTCGGACTCCGGGGCCAGGTACTCGGAGGGGTGGCTCACGCGTGCAGGCGGCGACGGGGGCATGGACTTCGTCGGTCGACTCGACGTCGGAAGCACTCGGGCACAGACGCCGCTGGTAGTTCTCGGGCAGGCGAAGTGTGTTGCGCCATCATCTTCCATCAGCGCGGATCAGGTCGCCCGGGTCGTCGCGCGCCTCAGGCGTGGCTGGCTTGGGGTCTTCGTCACGACCGGTCACTTCAGCCAACAGGCTCAGATCGAAGTCGTCGACGATGAGTACCCCTTGGTGCTGGTCCCGGGGCGCGTGGTGGCTGAAGTCATCCACAAGCTGGCGGAGGAATCATTCGAAGGGGACGTCCAGGCGCTGCTGAACATGGCGCTCACGGACTATCCGGGAGCGGTGACCCATCGCCGGCCTGAAGAAGTCCTCACTGCGGGCTAGAAGCCGGTGTGTCAGACCAACGTCACAATGACGACCTCATTAGCGTGCGCAGCGGAGGAGTAGAACTCCTTGAGTTGCTCCACGGGAGGGAGGAGGTAGTCCTCTAGGAGCCTGCTGAACAATCTGTCCGCGTGCCCACGGGACTGACCGGCAGCTGGCTGGAATTGTTGGGTTGTGCAGGGTGAGTCGAGTCCGCAGCGGGATGTGTTGGACGTGGAGTCGCTGGCGGGGCATTTGTTGCCGGCTGGCAGCGTGTTCCGGTTCTTGGCCGAGCACCGGCACCGCCTGTTCCCGGACGCGTTGTTCGCCG
>NZ_JACJFX010000029.1:0-34731 GCF_014164675.1 Propioniciclava sp. MC1683 | reverse complement strand
CGTCGCAAGGCCAAGGGCAGCCGCGGCGGTCGCCCACCTGCCTTCGATCCCACCATCTACAAGGGCAGGAACGTGGTGGAACGCTTCTTCAACCGGATCAAGGAGTTCCGCGCCATCGCTACCCGCTACGACAAACTCGCTCGCAACTACCGCGCCGGCCTCGTCCTGGCCAGCACCATCATCTGCCTACGAGACCAGTTACGCGACACGCCCTAGCCCGTGGTCCTCCGAACTGTGCTCCAGCAATGTCCCGATGTCCTCATGTCGCACACACCTAGTGCACCCAGGTCGGGACTGTCCCAGAACTCGTCGGACCAATTTCGCCGGAAGTGTCCCTGGAGAGGCTCAGAAATCACTTCTGGAGGGTGTGATGAGCTTGCACAAGATCACCGCCGGGTCGGGGTATGACTACCTGACCCGGCAGGTCGCCGTGCAGGACTCCACCGAGAAGGGCCACCTCGGACTGGCCTCCTACTACACCGAACGCGGCGAAACCCCCGGCCAGTGGGTGGGCTCCGGCATGGCGGGCATCGATGGTTTGGACGCCGGCGATGTGGTGACCGCCGAGCAGATGCAGAACTTGTTCGGCGCTGGCCTGCACCCGTTGGCGCAGCAGCGGATGGACGCCCTGCAGGGGCCGGGCCTCACGGAGGCCGACTACCTTGCGGTGTCCCGGCTGGGGTCGCCGTTCAAGATCCACGCGAACGACGTGTCGCCGTTCCGGGTTGAGGTCGCCAAACGGCTGGCCGCCTTGAACTTGTTGGAGGGGGCCCCCGCGCGCTCGGCGGTCGCCGCCGACGAGCGCGCCCGGATCCGTACCGAGGTGGGTCGGGAGTTCTTCCAAGCCGAATACGGCCGCGACCCCGTCGACGCGCGTGAGCTCGCCGGCCTGATCGCGAAGCTGTCCCGCCCGCAGACCACGGCGATCGCCGGCTTCGACCTGACCTTCTCGCCGGTCAAGAGCGTGTCGACCCTGTGGGCGCTCGCCGACCCCCACACGGCGGCGATCATCGAACGCGCCCACCACGCCGCCGTCGCTGACGCCCTGAAGCTGATCGAGGACCACGCCCTGTTCACCCGGACCGGCGCGAAGGGTGTCCGGCAGGTCAACGTCCGCGGGCTGGTCGCCGCAGCGTTCACCCACCGTGATTCCCGCGCCGGTGACCCCGATCTGCACACCCATGTGGCGGTAGCGAACAAGGTGCAGACGTTGGATGGGCGCTGGCTGTCGATCGACGGCCGGGTGTTGTTCAAGGCGAAGGTGACCGCCTCCGAGACCTACAACACCGCCCTGGAACGGCATCTGGCGGACGCGTTGGGCGTCCAGTTCGTCAACCGGACCACCAGTGCTGGACGCCGGCCCGTTCGGGAGATCGACGGCGTCGACCCGGCCTGAACCAGCGCTGGTCAGCCCGCCGGCGCTCCATCGAGCAGCGACAAGCGGAGTTGGCCACCGACTTCCAGGCCGCGCACGGGCGTCCGCCGACCGCGATCGAGACCCTAGCGCTGGCGCAGCAGGCCAACCTCGAGACCAGGCAGGACAAGCACGAACCCCGCACGCTCGCCGAGCAACGCGCCAGCTGGCGCAGCCAGGCGGAGCAGATCCTCGGTGGCCCGGACGGCGTCCGCCGGATGATCCACACCGCCCTCCACCCCACCCGCGCACCCGGCCCCGCTCTGGACGACGCGTGGTACGCGAGCACGGCGGCGTCCATCGTCGCGACGGTGGAGGGGTCGCGGGCGACGTGGCAGTCCTGGCATGTGCGCGCCGAAGCGCAACGTCGCGCGCGGACGGCGAACGTCCCCGGCAGCCTGCTGGAGGCGACTGTGGACCGTCTCGTCGCCGTGTCGCTCGCCCAGCATTCGGTGCGGTTGGCGGTGCCGGACGACGGCGTCCGCGAACCCGCAACTCTGCAGCGGGTGGATGGGCAGTCGGTGTACACGGTCGCGGGCGCGGAGTTGTTCACGTCGCCGCGGATCCTGGCCGCCGAGCAACGCCTGGTGGCTGCCGCCGCCCGGCGCGATGGGATGGTCGTGGACGAGGCCACAATTGCCGTCGCCCTCCTGGAGAGCACCGCGAACGGGGTCGAGTTGAACGCCGGGCAGGTCGCCCTCGTCCGGGCGATGGCCGGCTCCGGCGCCCGGGTCCAGGTCGCGATCGCACCGGCGGGGTCGGGGAAGACCACCGCGATGCGGGCCCTCGCGACGGCGTGGACCGAAGCCGGCGGCACCGTGTTGGGCCTCGCACCGTCCGCAGCGGCAGCGGCCGCGCTCGGGGCGCAGATCGACACGCACACCGACACGCTCGCCAAACTCACCTGGTCCATCGACCACCATGACCTGCCCGACTGGGCTGCCCAGATCGGCCCCCAAACCTTGGTGGTGATCGACGAGGCCGGCATGGCCGACACCCTCTCCCTGGATGCGGCGGTGGGCCACATCCTGGCTCGTGGGGGCAGCGTCCGCCTGGTCGGCGACGACCAACAGCTGGCCGCGATCGGCGCCGGCGGCGTCCTACGGGACATCGCCACCCACCATGGTGCCGCCCGGCTGAACGAACTCGTCCGCTTCGCCGACCCCGCCGAAGGCGGCGCCTCGCTCGCCCTGCGTGACGGCCAGACTGAGGCGCTCGGCTTCTACCTCGACCGCGGCCGGGTCCATGTCGGTGATCTGGCCACCATCACCAACCAGGTGTTCGACGCCTGGCAGACCGACCGGCAGCAGGGTTTGGACACGATCATGCTCGCCCCCACCCGCGATCTCGTCGCCGAACTCAACACCCGCGCCCGCACCCACCGCCTCACCGGCGAACTCGTCAAGCGTGAGGTGGAGCTCGCCGACGGGCTGTCCGCGTCGGTCGGCGACACGATCATCACCCGCACCAACGACCGCCGCCTCCGCGTCAGCCCGACCGACTGGGTGAAGAACGGCGACCGCTGGACCATCACCGCCATCACACCCAACGGCAGCGTCCGCGCCCTCCACACCCGCAGCCACCTCAGCGTGATGCTGCCTGCCGACTATGTGGCCGCGTCGGTGGAACTCGGCTACGCGTCCACCGTGCACACCGCCCAAGGCGTGTCCGTCGACACGATGCACGGCGTGGCCACCGGCACCGAAGGCCGCCAACAGCTGTACACGATGCTCACCCGCGGCCGGCACGCCAACCACGTCTACCTCCAGGTCGTCGGCGACGGCGACCCCCACACGCTGATCCACCCCGACACAGTCCGGCCGCCGACCGCCACCGACATCCTCGAACAGATCCTCGCCCGCGACACCGCCCCCTTCTCCGCCACATCGCTGCAACAGCAACTCGAAGACCCGCGGCTCCGGCTCGGACAAGCCGTCGCCCGGTACGCCGACGCCCTCACTGTGGCCGCCGAAGACCTCGCCGGTGACCTCGCCGTCCGCGCCCTGGAACGCCAGGTCGACCAGATCCTGCCCGGCGTCCCGTGGTGCGACGCCTGGCCAGCACTCCGCGCCCACCTGCTGCTGATCGCCGCCGACGGCGACGACCCCCTCACCGAACTCCGCACCGTCGCCGCCAGAACTGACCTCACCGGCGCCACCGATCCCGCGGCCGTCCTCGGCTGGCGCCTCGACCCAACCGGACTCCGCAACACCACCCCAGGCCCCCTGCCGTGGCTGCCCAGCGTCCCCAGCCGGCTCCGCGAACACCCCGAATGGGGCACCTACCTCGGAGCGCGGGCCCGCCTGGTCGCCGACCTTGCCGACACCGTCCACCAGCAAGCGCTCACCCCCCAGAACCGGACACCGGCGTGGCTGGCGTCCTGCCTCGGGCAGCCGACCGGGCAGACGATCGCCGACCTCACCGTGTGGCGGGCCGCCATGGACGTGCCGGACACCGACCTCCGACCCACCGGCGAACGGCAGTTCCCCACCGCAGCCGCCCGCTGGCAACGCCACCTCGACCACCGGCTCACCGGCGACCACCAGCCCGCCATGGCGGAATGGGGACCCCTCCTCCACCAGCTGGCCCCCCACACCACCGGCGATGCTTTCACCCCCATGCTCGCCAGCCGCCTCGCGCAACTCTCGGCGTCCGGCCTGGACGCCCGCCGTCTGCTGCTCACCGCGGCGAGCGAAGGGAACCTGCCCGACGACCACCCGGCCGCAGCCCTGTGGTGGCGGATCGCCCGCCACCTCACCCCCGCCGTCACCGGCGCCCTCGACACCGACCAACCCCTCACCCCCGCGTGGACCGGATCCCTCGCCGACACCGTGGGCGCTCACCGGGCCGCCGGACTCCAAGCCAGCCGCTGGTGGCCCGCCCTCGTCACCGCCGTCGACCACGGCATCCGCCAAGGCTGGATGCCCGGCGACCTGCTCACCAGCACCCCGGCCGGGCACGGTCAGGTCGACGCGTGCCTTGCTCTGGTGTGGCGAATCTCGATGCTCACCCACCCGCCCACAGCCGCGGACGGCTCGGACGAAGGCGTGCCGGACCCCGACGGCGAACCCCCCGCCGACCTGTGGGACGGCTACCAGCCCACCAACCCGATCCTCATCGGCGACCCGCACGAACTCGCCGCCACCGTGGCCGTCGACCCGATCGAGCCTGTCGCGTCCGTCACCGATGCTGACGATGAGGGCCCGAGCCTGGCGTGGGAGGCGATGATCCGGGAGTCCCTCGGCGTACCCGAACCCACCAGCCACGACCTCGAGAAGATGCTCGCCCGCGCGGACGCGTGGCGCGACAGCCCCCACACCCCCGAACGCCTCGCCGAGGTGAATCGGCTCACCGCCGACTACTACCAGGCCTGCTACCCCGACTCGTGGGCCCAGCCCTACCTCGCGGAACGGTTCGGCGTCGACCTCACCGGCCACCCCGACCTGCAACCCGGCTACGCCCCCGCCGGCTGGACCACCCTCGTCACCCACCTCCGTCGCCAAGGGATTTCGGACGCCGAAATGCTCGCCTCCGGGGTCGCTACCACCGCCTCCACCGGCCGACTCATCGACCGCTTCCGCGACCGGGCGGTCTTCCCGATCCGCCACGACGGCATCGTTCTCGGGTTCGTCGGACGCCGCCACCCCCAACGCACCGACGACGACCACGCCGGCCCCAAGTACCTCAACACCGGCGAAACGTTGCTGTTCCACAAGGGCGACCAACTCTTCACGACCGGGTCGCTTCCCCCCGACGTGACCCCCGTCATCGTCGAAGGCCCGATGGACGCAATCGCCGTCACCCTCGCCACCGGCGGCACCTACGTCGGCGTCGCACCCCTCGGCACCTCCCTCACCGACGACCAAGCCGCCCAACTACGCCAGCACGGGCACCGGGCGCCGATCGTCGCCACCGACGGAGACCTCGCCGGCCGTGTTGCCGCCGAACGGGACTACTGGATCCTCACCCCCTACGGCCACCACCCCCGCCACGCGGAACTCCCCGACGGCACCGACCCCGCCGACCTCGTGGCCACCGGCCGCGCAGACGTCCTCGCCGACGCGCTCAACAGCGCGAGGCCGCTCGCCGACCACCTCGTCGACGAACGCTTCGCCCACCTCCCCCCGCACGAGGCCGCGGTCGAAGCACTCCGCGTCATCGCCGCGAGTCAGCCCGCGCGCTGGGAGACCGGCACCCAGGACGTCGCCGAACGCCTCGGCCTGCCCGCCAGCCTGCTCCGTACCGCCCTCCACGACCTGGTGAACGCTTGGAACCGCGACCCCCGACGAACCGCTCAACACGCGCTCCGCGACGCCAACCAAGTGAAGACGCGGCTCGCGTATGCCGAGACAGCCGGCGTTCACGAGACCATCACCACCCGCCCCAATCGCGCCCTGACCCATCCCGACAACCTCCTACCGACACCTGCCCCCGCTCGTGGTGTCGACCGGTAGAGGCCTCGTAGTGGCGCCGCCGGCATGGACCGGGGTTCCGCGATGGACAGCGACGCTGAAAGCGGGCACTCGCAAGGAGAGCCAAGAAACACCCGAACATGGCAACGACACGTCGTCACCACAAGTGCTGCCAACGAACTGACAGGCAGAAGCGGACGTGGCTGATTCGGTTCTCGCGACCGCCGTTCCGGATAGGTTCACCCAAGTACCGTCGTGAGCGAGACAACGGTACCTCCACCGATCAGGCCATGGTAGTAATGCTCGGGAGGAGCAGCCCGCGATCGTCCCAAAGCGGTCTTGGCGTGCCCGTGCCGATTCTGACCCGAATCGATGAAGAGAAGCGCGGTCCGATGTGTGTGTTGGTATGAAGCCGTCAGACGAGAGTGAGGGGAGTGGATGGGAAATCCGATGGACTATATGTTGGCCGATCTCCGAGAAAAGTACGAGGGGTCACCCTCTTCCAGAGCCTTTGATCGCCTCTACGAGGATTCCGAGTGGGGTCACATGTTCGCAGTCCTCCACAAGCGGCTGAACGAGCACTTTACCGACATCAACGGCAGAGCTGAGACCACGCACCATTACTGGGCCGAAAACAGCAGGGACCTCCTATCCCTGATCAAAGATGTCGAAGCCGATCTGCACACTCTGAGGCGGGCAGGCGTGGAGGTCGAGTTGGCCGACTCCTACCAGAACGCGCTAGATAGCTGTCGACCGTGGCTTTCGCCGAGCGGCGGCAGTGCGGTACCGGAGGAATTCGGGCCCATCGAGGTCATCGTATACGAGCCGGTGTTCACCCACGCCGCCAACCGCGTGAAGCTACAGAAGCGTCAAGAGACGATTGAGCTGAAGATGGAGGGCAGCGGGTCCTACGCGAACGTCTATTCCTACGTCGACCCCGACTACGGCATCAAGTTTGCCATCAAGCGGGCCAAGAAGAACCTGGACGAGCGAGATCTCGGACGCTTCAAGCAGGAATTTGAGGTGCTCAGCAAGCTCAGCTTCCCCTACGTGGTGGAGGTCTACCGCTACAGCGAGGCCCGTAATGAGTACCGCATGGAGTACTGCGACACCACTCTGCGGGAGTACATCGCCAAGAAGAATGCCACAATCTCCTTCGCGGCGCGGAAGCGCATCGCCCTCCAATTCCTCTACGGCATCAACTACCTGCACTGCCAGGATCTGCTCCACCGAGACATCAGCCTGCAGAATATCCTGCTAAAGGTCTTCGGGTCTGGCGCGGTACTTGTCAAACTGTCGGACTTCGGGCTTGTGAAGGACAAGACGAGCGAGTTCACGCGTACCCAGACAGAGATGAAGGGCACGGTCCGTGACCCCATGCTCGGCAGCTTCAGGGACTACACGGTCGTGAACGAGATGTACGCGATCGGTCACGTCCTCGCCTACATCTTCACGGGCCGCGAGTCACTTCCGCCGGCCATCGACGAGGTGGGAAGCATCATTCACAGGTGCGTCGCTAATGACCTCGATCAGCGCTACCAAGCTGTCACTGAGCTAATCGCTGAAGTGGAGAGGCTGGAAGCTCCGCCTATCCAGACGACAGCGTAGGACCGGTCAGGAAGTGGCGAGGCAGCCTCCGCCGAAGCGCACTTGCCCAATCCACCACAGAGGCGACGTTCTGCGCGTGACATCCCGTTGACGGGCGCGCGCCGCTAGGTTCCCGTAGGTTTGGAGTCCCCGGTGTGGGCTGATGCCGCAGGTTGCACCATAACAGCGAGTCAGCGAGTCAGGAGAAACATGCCCGAACCCATACGGTCAACCAGGTGTCCAAGGACCAACTCGCTGCTATGACGACTGAGTTCGGTGCCAAGCTCCGCCTGACGGCTCCTCCCGAGAGTGCATGCGACGGGCAGCTCACCGTCTACCGGTGGGCATTCAGTATCTCTTCCTCCGACATTCCTGCCCTTGCCGTTGCTGTCGGCCGCGCCTACGTCACAGACGCCATGCGTCTGGCATACCCCGCTGCCAGAGTCAGCGACAAGATTCCCCCGGAGGAGGGCACCACTCGCACGGGAGACTTCGGCGAGATGATTGCTCAAGGCATCTACAGCACCCGCATGGGACGGATCGTTCCATTCAGCAAGCTCCAGTTGGCCAAGCCTGTGGCGGCGGCCACAGTGCAGGGGCCAGACAGCATGTGTTTGACCATCACGCAAGGCGAGGACGTTGAACCTGTCATCGTCGAGGCCAAGTGGCGTAAAGTCGGAACGCCCTCGGCGGTACTCGGCCCCATCGAGTCGAGCATCAATGGATTGACCGAGCAGTATTGCATGGAGGCATGGGCGGCAGGCGTCCAGCTTATGCACGCCCACCCCGACTACGAGCGACATTTCGCCTTCACCGCGGCACAGCACTTGGGGCGGCTCATCGACCCTATAGCGCCCCTACCGCCGCACCTGCGGCACGCAGTCGCGGTGGTCCCTGAGGACCGGACGCCAACGGTGAAGATCGAGGCGCGCTGGTCGAGCACACCCCCCGTCTCGGAACTCCATATCGTCACCGTCAGGGACTACGAAACGACCGTCAATGGCATCTTCGAAGCCGCGGCGAAGCTCAGCTACGCCAATCTAACCGGGGGTGCCGCCACGTACTTCACTTCGGGTGCCCGGCCAGGCATCTCAGGTCTTCTCAGCCCCGAAATGGCCTCCCGCGTCGCCAGTACCTCGGGGATCACCCCGCTCCACACGATCCTTGAGTCGAGCCTGTGGTACCTCGCTGACGAGGACGGCCTTGGACTAGCGCGCGCAAGGATGGCGGCAACCGAGCCGGACCCCGATGTTCGAGGTCTCGCGCAACTTCTGACCGGCGCGCTCGGAAGCGCGCGAGGAACCCTCGACGGTCGCCCGCTCGCAGACTTCGCCATAGCCGCCGGTAGAGTATTGGACCTGCAGGAACCTCCGCAGCGCGTGCGAGAGGTCCTCGAGGCAACCACCACGATCGACGAGGGCCTGCTCAGAGCGGCCCAGCACGTGGCGGCCGCACTAGTTCACCGCCTTGACCGTCACCCGCTGACCATGACCACGGCCAGGGGGGCCACGGGTGCGGCGGTGAGGCATGTGGTCGATCGAATGCGCCAGATCGGCCGCCATGCCCTTTGGCCGTCCCAAGCCGACGCAGTGCGTGGTGGACTATTGGACCCAGCACAGCGTTCCATCGCCATCAAGATGCCCACAAGCGCCGGCAAGACCACCCTGATGGAGTTGGTGACCGCGGACACGATCGACCGCCACCCTGACGGAGTCATCGCCGTGCTCGCGCCGACACGCGCCCTCGTCGGCCAGCTTTACCGTGACCTGCGTGACGGACTGCCCGACGACGTCTTCGTTCGTTCTTCGCAAGGGGGACTCGACTACGACACCGAGCTGCCCTCGACCGGAACGGTCCTAGATGGTCCGGGGGTGACGGTAACGACGCCGGAACGCTTGGATCTGGACTGGCGACGAGCGATGACCGGTGATGGGGGCATTGCACTCGACGACATCAAGTTGCTCATCGTCGATGAGGCACAACATGTGGACAGCGGTTTCCGCGGTGCCACTCTGGAGCTCTTGATCGCCAAGGCCCTGCGGCGCGGCATCCGCGTGGTCCTGCTGGCGAGCCAGTTCTCCGACGTCAAAGCCATAGCGGATTGGGTGAACGGCGAGGCTTTGGAGTCGGACTGGCGGCCCGCTTGGCTTGAGAGGAGTGTGTATATTCGCGGCCCCTTGGGGTCCGAGCCATCGCGCGCACGCATGGCGTACCTGTGGCCTGAAGGAGCCGACCCCACGCCGGTTTTCCAGCTCAAGCCGAGTGAGAAGTCCAAGGAGGATGGGTGGGTTCGCCATACACGGCACGAGACTGCCGGTCTCGTGGACAAGTACGCGTCGGATGGGCTGGTGGTGGTCTTCACCGAGAACAAGTCCTACGCACAGGGCCTTCTAGACACGATCTCGACTACGACGGTCCAGCACGGTCCACCGCCCGCGGCGCTCGCCGAACTTGCTGACTCCATCGAGCAGATGCACCCAGCCGAGGCAGCTGCCCTCAGGAGCGGCTTCGGCCTCCATCACGCTGATGTCCACAGGAACGTCCGGCAGGCCATTGAGTCCGCGGCACGGCGACACGGTGGTCTGTTGAGATGCATCGTCTGCACCCCTACTCTCCTGGAGGGGATCGACTTCCCCGCCCGCACGGTCATCGCGGCCTATCCTCCGCACACCCCGGAACGGGTCCCCGATATCGCCCGTCTGCGCAACCTCGAGGGACGTGCGGGCCGGGCCGGCAAGTTCACCAGCGGACGCCTAATCGTCATGACGAGAGACCACGACCAAGCTCGAAAGTGGCGGCGAGCGATGCGTCAGGCCCTGCCGCCGACAGAAACCGCCCTCACGAAGGCGCTTAAAGAACTTCAACGGCGGGTGCCCGAGCAGATGCTTCCCACCAACAAGGACATCATCGACGCCATCTCCATTGAGGCCTTGGCAGAATCAGCGGCAGTCGATGGAGAACTCAGGAGATCCCTTGAGGATGCGCTCCAGCAAACCTTCTGGTTCAGCACATCCTCTCCACAAGTTGATCACGCCGCAACGCTGACAAGGGGCGCCACCTACGCAGCGCACGTTGGCCAGCGACTGCCGGATGCGGCCCTCCGAGCGGCTGTTTACCGCTCAGGTCTGAAGTTGAAAGGATGCCTCGCGCTGCGTGACGTCATCGCCCAACATCTGGACGCCATCGTACGAACCCTCTGTGCAATCCCGCCCGATCCGAGCTTCAACCAGCGACTGCTGCTCTGGCTTGTAGAGGCTTGCATAGCGACCCTCGAGGAACTTCAAGACCTTCGAGACGTGAACCCCCGGTCACTGGGCGAGGCCTTGGCGGAATGGATTGCGGGCACTAGCGAAGTCGAGATACAACAACATCACCCCGACGCTTGGAGAGCAGTGAAACCCAAGCACCTCGAGACCCTCCTGGTTTGGGCGCTAACAGGGTCGTTCGAGATCATCGCAGCACTCGCCGATGACCTCGACCTTCGTGAGGCGGCCCATGCCCGCCTCGCTCCGAGCCGACTTCGATACGGCATCTTCGATGCCGCCCTCTGCCCGCTCGTTCGCAACGGTGCCGACCGAGTTCAGGTAGCGCGCATCGCCAACGACTATCTCATGGAGCAACCGCGCCCCTTCGCGGGGATCTTGCCAATCGAAATGGTGGTTGCTATGCGCATCGCTGAAGAAGAGGCCGCCGCTGCTGCGGATACGGGATCCGTAAGCCCTAGCAGTACAGTGAACGAACCCGAGTTCTAGTGGAGCGTGTCGTTAGTTCATGAACGGTTGGGTTCTTGGGGTGATGAGGCATGGCGAATTGTCCTGCCCCGGCATGGGCGTTGCGTGAGGCTGATCGAGAAGAACTGGCTCGGATCACGCGCTCGACGAGTGTGCGAGCGGGGTTGGCTCAACGGGCCCGGATCGTGCTGGCTGCTGCGGACGGGGAGGCCAATGAGCGGATCGCCGCCCGGGTCGGGGTGTCGAAGGTGACCGTCTTGCAGTGGCGCAACCGGTACGCCGAGCACGGCCTGAAGGGCCTGGATGACCTGGAGCGCAGTGGCCGGCCGCGGGTCGTCGACCACCGCAAGATCGTCGCTTCCACGCTGGGGACTGTCAGAGAAACGGTGGGTGGCGGTCTGGCCCGACACGCCGGGGAGGCCCGGTGAGGAAGGCAGGGTGTCGTGAGCGACACGATGACAGCTGTGACGAATCCAAGGAAGGTGGCCCCGGATTCGGTGGCCGCGCAGTTGATCGAGCAGGCCCGTGCTGAGGGGGTGAGTCTGGTCGGCCCGGGCAGCCCGCTGGCAGCGTTGACCAAGCAGGTGCTGGAGTCCGCGTTGGAGGTCGAGCTGGACGAGCACCTGGGCTACGAGCACGGTGATCGGGCGGGGAAGGCCGACAGCGAGGGCCGCAACGAACGCAATGGCACCCGGGGCAAGACGGTGCACACCGAGCTGGGCCCGGTCACCCTGGAGGTGCCCCGGGACCGCGACGGGACGTTCGAGCCGGTGGTGGTCCGCAAACGACAACGCCGGCTCAACGGGGTCGATGAGATGGTGCTGTCACTGTCGGCGAAGGGGTTGACGACTGGGGAGATCGCCGACCACTTCGCGCAGGTGTATGGGCAGTCGATGAGCAAGGACACCATCAGCCGGATCACCGACAAGGTGATCGCCGAGATGGTCGAGTGGCAGAACCGGCCCCTCGACCCGGTGTATCCGGTGGTGTTCATCGACGCCATCCACGTCAAGGTCCGCGACGGACAGGTCACCAACAAGGCGTTCTACGTAGCCATTGGTGTGACAACCAACGGCGAGCGGGACATTTTGGGGATCTGGGCCGGGAACGGCGGCGAGGGCGCTAAGCACTGGCTGGCTGTCCTGACCGAGCTGAAGAACCGGGGTGTCGCCGATGTGCTCATGCTGGTCTGCGACGGTCTGAAGGGCCTGCCGGAGGCGGTCAACACCGTGTGGGACAAGACGGTGGTGCAGACGTGCGTGATCCATCTGCTGCGGAACACGTTCAAGTACGCCGCCCGGCAGAACTGGGACGCGATCGTCCGTGACATCAAGCCCGTCTACACCGCCCCAACCGCCGCCGCTGCCGAGGCCCGGTTCGCCGAGTTCGCCGACACCTGGGGGTCGAAGTACCCGGCGGCGATCGGGCTGTGGCGCTCAGCCTGGGAGGAGTTCATCCCCTTCCTCGCCTACGACGTCGAGATCCGCCGCGTCATCTGCACCACGAACGCGATCGAGTCGCTGAACGCCCGTTTCCGGCGGGCTGTGCGGGCCCGTGGTCACTTCCCGACCGATCAGGCCGCGCTGAAGTGTCTGTACCTCGTGGCGCGTTCCCTTGACCCGACCGGCACCGCCAAGAAACGATGGATGAACCGGTGGAAGCCGGCACTGAACGCGTTCGCCATCACCTTCCCGGGTCGCCTCGACCCGGCAGGGAACAACCAGTAAACGCCAGCTGCCGCCCACCGTTAATCGGACAGTCCCCCACGCTGAAGCCGCCGCCGAAGAAGTACGGGGTGACGCACTGGTCGTCCCGACTGCTCGGGCAGCATTTGGGGATCGGGAACGCCACGGTGGCGTCTGCGTGGCGGGAGTACGGGGTGCAACCGTGGCGCTCGGAGACGTTCAAGTTCTCCACCGACCCCGAACTCGTCGCGAAGGTCACCGATGTGGTCGGGCTGTACCTGGCGCCACCGGAGGACGCGATCGTGCTCTGTGTCGATGAGAAGTCGCAGATCCAGGCGTTGGACCGGACCCAGAAGATGCTCCCCAGGCAGCCCGGGCAACCCGAACGGCGCACCCACGACTATCGCCGGCACGGCACCACCACCTTGTTCGCCGCCCTGGAGATCGCGACCGGGAAGGTGACCGGCGCCTGCAAGCCCCGGCACCGGCACCAGGAGTTCCTGGCGTTCCTCAAGCAGGTCGCCCGCGCCTACCCCGAGGGCGAGTTGAACCTGGTGATGGACAACTACGCCGCCCACAAACGCGTCGAGGTCCGCGACTGGCTCGCCGCGAACCCGCGCATCCAGGTGCACTTCACGCCGACATCCGGATCGTGGCTGAACCTGGTCGAAGTCTGGTTCGGGATCATCGAACGCCAAGCCATCCACCGCGGCACCTTCGGCTCCGTCAAAGACCTCAACGCCAAGATCCGCGCCTTCGTCACCGGCTGGAACGACCGCTGCCACCCCTTCGTGTGGACCAAGACCGCCGACGACATCCTCAAGAAAGCCAACCGTCAGACAACTTCAAACACGGGCCACTAGCTAGCGCCTCGGCCGAACGGCTCGGGACCCAAGCGGGAAAGTAGGTATGGTCACCTAGCCGGCCATCCTTCAGATCTAGCTTGACCGACCCGCGACGGCGTTCTCGGCGGGCAGGCCGACCAGAACCGCCGGTCAGCTGTCTGGGCATCCGAAGTCCAGAGGCGGCGCCAAAGTCGGAATCGGTTCGCAAACGGTGACGTGGCCGTAGTCCCCGACCTTCAAGAGGCCCCCGTCGCAGGTGTAGAGGTGCGTGCAACGGGCCTCCAGGGCAAGAGCCAGATGCAGGGCATCTGGTCCTTTCAACTGGAACTCGATGGCGAGTTCAGCGGCTCGTTTGCCCGTTGCGGTCGAGATGTCGACCATCTGCATGCCAGTGTTCTGCGTGAAGGCCGCTGCCGCCTTCATGGCTTTCTTGGCCACCGAAGGTGACACGCCCTGACGATGGTTGGGGGCGCCAGTCGCCTCGGCAACGACCAAGGCTGACATCACGCCGAAGATTCGACCCGCTTGGGCATCTTGGATCGCTCCGACACACTCGGCATGCTTGCGCTCCTTGGGGCCAAGAAGGGCACCAAGGATTACGGAGGTGTCGAAGTAGACGCGGGAAGCTTCGCTCGTCACTGCCGGATCGTTCCCATCACGTCACTAAGGGTGTAGTCCTTGAACACGTCAGCGTAGATGCCGACGACCTCACTCACCGGGACTACGCGCTGGGGTGCATCCTCCGCCAGGACTACGTCTTCGAGGTGGATCTTGATCCGCTGTCCTGCAGCGTTGCGCTCGATGGTGCCAAATGCCTGCACCGACCGATCGAGGTGTTGCTTGACCCAGTCTTCCAACTGGTCCGGCCAAGTGACTTGGATCGTGCTGCCGTCTGTGAGGGTCATACCACTGGTACGCCTATCGCGGCTGGTCCACACATCGATTTTCCCCATGACCGTCCCCAATGCGACGTCAGTGGTCCGGAGCGCCTGATCCGTGGCGTTGGCGATGTCCACGTCCAGTGCGTGCTTTGTCTCGAGTACGGTCATGTCCGCCCTGGTCACCCCTCGATGGCCGGGCAGACGAGACAATTTTCGCGTGGCCTTCACCATGCGGATCGTCCAGCCCAGCGGGATCTCTGACTTCTCGCGGAGGGCCGCCAAGCCGTGCTCGATGAACGCGGGCACACCGGCGGCCGCAGGGTTGGCGATCGCCATGACTGCCGACCCGATCGCGAGACGTTCGATCGTCCACGTGCCGGCGGTGCTGCCGGTGACGTTGCTGGCCTCCTTCGCGATGGTGAGAAGGTCTCCCAGACTGTCGTGGACAGCGTCCGCGCTGATCGTTCCGGGGGCGCCTCCCAACTCCAACACGATTTCATCCATGCGGCAGGCCCTCCTTCCCGGGACTCTCCACTGATCGTTGACTACATCTTGCAGTCTTGACGGTCGCTTGGCGAGGGATAGTGCGATCGCCGGCCGTCGCACAGTCGACTTGAGCCCGAGGTCAGCCCATATCCAGCTCAGCAGTCGCTCCGGTCCGCGCATCGATAACCGAAAGCTTAGGCCGCTCGGGAACCAAGGGGTCGGCAGGCAACAGGTGCCCAAGATCGCCGTGGTAGGAGTCCTGTCGATTCCGGTTCTGCCGCCGATCGCCATAGCGGGCGTAACGTCCGCGTGCGGGCCAGGGTTGGTGGTCGGTCTCGCAGTGGGCTTTGAGGCGTCCGCGCAGGCGTTCGAGGAAGCTGGGCAGCGTGTAGCGGTGCCATTCCTCGAGCGCATTGGAGTCCAGGGTGATGCCCGCGCGCCGGCGCTGGTCGGCCATCACCGCGAGTTCGTGGACGATGTGAGGGTGCTGGGGCCAGCAGGGCGGGATAGTGCTGTCGGGGTCCCACACGTACTCGTGGTTGATCCAGATGGCGACGGCGTCGAGCCAGCCCCAGAGTTCGGCCCGGAGTTGCGGGTTGCGGCAGGTGGGCGGGTCCCAGGGCTTCGGGAGGAGGCTGGGGTCCCCGATCGCGGCCTTCTGGTTGTCGCTGCCTTCGGTGGCGAGGTAGAGGTCGCGGTACGCGGTGCCGAGCAGCGGCCCGGGGGTCGGGAAGGCGCGCACCAACTCGTCGGGCTCGGGGCCGCTCATCGGAGCGGTCCTGCGTTGGTGAGGCCTTGGCGTTGGGCGGCGACGACTGCGGCGGTGGCGCGCGCGTCCGTCGGTATCTGACCCCGGCGGGCGTTAGCGAGATGTTGGCGGGCGGCCTTCTGGGCGGCGAGGAGTGCTTGGCCTGGTTTGCCGTCGAGGCAGCGGGTGAGTTTGGCGATGATGGGTTTGCTGTTCTCGGCGATGACGAGGGCTCGGCGTTCGGGGAGTTGACGGATCTCCTCGCCACGCAGGATGGGGATGTCTTCCCCCGAGATGGAGCGGCCGCCGCGTCCGGTTTGCCAGGTGGTGCGCGGGACGCGGACGGTGCCGACGAGGTCGGAGACTTCTTGGTTGAACGCGACGTCCTTGCTGCCGCCGAACATGACGAGCACGTTGGTGAGCCCGAACAGCGCCTTGGCTTCCTGGTCGCCGAAGATCGCCGCGAGCTGCCGCCACGTCTGCGCCGCGTAGATGAACGAGATCCCCAGGGCGCGCTCGTTCGCCATCCGGGTCCGCAGGGTCGGCAGGGGTGCGGTGGAAGGGAGTTCGTCGAGGGAGGCGAGCATCGGTGGGCACAGTCGTCCCCACGGCGAGGTGTTGGCCAACGCCAGGGCGGTGTCGAGGACGTGTTCGGCCAGGGCGGTCATCAGCGGGGACGCCGACGCGTACGGGTCCTCCCGGCCGAGCAGGTAGATGGTGCCCCGGCGGCGGATGACGTCCGCAATGTCAGTTGCGGCCCGGACCGCGCTGGGGACGCAGCGGCGGCGGATGTCGGCTTGGAAGAACAGGTTGAGGGCTTGGTGGACGGTGGTGACGGTGTTGCTGGAGGTCCGGTCGTCGCCGTGCAGGGCGCCGTGGAGGAGGCCGTGCCAGTAGGGGGCGGCGTGGGGGTGCTCGCGGAGGATCTCGCCGGGTTCGGTGGTCGACAAGGGCCTGGACACCCAATCGAGGACGTCGTCGAGGGTGCGGCCGGTGAGGGCCGCTGCGTGAAGGTAGCCCTGGAGGACTTTGGCGGCTTCGGAGGCGTAGAAGCGGGCGGCACTGTCACCAGAGCCGGTGTGGATGGCGCCGCGGATGGTGCCGGCGGTGAACGCTTTGGCTCGGCGTTCGGCGACCATGGGGTCGACGCACCCCTGCACGGGATCCCACACGAGTTCGGGCAGGCCAGGGGCGAGGCCGAACGGATCGAGCACCACGCACGGCCGGTCCTCGGTGCTGCGGTCGGTGATGGTGAGGAGCAGGTCGTCGACCTTGGTGAGGGTGACGAGGGCGGCGCCAGGGGCGGCGAGGAGGGCGGGGGTGAGCAGGTCGAGGGTCTTGCCGGAGCCTTGGGGGCCGATGACGCCGGCGGTGCGGTCCCACGGGCACCACAGATCACGCGCGCGGGGCTCCCACGCCCTCCCGATCCGCCAACCGACCTGGGTGGGATCGAACCGGGTCCTCATCGCCGGGCCTCCCTCGGGGAGCGTGCGTGGAGGTCGGGGCGGACGATGGCGGCGACCTTGCGGAGCCGGCGGACGCCGAGGACCTGTTCTGCCTGTTCGCTGGTGGCCATGCCCTTGAGCCGCGACGGTCCCCAGCGTTGCCAGGTGCTGTAGGCGGCCCAGCCGAGGCTGCCGGTCAGCAGGAGTTCGACGGTGACGATCCACACCCGCGGATCGACCGCCGCCGAGGCCGGTTCGGCGGCCAAGACGGCGGGGATGCTGCCGAACACGTCGCGGGGCTGAGGCCAAGCCCACGGCTGGCCGGCGGCGAGGTGGGCGAGGGCGTCGCCGAGGTGGACGCCGACGGCGAGGGTGAGCAGAACCGCGCAGGCGATCCCAAGTGGGATCTCCCAGGTGAGCGGGTAGGGGTTGTGGCGGCGGGCGCGCTGCATGGCGGGGCTCCTTGGCGGTCAGTAGGACACGGCGACGCCGCGGGACGGCGTCCGGGTGGTGGTCCAGCGTTGGGCGGCCTGCACGCCGTCGAGACGCGCACTGGCGACCGTCTCCCAAAGGGCCGGCGGGGCGGCGCCCGCGAGGGACGTCTGGGCACCCTCGGCGATGGTGTCGAGCTGCTTGGGGCGGGTGAGGACGGTCTGCTTGATCCCGTTCCACTCGGTGTGGGCCTTGACGGTGCCGGTGACCGTCAGGGGGTCGCCGACCTTGACCTGGTAGGCCCACGCGGCGGAGGTGGTCATCTTCGCCACCGCGGTGCCGCAGTCCACCACGAGCATGACCTGGTCGGGTGAGCGGTAGGTGTACCCGTCGACCCGCAGCGCGGTGCGGACGACGCCGGACAAGGTGACCTTCTCCCCGACGGTCCCGGCGTAGTCGACCGTCCTGGCGGCGTCCTGCCGGGCCACCTCGCGCCGCCGATCCTCCTGCAGGCGTTGGTGGGCGGGGATCGCGCTGACCGCCAACCCGAGGTGCCGGGCGTCGACTGCGGCACCGCTCAGCACCGCCACCAGGTTGGCCTCGTACCCGGAGCTGCCCTTCAGCCCGTTCAGCAAGTCGTCACGGAGATGGGGGGCCCGGGCGATGGCGTCGGCCAGATGGGGGGCGAGCTGCCCCCGGAGCTGGTCGGCGCCGCGTCCACCCACCAGCGCCAAGCGGACTTGGTCGCGGGTCGGAACGCGGCCATGCTCGGACGCGGACGCGGGCGTCCACCCGAACGCCTCGACCGCGGCGGCGGCGTAGATGAGGACGCTGTGGACGTCCCAGGCGGACGGCGTGCCGGCCAGGCTGCCGCCGAGGGTGTTGGCGATCTCGTCGTGGGTGAGGAACACCGGCAGGGTGTTGTGGCCGAGGAAGTCCTTCAGGCAGGAGCGGCCCACCTGAAGCAGCTGGCCGGTGTCGTCGTGGGAGACCAGCACCGTGGAGCGGCGGGCGCGAGTGGTGTGGCAGTGGTCACACTCACCCGGCCGAATCTGATCGTTCGGCACCTCGGCGGTGGAGCCGGGCGGGTAGCGCAGGATCGTGCCGCCCTCGACGGCGTCCACGGCGGCGACGAACCGCCACCCTTGGTAGCGGGGCGGGTCGCCGGTGATCGTCACGTCGAAGCCGTGCACGGTGACCGGCAGTCCACCCGCCGAAGTGGAGGAACGCGTCGCCGGGACCGCAGCCACGTCGATCGTCCCGGTGAACCCCTTCCTTTCGGCGCGTTGCTGGAGCTTGGCGATCTTGGCGCGGGTGGCAGCCAGCTCCTCCGCGTTGAGGAACCACGGGTGGCCCCGGTCGGTGTCGGGGGTGTCGGCGTCCATGCTCATCGCCCCCACGCTCGCCGCGGCGCATACCGTGTGGAACCCGCGGGTGGGCTCGGGCGCCGCGGGCCTGGGCTGTCCACGCGCTCCCACACCGGGGCTTCGTCGGTGGCGGCCTCCCCTTTGGCGGTGGTGGCCTCGGACGCCGAAGGTCCGGCGCCGGGCGGGGCGTCCCGTTGGGCGGCTTCCTTCGCTTGACGCTGTTCACGGTAGAAGTCGCGGTGGGGGTCGTACTCGAGGACGCGCACCTCCCGCGGCGACCACCACAAGCCGAGGAACACCTGGTAGGCACACACGAAGTAGTGACCCTCCTTGCGTGCCGGGACCGGGCGGCCGCCCCGCACACTGATCAGGTAGGGGTACCGGCTGGGCGTCTCGTTCGAGTCCATCGACTTCCTTCCCTCTCGTCGATCGTCAGCGGTGCAGCGCCGGCGCCGGGCCCACGGACTGCCGCGGTAAGGCCTGCCGGTCCCGCGCGGCACCGTCCAAGGCGGGAGTCGTGACGCGTTCCCACACGGGCACGGGCACGGACGCCGCCCGCAACCCGGGGATGTCCGGGGTGGACGCCATCGTCGGCCGCGCAGCGCTCGCGTCGGCGTCCACGGCGAGTTGCGGGGTGGAAGCGACGGCGTCCACGGGACGGCCGACCTGGACGGACAGGTCGGCCAGGGCCTCCTCGACGAGGGTGGGGGCGGGTTGGGTGGCTTGAAGAATCCGGTCGGTGGCCCCGATCACGCGCTGGCCCGTGGCCTTCACGACCTCTTCGACGGTCGGCCCGTCAGGGGTGGAGGCCTGGTGGGCCCAACCGGCCACGTAGTTGAACGTGTATTGGGAGGCATCCAGGCCGTGGGCCTGAGTGACCAGGAACGCGACGCTCTCGGCTTCCACCTCCGCGACACCTCGGCACGAGAAGTTGTCCCGCCGTTCGGGCGCGTGCAGCAGGACGTGTCCGGCTTCGTGGGCGAGGGTCTTGACCGCTTGGGCGTCATCGACATCGGCGCGGACCCGGACTTGCCGGGTGTCGAAGATCGTGACCCCGTTCGCCTCGCCGCAGTCACCACGGGACACGCTGTAGCTCTGGGCCTCCACGAAGGCTTGCAGGGCGTCCCACAAGCCCGGTGGTGCTTGCCCGGTCAGCAGCTTCGCCTCGGGCGGTTCGGGCAGCGGGTCGCCGTCGGTCTGGGACACGTCGAACACGCTCACCGGCTTCACCCCGACCACGCGGACCTCCATGGCCCTCTTGCCGTCGGCGTCCCGTATGGGCCGTCCCTGCGGGTCGAGCTTGGGCTCGCGGCGGGTCACGGGTCCGTACACCTTGATCGACTGCTCGCCGCGGCGGACCTGCCGACCGCGGGTCTGCCACGCGCGGTAGCCGGCGACCATCGTCGCCTGCGGTTTCTGCGCCCAGATCAGGAGCGTGTTGTTGAAGCTGTACCGGTGGAAGCTGTTCGCGAACCGCAGCCAGGACGCCCAGCCCTCACCAGACGCCAACGCCGCGACCTTCTCGGCCAGTTGGGTGTGCATCGTCTCCAGGGTCGCCTGACGGGCGGCGTCCGCATCCTCCCGGTCGTAGCCGGAAGTCCTTCGACCACGCGTTGCCATCGGGCTCACCGGCCCTGGAGTAGCTCGACTTGGGCAAGCAGGTCAGCGATCACGTCCTCGTCACCGTCGGTGGCGCGGAGTTCCTCGATCTGACAGAGCAGGTCCTCCAGGATCAGCGGCACGTCCGTGAGCGGGCCCCGCACGTCCTCGAAGTCGTGCCGGGTTTCTTCCATGGTCGGTGCTCCTTCTCGTAGTCCTTCACCCTCCAGAAGTGACGAAAAGGGCCCTCCAGGGACACGGACCGCCGACAAACTTCGACGTGAGCTCGGCCCGAGGCGGAGGGAAGTGGCAGCTGGGCCTGACAGACTCCCCGACCCGACCGATGCGGAGCTTCGGCGACGGTCAGCCGTTGACGCTGAGGTGGACGTGGTCGAGGTGTCGCAGCGTCGGGTTGCTGGTCGATCCGTTGGGGTGGGTGTAGGGCGTCCAGCCATATGAGGCTCGGTAAGCGCGCCAGACGTGGTCGTCGTAGATGAGGTAGGTCACGTCGAGTTCGGCAGCGTGGGCCTGCAGCCAGTGGGCGACTTGCCAGCCGTGGGCTCGCCCTTCGGGGGTGTTCCAGGCGGGGATCATGAAGTCGACGGCCCGTCCGGCCGGGTGGTCGGAATGGTTGGGTCGCGAGCCGACTCCGCCGATGGACTGAATCCACGGGAAGGCTGCTTTGACGCAGCGCAGACCTCGAAGGGCTGCCGGTTGGAGGCCGCGTTCGGCGGGGCTGGCGGTGGGTGGGCAGGGGCCGTCAGGGCCGTCAGGCAGCTCACCCGCTTCGGTTGTGCAGGCTTGGGTGGCGTAGTGCTGCGCGTAGGCCAGCACGTCGTTGACGTACCAGATCGCTCGGTTGTAGCCGAACAGGGCCCGTCGGACACCGTCGTCCCCGTCCGCCGCGCCGAGGGCGGCGAGGTAGTTGGCGGCGGAGTGGATGCTGTCGGCGTCGTTGAGGATGTCGGCGCGGCCGTCGCCGTTTCCGTCGATACCGTAGGCCGCGAAGGTGGCGGGCAGGAACTGCATAAGTCCTCTGGCTCCGGCCGAGGAGGTGGCGGTGAGGCGTCCGTGGTTGGTTTCCGCCATGCCGACGCCCGCGAGGAGCGGCCACGGCAGCCCGTGGGCGGAGGCCGCCTCTTGGTAGAGCGTCAGGATCGTCGCGGGGATGTCGGCGGGTGGGTTGGTGAGGCTGGCGCGGCGCTCGTCGCCCGGGGTTGGTAGCGGCTCGAGAATGTCGAGGGTCCCGTCTGCGCCGACGGTGGCGCATGGGTTGGCGTTGAGGGAGCCTGCGGCGGGGGTGGCGACGGTGGCGATGATCAGGGCGGAGCCGAGGGGGACGCCGAGCAGGAAGGCCAGGACGGGGGCGAGCAGCCAGGCAAGCGGGTTCATGTTCGTTCCTCATCGTGCTGAGTCCAGCGCATCGTTGGTGTAGGCGAGGGCGGCCTCGGCCGGATGGAGGATGGTTGCGACCTTGTACTGGCGGTCGCCGACGCACCACAGGGCGCGTCCTTTGCCGTGCATGGCCCAGCCGGTGACGAGGTCCTGGGCGATGGGTCCCAGGCCGAGGAGCCGTTCGAGTTCTTCGCCGACGGCTTGGTCTTGGCCGTGGAGGATCTTGATATCGGCCAGGTGCAGCAGGTCTTTCGCGATCGCGGTGGCTTGGGAGTCTGCGTCCCCGGCCGAGAGCAGGTCGGAGGGTTTGTGGGCGACGGCGAACTGGATGTCGCCGTCCCGCCGGGAGAGCCGCAGGTCCGCGTCGAAGCTCTTCACGGCGTCCGGACCGAGCCTGAGTTGCTTCCACGACTCGTCTCGGACCACGATGCGCAGGTCGCCGGGGGCGGCGAGCTCGCGCATGCCGCGTCCCCAGCTGTTGAGGCACGTGAGGGCGATCCCGACGGCCTCGTCCCCCAAGGCTTCAAGCCGGGACAGCGACAGCGACTGGATCGGGGCGGTCCAGTCGACGGCGATGGTGGTGTGGTCGTCGAACAGCCCGGCCAGCGCCCCGGACACGAGCTGACCCAGGGCGTCCCGCAGCAGACGGGTCTCGTCGAGGAACTGGCGTTCGGTGGCATACCGGCATTCCGTGACGAGTTCCGCGGTGGGTTGGTCGAGGAGGCGCCACAGCTGCGGGATGGTGGTCTCGGTCAGCCGGGTGTTGCCGGCGGTGTAGCCGGTGAGGTGCGCGAGGGCGGTCTTGACGACGACTTCGTCGGTGGGGCCGAAGGGAACGTGGGCATCGCCGAGGCGTTGGGAGCCGACGAGGCCGCGGACGAGGGTGAGCCAGCGTCCGAACACGATCGCCGCGCGGCGTTGGGCTTCGGCGGTCGGGAGGTCGGCCCAGCCTTGGGCCAGCGGTCCGAAGGCGAGGGGGTTGATGCGGGCGCCGAGCCCGTGGCCGATCGCGAAAGGCTGGACGCCCAACGCGCGGCAGAGCTTCTCGTACTCGTCCTTGGGGTCGCCGAGGATCAGGGTGCGGTAGCCGAAGTCCATCATCCGCAGGCAGAAGGCCTTCACCGTGCCGGACTTGCCGCGTCCGGGTTTCCCGAACGCGAAGATGTTCGGGTTGGTGACGGGGATCGCGTCGTCGAGGACCCACCCGTTGGGGTCGGCGTAGAACGAGCCCCCGGAGAGGTGGTCGATGCCCATCTGGGCGCCGGTGGGTGGCAGGCCGGGGGCGGCGATCAGCGGCCACAACACCGGTGCCTGGTCGGAGGTCATCCGCCACACCGACACGGGCGCGGACGCCGGCGCCCAGCCGCGTCCACGCTGTCGGACGCCACGGCGCGGGGTGGGCGGAAAGAACCGTGCCTCCCTCACCGGCGGCGCGGGCTTGTCGAGGGTGGGGAGTTGGTGGCCGAAGTCGGCGAGCAGGCGGGCGGTGTCACGACCGCGGGAGGCGTTCATGCGTCGCTCCGGCGGGTGAGGCTGACTCCGAGGGGGAGGGTGGAGGCCGCGAAGGCGGCGTCTTGGGCGAGGTCCAGGCGGAGCGGGGCGTAGCCGGCGCGGCGGATTGCGGCGTCGAGTTTGCGGCCGTACTCGCTGATACGGGTGGTCTTGGCGACGGTGACGGTGGCGACGGCGTAGGGGCGGGTGAGGGCGTGGCCGCGGGCGAGCTTGTCGTCGAGGTGGTAGGTCTTGGCGGCGTCCGCCCGCTGCCGTGCGCGCATCTTGACGCCGGCTTTGGCGCGGAGGCTGGCGCCCATGTCGGCGGCCCACTCTGCGTTGGCGGACTGCCGGTCGGCGGTGGTCTGGCGCAGCAGCGGGAACGCGACCACGAGGCTGCGGCGTTCGCCGGGTTCGCTGGGCACAAGGACGGGGGCGAGGGCCCCGAGGGCTGCTCCTTTGTCGGGCAGCTTCACCGTGGCTGAGACCGAGTTCCACGCGTCGTGGGAGTAGTGACGGGGGGCCACATCGGCGCCGGAGGGTCCGGCGTGCGCCCAGGGGACGTCGGCGTTCACCGCCGGGTTCGTCTCGCGTTCGTTGAGGGCCTCGATGATGCCGGCGCGGTCACCGGGGGCGAACCCGGTACGGACCGCGAGCGCGAGCTGCGGGCTGGTGAGCCAGGTGACGTCGGTCGCATTCAGCCCGCCTCGGAGTTGGGCCTCAACCTCGCCCATCAGCAAGTAGAGAACGCGGGCTCGGCCCTCGAGGCCACCGCCGGCCTCCCGGGCCTCCCGACCGAGTCGAGTTTCGGGGACCACGATCGTGGCGAAAGACTCGGTGCGGACCGACGCGCGGGCCAGGGTGGCGGCCAGGTCGTCGTTCACCTGGGTGGCCAGCGCTGGGCTGGTGGGACGCCGGTGCTGGCGGATCCACAGGTCGCGTTCGGCGCCATCGTCGGGGACGGTTCGGACGAGGATCAGGAGTTCATCGATGAGTTCGGTACGGGCGCACACGTCGAGGAGGTCGGCGAGCCCGGCGCCCTGCCGGACCCGGGTGGCAGCGTCGGCGAGTCCGATGCCGGGGTGGGTGATCGAGCAGGTGACCGCCCAGGTGCGGGCCGCCTTGTCCTGGATGATGGCGGCGCGGGCGAGGGTGGGTCCCTGCGGTGGGCCGTCGTGGATGGTGATGCCGGCGAGGACGCCGGGCAGGTCAGCCTGGGCGAGGTCCTCGGGGCGACCGGCCGCGGCGTGGGAGCGGAACCGGGTCCAGCCGCTCAGGGTGCCGACCGCGTACTTGCCGGTGGCCAGCAGCCAGCAGGTGGCGGAACGGCCGCGAACCGGAACGACCACAAGGACGGCGAGGAGCGCCCAGACGAGCGCGAGGGTGCCAACCAGCGGCCATTGTTGAGCGTTGATCGCCCAGAACACAGGCAGGCTCGTCAGGGCGAGGGTGCCGAGTTGCGAGCCGGTGAGGCCGAAGAACCAGCCGATGCGGTCCTTGGCGTAGTCGGAGTAGACAGCCACAGGGGTGCTCCTTCGAGGAGGGGGTCAGACGACGAGGACGGCGGCTTCGCTGGCGCTGACCTGACCGGCCGCAACACCGGCGCCTGCTGGCGCAGCTCCGGTGCCAGCGACGGGAGCCGCGGGCGCGGGTGAGGCGGGGGGCTGGCCGGTGCCGCCGTTGATGGACGGGGGCGCGAACGGGGCGGCGTCCGAACCGCCGCCGACGGGCGGGTCGGCGTCCGGTGTTCGTCCCGAGTCGTTCGGGTCTCCGTTGTTGTTCGGGGTTCGGTCCCCGCCGGGGTCGCTGGACTGCTGGCGGTCGTGGGTGGCGCGGCGTCCGGCGCGGCTGAAGTCGGGCGGGTAGGTGTTGTGGCCGACACCCATCTGGTTGGTGAGGTCGGCTCCGAGGGAGGCACCGGCGGCGCCCAGGCCAGCGATCAGGCCCAAGCCGGTGGACGCGAGTTGGCCGATCGGTCCCAGTTGACTGAGCCCACCCGCGACAGCGGTGTTGAAGCGTCCGGTGGTGGCGTCCCCCGCGCTGTCTTCCCCGGCACTGCGCCCTTGCTCGTCAGTGGCGGCCGCCCTCCCGCCACCACCGCTGCCGGCGCTGCCGGTGAGGAGCCCTTGGAGTCCGCCGACCGCGGTCATGGATGTCCGCAGGGAGGCTCCCGAGGTGGTGGCGGGGTCGACGAAGGCGAGCAGTTTGAACAGGGCGAGCGGTGAGATGGTGGCGATGCAGATGAGCAGGACGCCGGGGATGGCGGTGCCGATGGCGCCCTGGACGCCGGTGAGGCCGTTGGCGACACCGGTGGTGTATTGGACGCCGACGCCGAGTACCAGGACCATCACCACCGGGGAGAGGGCGGCCGCGTGGAACCAGCGCAGGCTCTTCCAGAACCAGGACCTGCCTGCTTCGGAGACCAGGCCGGCCGCGGCGATCGGGGTGGTGGCCACCAACACCATCAGCGCGGCGGAGCGGACCAGCATGATCAGGAAGTGGCCGATGGCGGCCAGCCAGAGCAGCAGGCCCATGAGGCCGAGGACGGTGGCGACGGTGCCGTCAGTGATGTCGGCGGGGGTGAAGGGTTCCCAAGGTTGCCAGGCGGTCCAGCTGGTGACGTTGAGCAGTCCTTGCATGAGGGCGCGGGTGAGGCCGCCGGCGGCAGTGACGATGGTGACGCCGTAGACGATCCAGCCGGCCCAGACGACCACGAACTGGCCCAAGCCGAGCGCGACCCGGGCGAGGCCTTGGCCGTCGCGCTTGGCGACGGCGACCCCGAGTTGGACCAGCAGCATGATCACGAGCAGGGCGGCGGCGATCCAGAACATGACTTGGTACAGCCAGGCGCCGGGCCCGTCCTCGCTCAGGTCCGGGGTGAGCAGGAAGTCCAGGAAGGTGAGGGCGAGTCGGAGCAGCCACAGGCCGGCGTTCCACAGGCCGAGCATCGCGGCGGTCCACGCGTCGGCGACGACCTTGCCGGCGGCGGAGGCAAGTGCTGCGAAGGGGTTCAACAGGTCATCCACGGCTGTGCCTTAGGAGGTCTGCCAGGTGCGCCACCCGGCTTGGAGTGCGAGGTCGGAGCCGGGCCAGGTAGAGGGAGCCTTGGCCGGTGGTGTGCCGGGGGCGATCTGCCAACGACCGTCGTGCCAGGCCATGCGTTCGCAGTGGCCGTAGCCGATCCGGGCGGTGGCGGCGACCGCGGCGCGCACATCCAGCAGGACGCAGGCGAGTACCCAGTCGGGCCCGTCGGTGCCCTTGACCTGTCCGGCGGCCGGGGTGGCGGTGACCAGGACGCTGTCGTCCTTCGCGTTGCCCTGATCGCCGAGGGTGGTGAGGAACGACTGCACGTTGCGTGTCATCGCCCACTCCGCGGGGCTCACCCCGCCGGGCAAGGACCAGGCGGCGTGAACATCATGGGCGGTGGGGATGCTCATCGCCTCGAGGACCGTCACCTCGATCGCGGCGAGTTGGGCGACCGCGCCCTCGGGGGTGTGCGGGAACCCAGTGGGCACGCCGGCCGGGCCGACGGCGTCCGCGGCCGGGACCAGCAGGACCGGCGCGAGCTCGGCCGAGACGCCGGGGGTGGACGCCGCGGCGGCCGGGACCTGCAGCATCGGTTGGGCGGCGAGTTCGTCGCGCCAGGCATCGCCGCGGACTTCGCCGGAGGCCGGCATCGGGGTCACCGGTGTGGAGGCGCCCCGGGTGGGGAGGATCATCGCCCACAGGGCGAGGCCGAGCCCGAAGAACAAGGCCATCACGGTGATGAGGGCAGCGACGACGAAGAGGTAAAGCTTCCAGCGGGGCCACGTGCCTGTCTCGTGGTACGCCATGTCAGATGCACCCCACGCCAAGGAGGCCGGTGAGCATGCCCGGCAGGATGAGGTAGGCGATCGCAGCGACGAACACCACGACCACGGAGATGACCCCGACCCGGGAAGCGTGTGGCATTGAGAACAACCGGCCGGCCACGATGGCGCCGACCCCGACGACGATGGCGAGCAGGAACAGGACGCCGACGCCCCACAGGACGTAGCCGGTGATCTGGTCGATGTACTTCTGGGCGTCGCCGGGGGCGACCGGGCACACCTGGAGCGGCAGCAGCAAGGTGAAGTCAGTGGGCATGGTGGGGGGTCCCTTCGATCAGTGAGAGGAGCGCGCCGGCGGCGGTGAGCAACCTCGCGGGCAGCGGGGCCGGGGTGAGGCCGTGGAGGGCGAGGGTTCGGTCCTCAGGGATCTCGACGAGGCGACCGTCGGCGACCAACGCCGCGGTCAGACCGCCGACACCGTGGGCCGCCGCGCGGGGCCAGCGGCGGCGCGGCTGGCCCAGGACTGCCGCGATCGTGCGCTCGGCGTCCAGAAGGTGCAGGGTCGACTCGAGGCGCCGCAAGCCCGGGATCGTGGCCCGCGCCACGACCACGACCGAACCTGCATTGGTCAGCAGGCTGGACAGCCAGGCGTGTCCATCCAAGACCTGCTCGACTCGGAAGCCGACGTCGATGACCGTGACCTCCCGGGTGTCGATCGGTGAGGGAGTCGGGACGGCGTCCGGGTGTGTGCGGACGCCGGGCGCCCGGTCGAGACGGACTTGGTCGCGGGTGCCGTGCACCCAGCCGTGGTCGTCGGCACCGAGTTCAGTCATGCTGGCGGCGGCGAGCCCACTCATGGACGCCGACGCGCACTCCACCACCCGCGCTCGCCCTTCGACCACTGTCGCCAGGGCAAGCGCCACCGTGGTCGCGCCGCACGATCCCGCCGCGCCCACGACCGGCACGACCAGCTCGCCGGACGTTGGCGTCCATCGCTCAGCGGGCTTCGGCATCGCAACCGTGGCGATCGGAGTCGCCGGGGCGACGTCTTGTGGCCGGGCTGGGTGGCGGAAGGCGCCGTCCTGCACGGCGTGCCAAGCGCGAAGGAGTTCCTCCACCGCGACCGGCCGGGTCGTCTGGGCGGTCATCGGGACGCCCGCCGGTTGGCGCGGAACATCAACGTCGCGCGCAGTTCGGCTGGCGGCAGCCCGGCCAGCTCGGCCTTCGCCTGCCGCGCCCGCTTCAGGGTGTCGAGCAGCCGCTCCAGGCTGTCGATCACCTCGTCGTCGGTGTTGGCGACGTCGAACAGCCGCGCTGTCGCCCTCAGGTCCTTGGTCATGTGCACATTCACCTCACCCTCCAGAAGTGAGAAAGGACGCCGTCCACGGACACCTGGTTGCAGGGAATCCGGCGGAGGAGCTCAGGCGGCACGGGAGAAGGCGGGTGCCGCCTCGGTCAGGGCGCGAATGGTGCGCCGGAAGCGGCGACGCACGGTGCGGTCGCACACACCGAGCAAGGCGGCGACGGTGGTAGTCGCGTCATTGCCGAGCAGGCCATGACTGGAGGTCTGCCGCAGCCGCAGTTGCTGGGAGACCTCCACCAGCATCAGCACCAGCTGCCGGTCGGCGGCCGCGATGACGTGGTGGTCGCACGCCCAGTCCAGGACGCCCACCAACTCGTCGAACGCGGACGGGTCGGGCTCGTCGGGGATCGCGGCCATCAGGTCGCTGTCGGCGAAGGCGACGGTGGCGTACCAGGTGGGGTCCTTGCGTTGCAGGGTCGCGGGGGCTTCGCAAGCGGCCAGCACGTTGGCGCGCAGGTCCCACATCAGGTTGCTGATGACCTTGCGGCGCTGAAGCGGGAACGTGCACACCAGCAGCCACAGTTCGGCGGCGACCACGTGGTCGATGTCGACCGACAGGGTCCGCAGTCGGCTGGCAAGGAAAGCGGATCCGGGCACCAGCAGCCAGGCCAACGTCTGCGCGGCCTCGCGGTCGTGACCACCCTCGGTCGATGCCAACCACGCGATCCCATACACCACGTCGTCGGCGTCTGCGGGGTCAGCTTCCTGCAGCCACTCCCGCAGCCGGCGGGGATCGTCCACCAAGTTGAGGATGGGCTGGGCGATTGACCAAGACGGCCACGCTGCGACGATCGTTGATTCCAGGTTGCTGGCGAGACCCAATTCGGATTCGACGCTCATGATCAGACCTTTCCGTTGCGGATGAACACAACGAAAAAGGATCAAATCGATGTACCACGAGTTGTCCCCAGAACCGGCACTACCGGCATTTCTATCCACAGAATCGGGCTGCCCCCCTTGACGCGGAGAGTTGTTCCCCCTTGTCAGAGGATGTCCCTGCGATGTCCCCCCTTGTCCCCCAAGTCAGGCTGGACGCCCAGGAAACCGAGGGGTTTCACCTCCCCATGCCCCAGCGCGATGCAGATGTTGCGGACAAGCAGAGGTCGCGAAAAGCTGCCTTTCACTATCGGGGACAATGGCCTGCAACCAAGGGGACTTCATCGGACTTCGATCGGACATCGCCGCAGGCAACGTCCCCGGTGTCCCGTTCCACCACACGGCTGCAGCGCCTGCTCTAAGGGACCTGCGTCACGGACGGCACAACACGGTGCGCGTCCGTGCGAGGATCGTTGTGGACCACGTTGTTGGGGACCGACGACCCCCAAGCCGGCTCTTCTACCGGGGATGTCCGAGTCCTACCTCGGCCGCGCCAGCCGGAGAAGCGCCGAACCGAGGCCGCTGAGCTGAGGAAGCGCCCCCTCGCGGAGGCAATTGACCAGACTGCTGGCAACGCGCACGTGTTCCCCGACGTGACCAACTGCGGCCTCGGTCAGGTGCGTTCACCAATCGGATCCAAGCGGCCGAGCAGCAGTCGACGCCGCTTGCGGACCGAGTCGGGCGTCCGGCCGAGCTTGGTGGCGACGGTCCCGATCGAAAGGTCGACTCGCAGGACGACTGCATCCTCTTCGGGCCCATACGGACCAGAATTCGTGGCGGCCGCGCGCGCTGCCGCTGTCCTGGCCCGGGCGTAAGCATTGAGCTGCTCGCGTTGGATGCGCCCGCGGATGTACGCCAGTCGTGCACCCCTCCCTTGGGCGTGCGCCCGCTGCTTGACCAAGGCGTCCGGATTGGTGCGTCGCCATCTCTGATTGCGGATGGCCTGAGCCGAGCGACCCAGCTGCTGAGCGAGTTCGGCGTCCGTGCCGGACCACGACTCCAGCAGCGCAAGCTCTTCGCGCCGCCAAGGTGTTCGAGGGTTCATCGTTCGGCCCAGCTTACTGCGCCCAATCTCGCGGACATGCCCAATAGCGGATGCCGCCCTCACTGCTCAGGAAGTCACTCACCTACACGAGCAGGTTAGTCGTGCGCGTCTAGTCGTCTCGGGGGAACCATTGATCCTTGATGGCGATCTCGCCGACTGGCTCTAGTTTGGCCAGGGCGCCGCTGACCCGTCCGAGTGCCTGGCCGACGACAGCTGTCGGCCACTCCTCCGGCGCGGACAAGACCTCGTGTGCAAGCTTCATCGGCATGGCTGTCAGTTTCAGGTACTCCATCCCTCCTGCCGAAACAGAGTCCCTGCAGTTTTTGAAAACTGAAACTGCGGTGGTCTTAGCTGCCCCAATTGCTTTCAGAAGTTCCGTGCTGTCCCCAGCTCCGGCGGCAAGAATCTCCGCGAGTGCAGACCTAAGACGCTTGTCGATTTGGGCTTGGGTTCCATCGGTGCAGATCCCTCGCAGGAGCCAAAGGGTCCGGCCGTCCGCACTCAAGAGATTCAGTCGCAGGCGCTCTTGAAGATCGATGAGGGTAGGAGCCGTCCGCTTTAGGCTCATTTGCAGTGATCGGAAGTGCCTCGGCGCAAGGCTGCAAACCAGCAGGTCCACCTGAGGCATGAGGTCAGCCACGACCCGGCTCTTTGCGTGCGCCAGGAGGTCGAGGAGCCAGATTCGTTGGGGCAGCGGATCGCCTGGATAGACGTCTGTCCACCAAGCTGGGTCGTCACGGTGTGCGCGGACTTGCACTTCCCACCGAACTGCCGCGCTGGCCGCGGTGTCGTCGGAAATCAGCCATCCCTCATTCTCCAAATCAATGGTTAACGGAGTCATGGCAACTGCTTGAGCGAGGACCCAACCCTGACCCCAGATTCGACCGATCTCCTCAAGTCGCTTCCTCCACTGAGTGCCACCAGCGACGTTGGCAGCCCGTCCCAACTGTACGGACCGGGCAACCACCTCGTTCGGACCACCCTGACTTCGTGCCGCGAAAGCACTTAGATCGCTCCATAGTGCCAAATCGACTGACCCTGCGGCGATCTTGGCTGCAGCGCAGACAGCCTCTAGTTGCGTCCCGATGCCGGCAAGTTCAGTAATCAGCCCATCGTTGAGGTCATGCAGCACGGGCCCTGTCAGCTCGTCCATGATGCCGGCGTAACCGCCGCGCAGTAGAAGTTCAGTCCCCCACCTGGTTTCAGAGTCCTTTGATGCCTCCAAGCATTTTGCCAGTCGAGAGCGATCTCGCCTCGTCGGAGCAACTATTCCAAATTGTGATGCCACCGCTAGCCAATCAGTGTTGGGTTGGAATCCATCTCTCCACCAAGCCCGAACATCCTCATCCTCGGTCGAGTTTCTACCCAGGGATGCGCTGACCAGTTCGCGGCGAGCTGGCTCACCAGATGTCGCCACCACCTCATTCCTCAACCAGTCGACGGCCGAGGCCCTGCCGGCATCCCCTGCGAACACGTGAGGCGATCCAGCGTCATCCAAAAAGCCGTCTTCACTGAAGACGACCCCAGGGCCCTTCAAGATGAATTCGACAACACGGCCCACTTCCCGATCTGACTGGCCCTGGTAGGATCTGTCGTCTAGGAGGCGGGCCGCTACTATTCGAAGGTGAGTTGCCAACCCGGGGTCGGCCTTGTCCATGAGATCCTGAAGAGTTGAATGAATTCCTCGGATCTCGATCGTGGTGAACATTCCTACGAAGAATCGGCATACATTCAACCAATAGGGTCGCTTGACCATGGCCTCGAAACAGGCGACTCGGGAGTTTCTCTTGCCCCGCGGATCGGCATTCTCGTGGGCGTAGAGCGCAGCAAAGTATTCCCGTAGAGACTGAACCTCGAATTGGAACCCTTCTTCGCGTTCGACCAAGCACAGGACGCGGCTTTCCATCGACTTGAACAATTCTTCTGCGAACTCGAGTCCAGAGGACTGATCGGCGAAGTAACTTCGCAAGAGTCCCCGCAGGGCCGATCTCGGCAATTGCCCCGAATCTCCACTTGATTCCGCTGCCGCCTGAAGGTGCCAGCCAAGGTATGCGTGCACTTGCATGAGAACAGTGCGCTGGGACGAGACCAGCGGATCCTTATTCTCCGTCTCCTCGCGATCCAGGAAGGCTTTCAGGTATTCCGCATATAGTTCGGTTCGTTGCTTCGGGAAAAGCCCTCGGTCCCTCAGGAGATGCAACAGAATCGCAAACTGCATCGGGTAGGATGCCAGGTCGCGAATGTGGGGGAGTTCTTCGTGGCTCAAATAGGTCTGCCGGAGTGCCTGTGCCTGAACGTCGGTCAACTCCGAGACCTGGATCCAGCGGTTGAGGTACTGAAGTCGAAGGCCCGCGCTCATCGTCAGCAAGTTGAAGCGCGGGAACAGCGGTGAGTTGAGGAGCCGGGACTGCATGTGGCCGGGGCGCGTGGCGACAATGATCGTGAGGTCATGCGCATCTGGAGATAGGCGGCCAGCCATTGCCGCAATCTCATCTGCCGTGCGCTCGCGATGCTCGAGATTTGCCACTTCATCTAGTCCGTCCAAGGCAATGAGCATCGGATAGTTGGCCACCAGGTGGGTGAAGTCTTCTGCATTGATCTCATGGACGCCACTGCCCCGATTCAGTTCCTCCATGAGAAAGACTTCTATTGGCAACCACCTTTGCGACCCCAGTGGCGCTCTAGGGTCATGGTTTAGTGACCATTCGGCATATCGGCGGAGTTCGATCTTAACCGGGATTCTGGCAGTAGTCGTGACTGGCTTCAAGCCCTGCACATCCCCGCTATATTCATCGCGTCCGAGGTATCGAGCGCGATGGAATTGACAGATGTATTGCAGCAGCGTGGACTTCCCCTGGCCCGGGCCTCCAATGATCAGCGCATTGCCGGTCCATCCCGGGTGAAGCAAGGCTTGGGCTGCCCCTGTAGCGACGAAACCCGGCTCGGGTCTCAGGTCACCCGGGTGAGCCTTGGCTAGGCGTTCGAGAAAATCGGCAGGAGGTGACTCCTTGCGGCAGCCGAATGGGACGTCGACGAACATCGATTCAACGGTCGGTCCATCCAGCCTAGCCTGGCGAAACTGAACGCGGTCATCCGCCTCCATTTGTCCACCGAGGTACGCTTTCGCGGCTGACATCAGGCGCTGGTCGCGCCTGAGTCCTTGCTCGTGATCGCTCTTCATCCTGATCAGGGTCTTTGCGTTGAATTCGACTCCGCCCTGGGAATCGATGATGGTGTGGTGTTTTTGGCAGAGCAGGATGCGGTTCTCGTAGGTTTCGAGGCGTTCTTCCGGAAAGGTGGGGTCATATCTCGGTCCACCGACAGCAAAGCCGTAGATGTGCGCCTCTTCGCCAACAACCACGCTGGATTCGAGGCCCGAGTTGCCGCCGACCACATCCTCCACCAAGCGTTGCCTGCATTGGGGAAAGGCGCATTGATTGTTAGAAAGTGCCCATAGTTTCTTACGGTCGGCCGTCGATAAACTCCGTGTCTTGGAACTCATGGCCCCCTCAGTCGCGAGTCGCTTGCCCCGATCAAGTTTACACGTAGCCCGGTTTGTGGGTGGGACCTCACTGTTGGTCTGGGGGGTCGCGTGCACCCAAATCATCGGGTTGAAGATGCCGCCGCCCCTGCACTCGAACCTGATTGCGGTGACACTACCCGTACGCGTGCGAACAGGCTTGGTATCGACCGTCGTGCGGTGGGCCAGGCATCCGGACATGCCGCCGGTCGATACCGATTGACTAGGCCGTGTTGCTAAACCTCTTTGAGGTGTCTGCGGGAGATTCTGGATGTGTGTCGCGTGATGTGATCTCGGATGAAGCGTGGGCGGTGATCGGCCCGCTGTTCCCTACTGCGAAGTCGACGGGCCGTCCACCCTTGGATCGGCGCACGGTGGTCGAGGCGACGGCGTGGCGGTTCCGGACCGGGGCTCCGTGGAGGGACGTGCCGGAGCGATTCGGGAACTGGAACACGATCTACAAGAACTTCAACCGGTGGTGCGAGCTGGGCGTGTGGGCGAAGGTGCTGGAGAAGACGCAGGCGTTTGCGCAGCAGTCCGGGGACCTGGACTGGGTCGCATCGATCGATTCCACGATCGTGCGCGTGCACCAGCATGGCG
>NZ_JACJFX010000028.1:0-35963 GCF_014164675.1 Propioniciclava sp. MC1683 | reverse complement strand
CCTCAGCCCGCAAAGCACGTCGCTCGGCAGCAGACAGCCTGTTCGAATGATTCGTCGTATCGGTCACAACACTCATCATGGTTCCTTCCGGTAGAAGGACCGCTTACACAAACCATCTGACAGCACCCCGTGCTCCGCAACCGGCAGTTCGTCGGGTTGGCCGAGTTGAACGAAGCCATCTTCGACGAAGTCGCCGCCATCAACGCTCGACCGTTCCAGAAGCGGGAGGACTCCCGACAGGTGGTGTTCGAACGCGACGAGAAACCACTGCTGATCCCGCTACCACCGGTCCGGTTCGAACTCGCAGACCTCCGCAAGGCCAAGGCAGGACCGAACTACCACGTCCAGGTCGATCGGAACTTCTACTCGGTCCCCGCACGGCTGATCGGGCAATCCTTGGACGTCCGGATCACCTCGGCCACCGTCGAGGTCTTCGACGGTATCGAGCGCGTCGCGTCGCATCCGCGGTTCAAGGGCGTGTTCGGCCGGTACTCCACCCTGCCCGCGCACATGCCGGCCTCGCACCGCAGCCGGCTCGTGGACTGGACCCCGGAACGGTTCGAGCAGTGGGCCGCGACCATCGGCCCCCACACGGTGGCCGCGATCCGGGCGATCCTCGCGTCGCGGAAGATCGTCGAGCAGTCCTACCGGTCGTGCCTGGGGGTGATGTCGCTGGCCAAGAAGCCCGGCGGCATCGCCCGCCTCGAGGACACCTGCAATCGGGCGTTGGCGGCCACCCCCGCCCCGTCGTACACGCTGATCAAGAAGCTGTGGGCCGGCTGGACACCCGCCGAACCACCCCCCGCACCCTCACTCGGCGATGCCGGGTTCGTGCGCGGCGCCGACTACTACGGGAGCCGAGCATGATCGACATCGAAACCCTCACCCGGCTCAAGATGATGCGCCTGTCCGGGATGGCCGAGTACTTCGAGAACCTCGCCGACACCACCGCGACGGCCACGTTGAGTGGCCCCGAACTGGTCAAACAGGCCGTCGACTGGGAATACGAACGCAGACGGGACAGCAAGCTGCACCGGCTCCGCCGACAAGCAGGCCTGGCGCAACCCGGAGCTGATCTGGCCGACCTCAAGGCCATGCCCGGACGCAGCGTGGACAGCGAACTGATCGCCCGCCTCGCGATCGGCTCCTACCTGGTCAAACGCCAAGACGTCATCCTGCAAGGACCCACCGGGGCCGGGAAGACCTACGTCGCCTGCGCCCTGGCGAACAAGGCCTGCCAGCAGTACCGCAAGGTGCTCTACCTGTCGGCGGACGAACTGTTCGACCGGATCACGATCGCCGAACGCACCGGCGACAAGAAGCGCTGCCTCGACACCCTGGTCAAGGTCGAGTTGTTGATCATCGACGACTGGTTCCTCACGCCACCGACCCGGCCCCAGGTCCAGCAGCTCCACACCCTGATCGACCGGCGCCACAAGACCGCCTCCACGATCTACTGCACCCAACTGCCACCCGGGCAATGGCACGACCGGATGGAAGAGAAGATCCTCGCCGACGCGATCGTCGACCGGATCACCACCAACGCGCACGCCACCGTCCTCGACTGCGACGACTCCATGCGCAAGCACTTCACCCATCTGGAGTGAACAAGCGTCAGGGGCGGGCCATCTCGCGGCCCGCCCCTGACGGCGCCACGGCTCACCCAACCCCGTCGAAGTGGCCCACTGGTCACCGGAACACTGGCTCACCCACCAGCGGAACAGCGGCCCTCACCGAGCGCAATATCCAATCAACCTCATGACGCTTTGCGTGGTCATCCCACAAGGTCCGCATGTCCTGCCCAGGAGCGATCATGGCGATCGGCTCGTTGAGCATGCGAAGCTTCCCCAGTGTCGGGCCTTCCGCCGGGTCGCTTGACCGGCGTGGCGGAGGGTCGATCTCCACCCGCACGTCGATCGCCGGACGCTGACCGATATTCCGGATCGACAGGTCGAACATCTGCCGATCCGAGAGGAGAGGTTCAGCCGTCGCCAGGACATAGGGCCGCATGGTCTCGAGGTTGGCCGCTCGCGTGTCGCGCCACTGTCGGGCGGCGTAGACGACAGTGACGACAGCAGTCACCCAGAGCAAGAGCGTGATGAGGGTGTAGATGGCAGTCCAGTCGGTGGCAGTCAGGCCCCAGAAGGTATCCATGCCAACATCGTGCCCCGCTCAGCTGACAATCTCTCGGGGCCGAGAACAGGTCGGTCGATGCGCTCGTGCGGGTCACCCGTCATCCTGTCTGAAGGGTCTGCGAGACTTGAGGGAAGGGAGGTGAGACAGCATGGCCATCGCTCGCGTCGCCGTACGCCGGCCGGTGTTGGAGTGGGCCCAACAGCGCGGTCGCCACGACAACGAGGCCATGCGTCGGCGGTTCCCGGCCTGGGACCGATGGGTGGCGGAGGACGTCCACCCGACCGTCAAACAGGCTCAGGACCTCGCTGCGTACACCCACGTGCCTTTCGGCATGCTGCTCCTGGAGACCCCGCCGACAGTCGAACTCCCCATCCCTGACTTCCGCGTCACAGGAACCGGGATCGCTGAACCCAGCCAAGAGTTGCTGGACACGATCCATCTCAACCAGCAACGCCAAGGTTGGTTCGAGGACTATCTGACCAGCTGGGGCGAGGACGAGCTGGCGTTCGTGGGGTCCGCGCGCGGCATGGAGCCCACCGACGCGGCCGCGTTGATCCGAACCGCCCTCCGCTACGACCTTCCTGAACGGAGCAAGCTGCGTTCCAACGACGAAGCGCGCAAGCACCTCGTTCGCGCGTTCGAAGCGTTGGGGGGCTTGGCAGTCCTCTCCTCCATGGTGGGCAACAACACACATCGCCTCCTCGACCGCGAAGAGTTCAGGGGGTTCACCCTCAGGAGCGCGACCGCTCCCTTGGTCTTCGTCAACGCGAACGACACCAAGGCCGGACAAGTCTTCTCCCTTCTGCACGAGTTCGCGCACGTGTGGCATGGCGACTCCGGCGTCAGTGTCGGCGGGGAACCTCTGGAGGAAGCAACCACCGACATCGAGCGCTGGTGCGACACGGTGGCCGCCGAGATCGCCGTCCCCCGCGACGACCTCGTGATCCGGTTCGATGCGACTGCCCCACGCACCCAGGAGCTTGAGCGGCTCGCCTCCTACTACCGTTGCTCCACCCTGGTCGTCCTCATCAGGCTGCGAGATGTGCGTCTGGTCCCCCAAGAGGGCTTCGCTACCGCCTACCGTGATGAAGTCGATCGACTGCTGACCCTCTTGGGGGAGACGAAACGAACGCCCGGAGGGGACTTCTACAACAATCAGCCGTTCCGCATCGGCGAGCGGTTGTCTCGCGCGTTGATTTCCGAGACGCGTCGCGGGGCGACGCCGGTGACGGATGCCGTGCGGCTCATGGCGTTCAGCTCCCCTCGACTCTTCGACGAGTACGCCAGCCGTCTGGAGGGTCGCTGATGTTCCTGCTCGACGCCAACGTATTCATCGAGGCGGCACGGACCTACTACGCTCCGTCGCTGGCCCCGACATTCTGGTCCTGGCTGACCCAACAGCACCAGGGCGGCACGGTCGCATCCATCGAGGCTGTCCGCGACGAACTTGTGGCCGGCCAAGACCCACTGGCCGCGTGGGCAAAAGGTCTACCGACGGGCTTCTGGCTAGCTCCTGACCAAGCTGCGGTGACGAGCATGGGAAACCTCTCCACCTGGGCGATGAGCCCGCAGCGGGGCTACACCCAAGCGGCTCGGAGTGAGTTCCTCGCGGCGGCGGACTATCTGCTCGTGGCCCAAGCTCACTCGGGCGGACATGAACTCGTGACTCGGGAACAGCCGCGCCCCGAATCGAAGAAGCGGGTGATGATTCCGGACGCCTGTGACGCCATGGGAGTGCCCTGGCGAGACCCGTTTGAGGTCTTTCACCAACTAGGTCTGGTCATGTGAAGGGCGAGGCACCCGGCCACGTCCATCAGCCGCACAGGAGCCGCCAAAGCTCCAAGGAGAGCGATGATTCCGGACTACCAGACCTGCATGCGCCCCGTGCTCGCGTCGGTTGGGCGATGACCTACCTCAACCAGGCCGGGCTCGTCACGCGACCCACGCGCGGCCAGATCACGATCACAGACGAGGGCCGGGCCGCGCTGCGGGCCCATCCCGAACGCATCGACAACAAGGTGTTGGAGGCATTCCCTCCTTCGTCGAGTTCACCGAACGCAAGCGCGAGAGGACAGGCCCCACCGCTGAGACGCGCACGGCATCGGCGAAACCCGGCCCGGCAGGTGAGCCCCAGCCCGAGGCGTCCGAAGAATCCGAGTGACTTGGTCGCAGAGGCGGTCGCGGCCAACCGCGCCGTCATCGAGGGCGAGGTACTCAAGGCGGCGCTGGCGCTGTCCCCGACCGCGTTCGAGGAACTGGTGATCCGGTTGCTCGGGGCGATGGGGTACGGGCGGAGCGACAACCGGATGGGGCAGCTGGAGCGCACGTCGGCGTCCGGGGACGCGGGCATCGACGGCATCATCAGCCAGGACCCGTTGGGCCTCGACCGTATCTACGTGCAGGCCAAGCACTGCGCAGTCGACCGTCCAATCGGCCGGCCACGGATCCACGAGTTCGCCGGCGCCCTGCACGGCAAGCAGGGCGACCGCGGCGCGTACATCACGACGTCACGCTTCACGGACGGGGCGCGCACGGAGGCCGACCGCTTCAGTGCGCGCATCGAGTTGATCGACACCCGCCGCCTCGCCCAGTTGCTCGTGACCCATGGCGTCGGCGTCCAAGCGGAACAGACGGTGACGCTCTACCGCTTGGACGAGAACTTCTTGGAGACGCTGTGAGGGGCTCTCTCGCTGTCACTCTGCCTGTCACTCATGACAGTGAGGAGTGACGATGAGAGTGAGTGCCTGACGGGGAAACTTCCAACTTCATCCCCCTCTCACTTGGAAGCTCGCTGACCCTTGCCAACTTGAGTGGGAACGTCGGATTCGTTGTCAGTGATGCTCGCAGGGAGCGTCCCCGTGCAGGACCGCGCCCAGGACGATCGGAGGCCAATCGCAGTGAGGAATGACTCTGCCTCGTCATCGGTGACATCTGGGATCCCTCGCAAGCTGGGGCCAACGAGGCCCTCCGCAAGCGCTCCGAGGCTCACCCAACCCTGGACCCCCAAGCCAACCCCCTGCGGCAAGGCGAGAGCCGGCTCGACGCGCGCTCCGTGGATGGCCTTGAGGTTTCCGTTGTCATCCCGAACGGGCGTGCCGAACACGGCAACGTACTGATTGAGCAGGCGTCCGATGGTCTCCGAATCGACGACCTTGGCCAGCGCGACCTTCGTGCCCGTGTCATCCGTCACCTGAAGCCGGTGGGTGTCGAGATCGACGGCCCTGAGCTTCCCGACGAACGCGACGGTGTCCACTTCAGCCTCTGTGGGCGCTACAGCCGGTCGGTACTGTTCGGTGATGCGACCACCTCCTCACGTCGAGAGTCACTGGGAACGGATTGTAGGCACGCAGGCTGACAGGGGTGCGGGGCGAGTCCGACGAACTCACCCTAGGATCGATTTGTGACCGACTCCCGCCGCCTTGTCGACAAGCTCTGGGCCTACTGCGACGTCCTGCGCGACGACGGGGTGGGCGTGCTGGAGTACACCGAACAGCTCACGTACCTGCTGTTCCTCAAGATGGCCCATGAGCGGGCGACCCGGAGTCTGGCGCCCGAGCGGATCCTGCCCACCAGGTACGACTGGCAGCGCCTGTTGGACGCCTCGGGTCTGGAACTCGAAATCCTCTACACCGAGATGCTGATGGGTCTGTCTCGGGAGCCGGGAGTCGTGGGCACCATCTTCCGCAAGTCGCAGAACCGCATTCAGGACCCGGCGAAGCTGCAGCGCCTCGTCCACGACCTCATCGGCCAGGAACACTGGACGGGGACCGGCACCGACATCACCGGCGACGCCTACGAATCCCTGCTGGCCAAGGGGGCCTCCGACAAGGGATCGGGGGCGGGCCAGTACTTCACCCCTCGCCCGCTCATCCAGGCGATGGTCGACGTCATCGACCCGACGGTGGCCGACAGCGTGGTCGACCCCGCCTGCGGAACCGGCGGGTTCCTGCTCGTGGCCCACGAGCACGCGGCTCGCGATGCGGCGTCCATGACCCCCACCCAACGCGACAAACTGCGCGACGACTTCGTCTACGGCTACGAACTCGTCGACGGCACCGCCCGCCTGGCGGCCATGAACCTGCTGCTGCACGGCATCGGCACCTACTCGGGCGAGGCACAGATCGATGTGCGTGATTCCCTGACCGCCGACCCCGGACGCCGTTGGTCGGTCGTCCTCTCCAACCCGCCCTTCGGCCGCAAGTCGGCGCTGGCCACCATCGGTGCCGACGGACGCGAGTCCCGCGAGGACGCGGCGATCGAGCGGCAGGACTTCGCCGCCTCGACGTCGAACAAGCAGCTCAACTTCCTGCAGCACATCATGACGATCCTCGACACCGACGGGCGGGCCGCCGTGGTGCTGCCCGACAACGTGTTGTTCGAGGGGGGAGCGGGCGAGACAATCCGCCGCAAACTGCTGGCTGACTTCGACCTGCACACCATGCTGCGGTTGCCCACAGGGTTGTTCTACGCCCAGGGCGTCAAGGCGAACGTGTTGTTCTTCGACAAGCGACAGGCACGGCCCGGTGAGCCGTGGACCGACAAGCTGTGGGTCTACGACCTGCGCACCAACAAGCACTTCACCCTGAAGCAGAACCCGCTGCGCCGAGCTGATCTCGATGACTTCGTTGCCTGCTACGCGCCCGGCCGGTCGCGGCTGACACGCGTGGAGTCGGAGCGGTTCCGTGCCTTCACCTACGACGAGCTGGTCGCCCGCGACAAGGCGAACCTCGACATCACGTGGCTGAAGGACGACTCCCTGACCGACCTCGACAGCCTGCCCTCGCCCGACGTCATCGCTCGCGAGATCGTCGAGGACCTCACAGCTGCCTTGGCCGAGTTCGAGGCCGTCGCGGCGTCCCTGGAAGCTCAACTGGACAGGAGCTGACCCATGCCCATCACCGACGCCGATCGCGTGCACCTCACCCGAGCCGTCGACCTGGCCGAGCAGGCGCTCGAGGCCGGCGACGAACCGTTCGGGTCGGTCCTGGTCTCAGCCACCGGCGACACCCTGTTCGAGGACCACAACCATGTCGCCGGCGGCGACCACACCCAGCACCCCGAGCTCTCGATCGCCCGCTGGGCCGCCGCCCACCTGACCCCCAGCGAGCGCGCAGAAGCCACCGTCTACACCTCCGGCGAGCACTGCCCGATGTGCGCCGCCGCGCACGGGTGGGTGGGGCTGGGCCGCATCGTGTACGCGTCGTCCTCCGAGCAGCTGGGCGAGTGGCTCACCGACCTCGGGTTCCCGCCTGCACCCGTGGCCACCCTCCCCATCACGACGATCGTCCCCCAAGCCCACGTCGACGGCCCCGACCCCGACCTCGCCCAGCGGGTCAAGAAGTTGCACGAGCGGCGTCCGCGCCCCTGACCCCTGACCCCCTGTACGCCGAATGCGGCCTGCCGGACGCACGCCATGGCGCACGAACGACAGGCCGCAAACGGCGGACACTCAACTCAGGGTCAGGGCTCGACCGTCACCTTGATGGCCTCGCCCTTGGCGACGATGTCGAACGCGTCGAGCACGTTCTCCAGCGGCACGTGGCGCGTGATCAGGTCCTTGACCGGGATCTGACCGGTGGAGATGTACTCCAGCGCGCGCTTGTGGTGGGCCGGGGCCGACCCGTTGGCGCCGTGGATGTGCAGCTGGCGGTAGTGCACCAGGTTGCTGTCGCACTCGATCATCGGGTTGGTCTTGGGCAGGCCGCCGAAGAACGAGATCCGGCCGTTGCGGGCCGCCATGTTGATGGCCTGCTCCTGGTTGATGTTGGCCGGGGTGGCGGTGATGATCACGTCGGCGCCGCGGCCCTCGGTGAGGCGCATGACCTCCTCGACCACGTTGACGCTGGACGCGTCGATGGTCAGGTCGGGGTTGACCGCCTCGGCCGACATGGCCAGGCGCTCGGCGTTGATGTCGACCAGCACGATGGTGCCGGCCTTGTGGACGCCGCGGGCGATGCGGATGTGCATGCACCCGATCGGGCCGGCGCCGAAGACGACGACGAAGTCGCCCTCCTCGATGCCGAGCTGCTCCTGGGCGTTGATCGCGCAGGCGAACGGCTCGGCGGCCGAGGCCTCGTCGTAGCCGACGCCGTCAGGGATGCGGTTGAGGCCGTCGACCTTCAGCACCTCCTTCGGCACGACCATGTACTCGGCGAAGCCGCCGTCGTACTGGTAGCCGACCGAGGTCTGGTTCTGGCAGACCTCCATCCATCCCTTGCGGCACTCGTGGCAGTCGCCGCACGGCACGGCCGCGATGACCTGCACGCGGTCCCCGACCTCGAAGCCACCCAGGGCGTCGGCGCCGACCTCGACGACCTCGCCGGCCACCTCGTGGCCCATCGTGGTCACGCGGGTGATGTTCACGTGCCCGTTGTTGCGGATCTTCACGTCGGTGCCGCAGGTGGAGCAGTTCTTGACTTTGATCTTCACCTCGCTCGGCCCGCAGACCGGCTCGGGGACATCCTCCAGGCGCACGTCGCCGGGGGCGTAGAACCTCAATGCCTTCATGATTTCTTCAGTCCTCTTCCGGTGCCAGCAGGTCCAGCACCTCGTCAACACTGGTGGTGGTCCGCAGCCGCTCGGCCTTGGACTTGTCGGCGAGCACGGTCGCGAGGGCGCTCAGGATGCCCACGTGCTCGTCGGAGTTCGACGCGATCGGGATCGCGACATAGGCGGTCTTGCCGTTCCAGTCCACGCCGCCGGGGAACTGCAGGAACCCGAGGGCGGCCTTCCTGATGTGCCCGCGCGACTCGTTGGTGCCGTGCGGGATCGCCACGCCGTTGCCCATGAAGGTGGAGACCTGGGTCTCACGCTCGAGCATGCCGTCAATGTAGCCCTCATCGGCCGCTCCGATGGCGACCAGGGTCTGGCCGGCCATCCGGATCGCGTCCTCCTTGTCAGCGGCGATCAGACCCAGGCGCACGGCCTCGCGCGGCAGCACGTTCGGGTCGAGCGCCTTCTTCTTGCGCTTCGGCTTCGCGGGAGCGTCGGACGCCGTGGGCGCGTTGGCGGCCTTGACGGCCTCCACGACCTCGTCGTAGACGGGGCTGCCCATGAAGTTGTCGACGGTGTACAGGGCGGCCGACGGCACGAGGGGGGCGGCCCGGGCGGCCAGGTCCTTGTGGGTGACGATGATGTCGTAGGAGTCGGTCAGGTTCGCGATGGCCTGGTTGACCACCTTGACGTCGCTGAACCCGGCGTCCTGGATCTTCTTGCGGAGCACCGAGGCACCCATCGCCGAGGAGCCCATGCCGGCGTCGCAGGCGAACACGACGTTGCGGACCGGGCCGGAGAGCGCGGCGGCGCCGGTGCCGGCGAGGGTGGAGGAGACGGAGGACTTCTTGCCCTTCATCGACTCCATCGAGGCGGTGGCGGCGCCGAGGTCGCCCTCACCCTTGTCCTTCGACATGCGCAGCAGCAGGGCGCCGACGGCGAACGAGACCGCGGCCGCGACGATCCAGGAGATGGTGACGCCCACGATGCCCTGCGGGGTGATCGACGCGTAGACCGCGATGATCGAGCCCGGGGCCGCCGGGGAGCGCAGGCCGCCGTTGAACAGCACGTTCATCAGGACGCCGCTGGCTCCACCGGCGATCGCCGCGATGATCATGACCGGCTTCATCAGCACGTACGGGAAGTAGATCTCGTGGATGCCACCGAGGAAGTGGATGATCGCGGCGCCGGGGGCCGAGGCCTTGGCCGCACCCTTCCCGAAGAGCATGAAGGCCAGCAGGATGCCCAGGCCGGGGCCGGGGTTGGCCTCGAGCAGGAACAGGATCGACTGGCCGGTGGCCTGCGACTGCGCCAGACCGAGCGGGGTCAGGACGCCGTGGTTGATCGCGTTGTTGAGGAACAGGATCTTGGCCGGCTCGATGAGCACCGAGGTCAGCGGCAGCAGGCCGTTGTTCACGAGCACCTGCACGCCGGCGCCCATCGCGGTGCTGACACCGGTGACGACCGGGCTCAGGGCGAAGAAGCCGGCCACGGCCAGGATGGCGCCCCAGATGCCGGCGGAGAAGTTGTCGACGAGCATCTCGAAGCCGGGCTTGATCTTGCCGTCCCACAGGGCGTCGATCTTCTTCATCGTCCAGCCGCCGAGCGGGCCCATGATCATGGCGCCCATGAACATCGGGATCGAGGTACCGGCGATGACGCCCATGGTGGCGATCGCGCCGACCACGCCACCGCGGGGGCCACGCTCGTTGTAGACCATGCGGCCACCGGTGTAGCCGATCAGCAGCGGCAGCAGGTAGCTGATCATCGGGCCGACGATGCCGGTGTTGGCGACCTCCTCCCCGTCGACCATGCGAGTGCCCCAGCCTCCGAGCTGGGCGACCCAGCTGTCGGCCGGGAGGGTGCCGCCGGCCGCGAGGTTCAGCCAGCCGGCTTCGATGAAGAGCGAGGTGATGAGGCCCCAGGCGATGAACGCGCCGATGTTGGGCATGACCATGTTCGACAGGAAGGTGCCGAACTTCTGGACCTGGGCCCGAGCGCCGGGGCCCTTCGGCTTGTCGACGCGAGTGTCGGTGAGCGTCATGTCGTCCTCCAGGTGTACCGGGCCGCAGCGGTGCGACCGGGGTGGACGACTCCGTCCACTGCGCACCATCGTCAACCAAAACCCACATAGAGTCAAGAGGTTCCTTGGGACTTTGTGTTGTTTTACCTGCGCTTACACCGGACGTGCAGAACCCGCACCGCGGAGGGAGGATGCGGTGCGGGTTCTGGTGTCCGGGGTGGCGTGCCCGGCGCGAGGGGTGGATCAGGCGGCCGGACCGGGCAGTGCCAGCGTGTCCAGGCGCAGGCCGTGCTCGTGCACCCACTTCACGGCCTGGGAGCGGCGCTCGACGCAGATCTTGCGGTAGGCGCTGCGGATGTGCGACTTTATGGAGTTCGGGCTCAGGAAGAGTGTCTGCGCGATGGCCTCGTTGGTGAGGCCACGGCCGATCAGGCCGAGGACCTCGGTCTCGCGGGGGCTCAGGCCGGCGCGCTCGGCGGCCGTCCCCTCGTCGTCGGCGGGGTCCACGCCCCACGCGACCACGACGTGCCCGCGGGAGATCCGGCGCAGCGCCTTGGCGAGGTCGTCACCGGAGAGGGCCTTGGACAGGCACCCGCGGACGCCCTGGCCCAGGGTCTGCTCGGCGGGGGCCCGGTGTGTGTCCCACGTGTAGACGACCAGCGCGCCGCGCCCCTGGGGCAGCGGGCCGGCATCCGGCTCGCCGTCGCGCTGCAACCACGGGTCGAACAGGAGCACGTCGGCAGTGCGCTCGGCCATGCCGCCGGCGCCCACGACCTCGATGTCGGGGTGCGCGCCCAGCAGCTGGCGCAGGCCCAGGGCCACGACCTCGCAGTCGTCGACGAGCGCCACCCGGATGGTCCGGCGCAGCGGCAGGACCGCACCGTGGGACCGGCTCTGGGTACGTGCACTTCCGTGGATCATGTCGCCTCCTCGCAACGCGGCTCTGGTGCCACTCACCCCCGTGATGAGGACGTGCATCCAGCCTCACGCATGCACTGGGGGCGGCGATAGGACGCCGAACGAACGGTCACACCGACGAGAACGAAGCCCTACGGCCGGCGGAGGGTGTCCCGGGGGGACTCCCCGAACATGTCGCGGTACTGCGCACTGAGGCGTCCCATCTGCTGGAAGCCCCACCGTGCCGCTGCGGCCGTCACGGTCGCGCCGTCGGCGGGATCGGCGTGACGAAGCTCCTGGTGCAGGCGCTGCAGTCGCACCCGCCGCACGTAGGCCATCGGGGTGGTGTCGAGGTGGCGGCGGAAGGCCAACTGGAGCGCGCGGGCGGTCACGTGGCTGGCCGCCGCGATGTCCTCGACGCCGATGTCGGCGGTGGGGTCGGCCTCGATGAACTCCACCGCCCGCTGCACGGTCTCGGAGGTGGAGCTCGCCTCCGACGGGACGCCCGCGCCCTCCTCACGGTCGAACAGGGCGATCAGGGTCGCGGCGAGCAGGCGCCCGGCCTGCGCCAGCACCAGCGGGCTCTCGCCGGCCACGTCGTCGGCCGTGGTCTTGGCCACGTACGCGACGGCCTGGGCCCACACCTGTGCCGCCGAGGCGTCGAGGGGATCGACGCCCAGGTGGTCGAGGCGCTCCACGGAGGCCGCGTCCAGCCGGGCGAAGATCCGCGGGTCGACGCTGACCACCTCGAGGGTGGCGCAGGACAGGCGATGGACGTGGTGGCCCTGGGGTCGCGCCAGCAGGCAGACGTCACCGGCGCCGAGCTCACGCGGGACGCCCTCGGTGGTACTGGTGAGCCGACCGGACAGAACGCGGGCAACCATCGGGTAACCGGGTGCGTCCACGGCGAGCTCCAGGGTGGAGGTGTGGCTCAGTCGATCGATCCGCACCCCACCCATGTCGATGCGGCGGTGCTTGTACTCGAACCCGTCCTCGTCGTCGGTGACGGCGAAGTGGTGGCTGGCGTACGCCTGCTCGATCTGTTCGCGGGCGCGCTCGGGGTCGCGCGTGTCGAACTCCGTGAGTTCCGGACGTCGCATGTATCCCCCCGATCGACGTCAGGATACCCCGACGCAAGGTCGGTGTTCCATCTGTCGACCGGACTACTTTTCGCAACTGACTAGGCGTGACGACGCCCTCAGCCTGACCCGAACGCCTCCGTGGGCGAGCAACCGTACGTGGCCCGGAACTCGGCGGCGAACCGCAGCGGGTTGGGGAAGCCCCAGCGCCGGGCGATGTCGTCGATCCCCGTGGTCCCCTCGGGGTCCGCAGCGACCAGGTCGTCGTGGGCGCGCGCCAGGCGGGTGGCCCGGAGGAAGGCGGCCGGTGAGAGGCCGCGGCGACGCTGGAACGCCTGCTGGAGCGCGCGCACGCCCGTGCCCGCGGCGTCCGCGACCTCGTGGATGGAGATCGGGTCGGCCGCGTGCTGCTCCATGTACGCCTCGGCGCGGGTGACCGTGGCGAGGCTGACCCGCGCCGACCGCGTGCGCGGCACGGCGAGCGCCGTGTTGGGGAAGGCCTTGAGGGTGGTGAGCGCGGCCGACTCGACGAGCTGGTCGTTGACCAGGGGGTGGGCCGCGGGGCTGCCGGACGCCGCGAGCGTGGCGAACACGTAGCGCAGCATGCCGACCCAGTGCCGGTGCCAGGCGGCCGAGACCGGCCGGACCCCGGTGAAGCGGAACCCGCCCGGCCGGCAGCCGGTGGTGCGCTCGGCCACCGCCGCCACCCGGTCGAACGGGATCGTGAGGAACATCTTCTCGAAACCGCGGCAGTGCAGGGAGGTGGGGACGCCCACCGGGGTGAGCACCGAGTCGCCGGGGCGGACCTCGTGCTCCTCCCCCCACACGCTCAGCGTGCTGGTGCCCCGCACGGTGTGCAGGATCGTGAGGCCGGGTGCCGGGTCGACCACCCGGGACACCTCGAGGGAGGAGGACACGTGGTCGGCACGCAGCGGGCCCGCCGTCGCGGAGGTCAGCGAGAAGTGCGTCTCGCCCTCACCGCTGCAGGTGCACTGCGAGCCGAAGAGCTCCTCGACGAGCGCCGTCGCCCCGTCGCGGTCGTGTGCCTCGACGTGGCGGCGCTCGACGACCATGGCCTCAGCCGGCCGAACATCCGTGCTCATCCCTCACCTCCTGACTTCATCCTCCCGCACCACCCCCGCCGTCGGAGCCCGCGCCGCTCGGCGCGGGCTCCGCGCCCGGGGATGGGATCAGAGCGGGTTGCGGGGGTCGGCCTTGGCCTGGTCGGCGGCGAGCTCGGCCTGGCTGCGGACGTCGTCGGCGGCGACCTGCGCGTCGTCACGGACGTGCTCGCCCGCCGCGGTGGCGGCGTCCTTCAGGGTGTCGGCCGCCTGCTGGGCGGCCGGCTTCAGGTGCTCCGCCGCCTCCTGGGCCATGGCTTTGGCCTCCTCGACGAGGGGCTCGGCCTTGTCCTTGGCGGTGGTGACCCAGTCCTGCTCGGCGCGCGTCGACGGCACGAGACCACCCACGAGGGCGCCGAGGCCGAAGGCGATGAGGCCCGCGGCGAGCGGGTTGCCCTGGGTCTGCCGACGGACCTGGCGGGGGGCGTCCTGCACGGCGCCCTTGGCGTCCTCGACCGCACCGGCGGCGGCCAAGCGGGCGTCCTCCACGGCACCGGCGGCCCGGTGCTGCACGTCACCGACGGCGCCGTCATCCCACGGGTCGTGCGGGTCGCCGAAGATGCGGGTCTTGAGGTCGCGCGCCCCACCGGTCACCTTGTCCACCTGGCGGCGGGCGATGTTGGCCGGGTTCGCCTGGTCGGCGAGCGCGTTCACGTTGTGGCTCAGGTCGGCGCGGGTGCGCTCGATGTCGCGACGGATGTCGTCCGGGTTGCTGGCCATCGGTTCTTCTCCTCGTTGCCGGTGGCGGCGTTCGGAATCTTGCTGACGGTTTCGGCGGTGCGGGGCAGGCCCTTGACCCGCTTGAACTCGCCCTTGCCCATCGAGAGCAGCACGAGCGCGACGATCGCGTACACGACCGCGATGATGAGGCCGGACCAGCCGAGGGCCGGGCTGTCGACGGTCCCGATCAGGACCGCGATGCCCCACCACGCGGCGAGGGAGGCGAACAGGAGGGCGAACCCCCCGGCCACGCCGGCCCCGCCCATGAGGCCCGCACCCTTGCCGGCGCGGGTGGCCGACTGCTGGAGCTCAGCCTTGGCGAGGTCCACCTCCTGGCGGATCAGCGTCGAGGCGTCCGACAGCAGGTCGCTGGCGATGTCGCCCAGCGAGCGCGGGTCGTCCTCACCGTGGTACGTGCCCGTGGCGTCCACGGCCTGCGCGAGCGCGCGGTCCGCGGGTGTCCGGGGTGCGGCATGGGAGCCGCTGCCTGGGATCTGCTCGGTCATGCCTTGCCCCGCGGGTCGTCGAAGGTGGGGCCACCCTCGGTGAACGGGGCCACCTCGCCGACCTCACCCTCGCCGTGGTACGTCGGGGCGACGGGGGTCGTGGGCGTGGGGTACGTGATCGTCCCGGCCACGGGGTACGTGGTCGACTCGGCCACGCGGTCGTAGGCGTAGGTCTCGGTCGTGCCGAGCGCCTGGCGGCGGTAGGTGCCGACCTCGTCGGGCTGGTCGGCGTCGCGGAGGCCGCGCGCGAGGCGTCCGGCGAGCAGGCCGGCACCGCCGGCGATCGCGAGGAACGCCCACGGGTTGCGCGCCGCGTACCGACGGACGCCGTGCAGCGCCTGGTCGAGGTCGTTGTCGCGCAGCCACGCGGCGGCGCGGTCACCGAGGTCGCGGCCGCTGCCGGCGAACTGGGCCAGCGGGCCGTTCGCGTCGGGGGCGGACGCCATGGCGGACAGCTCGTCGGTCAGCGCCTGGACGGTGTCGGCGAGGCGGGCCTGGATCGTTTCGGCCTGACCACGCAGCTCACCGACGGACTCGTCGAGCAGGCGGCGACCCTGGGTCTTGGCCTCCCCCACGACCTGCCCGGCCTCGTGCTTCGCGGTCTCGAGCACGTCCTTCCCCGCGGCGACCGCGGTGTCCTTCACGTCGCCGGCCGGGCCTGCGATCGAGTCGGCGGCGGCGCGGGCGCGCTCCCCGGTCTCGCCCGTGGACGTCACGGTCGGGTCACCCACGGGGCGATAAGGGTCCTGGTTGAACGAGGACATCTGGCTCTCCTTCGGGTTGGCAGCCACACGGCACGTGTGGCCTCCCGAAACACGCTAGGAGGCGGCATCATCGCTTGTCAGCACCCTTTCGGGTGGTTGGCCACGCGGACGCCGAGGGCTTGAGTTTGCGTCGTGACATGTTTTGATATATCGTTACTTTCATGGTGAACGACAACCGGAAGGAACCACCATGAACCCCGACATGAACGACATGAACCCCCAGGGCCCGCGCCGCGGGCGACGCCACGAGGGCCGCGGAGGCCCCCGACGCGGTGGCGAGGGCCACCGTCACGGTGGCGGACGAGGCCGAGGCCGACGCGCCCAGCGCGGCGACGTGCGCGCCGCCGTCCTCACGCTCCTCGCCGAGGAGCCGATGCACGGCTACCAGCTGATGCAGACCATCGCCGAGCGCTCCGAGGGTCGCTGGACCCCCAGCCCCGGCGCCATCTACCCCACCCTGGCCGTGCTCTCCGACGAGGGCCTGGTCACCCTGGCCGAGTCCGACGGGCGCAAGCTCGCCAGCCTCACCCCCACCGGCGTCCAGCACGTCGAGGAGAGCCGCGCCACCTGGCCGAACCCGTTCCAGCGGGACGCCGCGGACGCCGCCGGCCCCGACCTCCACGCCCTGACCCGCGACCTCGCCGAGGCCGTCCGCCATGCCGCGCGCACGGCGTCCGACGCCCAGCGCGAGCGCCTGGCCGAGGTGCTCACGAGCGCCCGCCGCGACGTCTACCGCGCCCTGGTCGACGAGACCGAGGCCTGATCCACCCGGACGTCGAGGCCGACACCTGACCCACCGGGCCCTGTGGGGTGGCGTGACACGCGATCCCACAGGGCCCTTTGACGCGAATCCCATCGATGTTGTTTGATCGATGCCCCAGCGAACGCCTGTTCGAAACGAGGTGGGCCGATGGACGAGCCGCGAACCCCCTCGATCGTGCCGCCCGAGGGCCTGACCATCAGGGTCAACTGCCGCACCGCCCCCCGGGGCAAACCCACCGTCCACGACGTGACGGTGAACGCCGACGGCCGGCTCACCACCCCCCACGACCTCGACCTCGAGCGCATCGGCGTCGCCCTGGGCGGCCACCTCACCTGCGTCGAGCTGGCCGACCACGACCTGCCGGCGGCGTGGGGCCTCCTCGAGCACACGCTCCGCACCCGGCCCGCCGACGTCGTCAACGTCGGTACCGCCCACTGGGCGGCGCTGGCCCCCGCCGCCGGCTGCGCATGCGACGAGGAGACCTGGCCGACCGCCGCTCAGGCGGCCGAGCACCTGCGCTCGCTCGGCCACTGGGCGAAGGCGTGGCGCTCCAGCCCCGCACGCCTCGCCGCGACCGTCGAGGCCCTCGGGTTCGCGGTGCCCGCCGGCGGGACCAACCCGCTGCCGCGCTCCGCGGCCGAGGGGCTGCTCGCCGAGCCCGACGCGGCCGACCGGCTGTGGGCGGCCGGCGTCCCGTTCGCGCTGGTGCCCGAGCTGTGCCGCCAGCTGTCCCCCACCGGCATCCCGATCCCGACCCACGTCGTGGTCGCCCACCTCTACGCGCCGCGCGAGTGGGCGGTGCTGGAGAAGTTCGTCCCGCACGGCCCGGTCGTGCTGGCCTGGGCAGCCCAGCACCGGACGCCCCGCGACGCCCGGCGCCCCGACGAACGGCTGGCCTGGGTCGAGGCCGGAGTGCCGCTCGCCACCATCGACCGCGTGTTCGCCGGCGACGCCTACGACCTCGTCCACGCGAAGGCGTACGCGTCCGAGACCGGCGTCGACGTGCCGCGGGCCGCCACCGTCCTGGGCCGCTGGCAGGAGTCGGGCACCACGCCGGCGGTCCGCGACTTGGTCGAGCTGTACCGCCACGACCCCCACGCCGCCCTCGACCCGCGGTGCGCCCCCGCCCCGGCGGCCGTGGCCCGCACCGTCGGCCTCGCGGCGAAGCGCGGTCTCGCGGTCGACACCGTCACCGCCGCGCTCGCGCTCGCCCGCCACGGCACCGCCCCGGATGCCGTGGCCCACCTCTCCGCCACCCGCACGCCCACCATCCACCTGGAGGTACCCCGATGAACCGGACCGGCTACGAGAACCTCCTGCAGGCGGTGGGCATCTGCGTGTCCGCCCGCATCCCGGCGCTGCTGTGGGGTGACCCCGGGCAGGGCAAGACGGCGGCGATCGAGTCGGCCCGCACCGCGGGGTGGCACGTCGAGACGCTGATCATCAGCCACTACGAGCCCTCCGACTTCGCCGGGCTGCCCGTGCTCGTCGACGGCCGGGTCGACCTGGCCCCGCCCGCCTGGGCGGTGCGCCTGCGCGACCACGCGGGCCCGGCGATCGCGTTCTTCGACGAGTTCTCGACCGCCTCACCGGCCCTGCAGGCGGCCGCGCTGCGCCCGCTGACCCACTACGAGGTGGGCGCCCTGCAGCTGCCGCCGACCGTGAGCTTCCTCGCCGCGGCCAACCCCGCCGACGTGGCCGCGGCCGGGTGGGAGCTGGCCGCGCCCACGGCGTCCCGGTTCGTGCACCTGGACTGGGAGCTGCCCCTGGAGGTCTACTCCGAGGCGCTCGTCACCGGCGCGTGGCCGACGATGCCGGTGTACGCGCTGCCCGACGACTTCGACCGGCACCTGCTGGCGCAGCGGGTGCTGGTCTCGGGGTTCCTGCGGGCGCGGTCGAGCCAGCTGAGCTCGGTCCCGAAGGCCGCGGTCGACCGCGGCCGGGCGTTCCCGACGCCCCGCACCTGGGACTACGCGGCCCGGCTCGTCGCCCTCGCCCGGGCGGTCGAGGCGTCCGACGCGGTCGTGCGGCTGCTCGTCGCGGGGTGCGTCGGCGGGGCCGCGGCCCACGAGTTCCTCGCGTGGGCCGCCGCGCAGGACCTGCCCGACAGCCGGGCCATCCTCGAGGACCCCACCGGCGCCTGGTTCACCGGGGCCCGCGCCGACCACGTGTACGTCACGCTGCAGGGCGTGGTGGGCGCAGCCACCCAGGCCGGGACGCCGCAGGCGTGGTCGGCCGCGGTCGTCGCCTGTTGCACCGCGGCCGACCAGGCGGGCGTCGACCCGGCGGTGCCGGCGGTCCGGGCGCTGCTGCGCACGCGGCCCGCGGGTGCGGCCCTGCCGCCCGAGGTGAAGGTCTTCGCGTCGGTGCTGGCGCTGGCCGGGCTGCTGCCGGGGGCGGGGTCCGGCCCGGGCACCACCGGATCGGGAGGGACGGGGACCGGCCGTGCGGCGCGCCGGTGACGCGGTCGCCGCGGCCAAGCTCTGGCTGATCGCGGACGCCGGCGCCAGGCTCCCCTACCTCGCCCGCGGCCTGTACGCCCTGGTGACGGTTGAGACGACCGAGGTGCCGCGGATCGCGTCCGACGAGCACTGGCGGCTGTACGTGAACCCCGACTGGGCGGCGTCGGTCGAGGTCGAGTCGCTGGCCCGGGACCTGGCCCACGAGCTCTGGCACCTCCTGCTCGACCACGCCGGGCGGGCCCGCTCGGTCGGGGTCGACCGCGCCACGGGCGCCGCGTGGCACCGGGCGACCGACCTGGCCCTGTTCGACACGCTGTCCCCCGAGGGGGTGGCGTCCGCCGACCTGATCGCGAACGCCGGGGCGCTGCGCGCCGGGCACCCCGGGAAGCTGCCGCCGGGGCGTCCGGCCGAGGAGTACTGGGCCACGCTCACCCGCCTGCCCGCCGGCGACCCCAAGCCCGAGCCCGACGAGCACCCCGCTGACGAGCACGGCCACGGCAGCTCGGTCGACGGCCTCCCCCGCCCCTGGGAGCTTCCGCCCGAGGCCGACGTGGGCCTGGTGGACGCCGGCCACGCGCAGGGCGTCCGCGAGGTGGTGGCGATCGAATACCGCGGCCGCAAGGGCGGGCGCGGCGACACCCCCGGCGAGGCCGCCCGCTGGGTGCGCCGGATGACCGAGCCGACCCTGCCATGGGAGCAGCTGCTCGCCCAGGCCGTCCGGCGCGGGGTGGGCTGGACGTCGGGGCGCACCCACACCACCTGGACGCGTCCCAACCGGCGGGCGGCCTCGACGCCGGGCCTGTTCCTGCCGGGCTGGCGGCGTCCGAACCCCACCGTGGCGATGGTGGTCGACACCTCCGGCTCGGTCGACGACGCGCTGCTGGGCCGTGCCCTCGGCGAGGTCGAGGGCGCGTTGCGCGCGCTCGGGGTGGCCGGGTCCGCGGTCACGGTCATCGCCTGCGACGCGGCGGTGCAGGCGGTCACCCGGGTGCGGCGCGCACGGGACGCCGTGTTGCACGGGGGCGGCGGCACCGACCTCCGGGCGGCGATGGCTGCCCTCAAGGAGGTGCGCCCGCGCCCGACCCTCGCGGTGGTGCTGACCGATGGGTGGACGCCGTGGCCCGCCACGCCGCCCGCCGGCTGCGCGGTCGTGGTGGCCCTGCTGCTCCGCCGGGGGGACGAGGCCCCCGAGGTGCCCGACTGGGCGACCGCGATCCGGTGCGAGCTGGACGACTGAGTCGCGCCCCACCCGGACCCGTGTGGGGCGTCGTCCGGTCAGGCGTGCTTGGGGTGTCTGGCCCAGAAGAAGCAGTAGATGCCGTAGGCGCCGATGCCCAGGGCCAGGGCCAGCAGCAGCCACATCCCGAGGGGTTGCTGCAGCACCTGCTGCAGTGCCTTGTCCAGGCCGCCGGCCTTCTGGGCGTCGGCGTCCAGCGCCGCCCACAGGAACAGCGCGCCGACGATGCCGATGGCGATGCCCTTGCCGACGAAGCCGGCCTGGGTCAGGCGCAGCTTGGCGCCGGTGAGGGTGGTGTCGAGCTCGTCATGGAACGACGTGCGGAACGCCTTGCTCACCTGGGCGATGGCGTACCCGAGCACGGCCAGCCCGACGATGCCCACCAGCACCTGCCCGAACGGCAGCCCGAGCAGTCCCTGAGACAGCGACTCCTGGGCGTCCTCCCCGTCCTCGACGTCGGGGCCCGAGGCGATCCGGGCCGCAGCCACGCCGAGGTAGCCGTACAGCACGGTACGCAGGGCCGCCGAGAGGCGCTTGCGGACCCGCTTGAACCCGTCGAACTCGTGGAACCCGATCAGCGCCGTCACCGCCTGCCACACGACCAGCGCGAAAAAGCCGGCGGCCACGACCCACAGCAGGCCGGCCCCGAGCGGCGTCTCGGCGAGCGAGCGGAGCGCCCCGGTGTTGGAGGCCTCCTCGTCCGAGCCGCGCAGGCCCAACGCCATGCGCACGGCCGTGACCGCGACCAGCAGGTGGACGATGCCGTAGAACACCAGCCCGACCTTCACCAGCCACTGGTACGCACTCGATCCCTCGATCGTCCGAGCGGCGTCCTTGCCCTTGTCAGCGGCCTGCTTGGCCGCCCCCGCTGCGTCCCCCATACCCCCGAGGCTAGCGCTCGAGCAGCCCCTGCTCCACGAGAAGGCGCACGAAACCGTCCAGTTGTTCGGCCGCGTCGGCAGGCGGGTCGTCGAAGGCGGCCAGCACCTCGGCGACGACCTCGTCGGCCGGGCGGCGGCCCGGACCGAAGCCGGCGAAGACCAGGTCACCCGGCGAGGTGAGGGTCAGCACCGGCCCGGCGGGCAGGGCCGCGGCGAGCACGATCTCGCCGGCGTCCAGCCAGCCCGCACGCGGCGAGCGACGAATCCCGGACGCCGCGGGCCCGCCCACGTCGCCGCCCGCCTCGGGCACGGGCCAGCGCCCGGCCTCCACGGCCAGGCCCGTGATGCCGGTGAAGCTGGCGGGGGCGGTGTCGGCCACGCCCTCGCCGGCGGGGTGCACCTGCAGGTCGCCCCACAGCGGGTGGGTGAGGTGGCCCCGCGAGCCACGCCAGCCCATCGTGCCGAGCACGGCCAGGAGCGGCTCCGCATCGCCGGGGACGCTGATCCGAACGGCCTCGCTGTCGGGCCCGCCCCCGTGCACCACCGTCACTCCGAGGTCGCGCGCAACCACCTCGACCGCCGCGTGGTGGAACGCCAGGCGCTGGCCGGCGGTGAGCCCGCCCTCGGCGGTCGGCAGGCTCGCATCGTGGCCGCCCCACTTCTGCGCGATCCAGGCCAGGTCGGCCGCGGTGTTCATGCGGAATCCCTGGTAGTGCGCGTCGAAGTACGAGTGCGCGTGCAGGCACACCATCGCCGGGTCGACGACGCAGACCAGGCGGCCGTAGGCGGAGGTGAAGAAGTCGTTGTGGTCGACGCGCTTGAGCCGGTCGTCGTAGCCGATGGAGCGCACCGAGGCCGTGCGCGCGATGTAGAAGTTGGGCACCTTGTACGCCACGGGCAGGCCGTCGATGAGCGTCCCCTGCCGCACCTTGGGCTCACCGCGCTGGGCGTACAGGGCGGCCGAGGAGTAGTCGGCCGTGCGCCACAGGGGCAGGTGCACGACCCGCCCGCCGACCACGTCGACCTGCGGGTTGCGCTCGAGGTAGTCGATGGCCCGGGTGACATCGAAGTCGGGCAGCAGCACCATGTCGTCGTCGGTCATGAACACGTACGGGGTCTCGACGGCGTCCAGCAGGGCGTTGCGGCCGGCCCCGATGCCTGTGTCGAAGGGCAGGGCGAGCACGGTGGTGCGAGGGTCGTCGACCCGTCCCGGGGTGCGACTGTCGTCGGCGACCACGACCGGCCCCGCGAACACCTTCCGCACGCTGGCGAGCATGCGCCGCAGCACGGCGGGCCGCTCGAAGGTCTTGACGACCAGGGTGAGGGTGCCGGGGTCCACCGGGCCGCGCCCGCGGCGTCCGGCCCACGCGGCGGCAGCCGCGGACTCGACCCCGATCAACCCGCCGTAGGCCGCCTGCAGCACCGGACGCCGTCCGGTCCCGTGCGCCACCCGCGAGACGCGGTGCTTGAGCATGTCCTGCCAGTCCTGCCGTCCCATGGACCCATCCGACCACACCGGGCCACGTCAGGCCAGCGATGCCCTCGCCTTCGCGAGCACGTCGGGCGTGATGTCGGCCTCGGGCACCTCGGCGAGGAACGCCGCCGCCACGTCCGGCGGGTAGCGGTTCGCGAACGCCATCCCGAGGGTGAGCCCGTGTGCGGGTCGGTGGACGACCTCGATCGCCTGCCCGGCCTCGACGGGGCCGGGCGTGAGCACCTCGCACATCCCGCCCGGACGCCCCAGCGTGGTGAACCGCTTGACGTACCCGCGCTCGCCGACGAACCGGGCGAAGGTGGCGCACGGGACCCGCGGCTCGGTGAAGGCGATCTCGGCCCCGCCCACCCGCCAGCGCTCGCCGACCAGCACGTCGGAGAGCGACCCCGCTCCGGTCACCCGGAAGTTCTCGCCCATCCACCCGACCGGCATCGCACGGCCGAGCTCGGCCTCGATGACGGCGGCGTCCTCGTCGGCGACGACGTAGACGGCGCGGAACCGGCCCCCGTGGTGCTTGCGGTCGACCTGCACGTCGCCGCGCACGTTGAGCCGGTTGACCTGCACCGGGCCGGACACCGGCCGCTTGTCGATCGCCGTGGCGCCGAAGTGGCCGTCGTCGGGCAGTAGCGCGTGCACGACGCAGACGTGGGTGAGCGTGGGCATGCGCCCATCCTCGCAGGGGGCGTTCTCTTTGTCGGCGGCTGCTCGTAGGGTTTCGCGCATGACCACCCCGACCCCCTGCGACCTCGTGATGAAGGGTGGGGTGACGAGCGGCATCGTCTACCCCCACCTGGTCACGCGGCTGGCCCGGCGGCACCGCTTCGTGCGCATCGGCGGCGCCTCCGCCGGCGCGATCGCGGCCGCGTTCACCGCGGCGGCCGAGTTCGACCGCCACGAGCGGGCGGGTGGCCACGTACCCGCGGGCGACGGCCCGACCGGGTTCGAGCTCCTGCACACGATGCCCGACACGCTGGCCCACGGCCTGCCGGGGCTGTTCGCGCCGCGGCACGACCTACGCCACCACCTCGCGGCGGTGCTCGCCCTGGTCGACCGGCGCGGGGTCGGCGGCAAGGTCGGCCCCGCGCTGCGGCACGCGGTGGCCGGCACGTCCGGACGCCTCGGGCCCGGCCTGGTCCTGTGCCTGGCCGCCGGGGTCGGGTTAGGGCTGGCGGTCTGGGCGTGGGGCGGCGCCGCCCCGTGGGCCGCCCTGGTCGCCGGCACGCTCCTGGCTGTCTTGCTGGCCGGGATCGTCGCCCTCGCGTCGCTGTGGTGGTTCGTCCGGGTCGGCGTCGAGCGCATGGTCGACAACGGGTACGGGCTGGTCCGGGGGCTGACCGACCCGGCCGAGGGCACCGAGCCGGGCGGGGCGCTCACGGAGTGGCTCACCGACACCCTCGACGCCGTGGCCGGGCTCCCCGCCGGGCGGGTGCTGACGTTCGGCGACCTCTGGGGCCCCGAGGCGGTCGAGCAGCACCGGCGGCTCCGGCTGGGCAGCGCCGAGCGGGTGGTCGACCCGGTGGAGCTCGAGGCGTTCTCCCCGCGGGTCGACCTGCAGGTGATGACGACCTGCCTGTCGTTGCGGCGGCCCTACACGTTCCCGTTCACCACGCGGATCTTCCACTGGTGCCCCACGTGCTGGGCCGGGTGGTTCCCCCCACGCGTCGTCGCGGCGCTGGAGGAGGCGTCGAAGCCGGCCCACCCCCAGCGCCAGCGCATCGACGGCGAGCCGACGCCCATCCCCGACCACTGCCCACACCACCCGGGCACCCGGCTGCGCCAGCTGCCCCACCCGTCCGACGTGCCGGTCGTCGTCGGCGTGCGGCTCAGCCTGTCGTTCCCCGGCGTGGTCAGCGCCGTCCCGATGTGGGTGCTCGACCGCTACCGGGCCGAGGGCAACTGGGCCTACCGCGAGGTGTGGTTCTCCGACGGCGGGCTGACCTCGAACTTCCCGCTGGAGTTCTTCGACGCGCCCCTGCCCGGCCACCCGACCTTCGGGGTCACGCTCGAGGCGCCGCACCCCGACTTCCCCGACACGGTGGCGTTCCGTCCGGTGACGAACAACTCCGGCATCCTCGGCCGCGTGCGCCCGATCACGGGGGCGGGCCAGTTCGTCGAGGCGATCCTGGGCGTGCTGGTCGACTGGCGCGACGCGTTGACCGTCCCCGCCGCTGGCAACCGCGACCGGGTGGTCGAGGTCCGCATCCCCGAGGACGCGGGGGGCCTGCACCTGACCATGCCGCCCGAGGTGGTCGCCGACGTCGCCCGCCGCGGCGAGGAGGGGGCTGCGCTCCTTGAGTCCTTCGACTGGGACAACCACCGCTGGATCCGCTACCGCACCGCCACCGCGGGCCTCGGCGACCTGCTGCACGACGTGCGCGAGAACTGGCCGCACTACACCGACCTGGTCGCGCGCGACGTCCCGCCGAGCTACCCCGTGGCCGACGGCCGGGCCGACGACGACCGGGCGGCCACGGCGTCCCTGCTGGAGGCGGCCGGGCGCCTGCGCGACCTGGACAACCCGGCCCACAGCGGCAGCGTTCCCACGCCCCGGCGGGCCTTCCGGGCCACGCCGTCGACATGACCGAACGCACCCGCACCTGGACGCCCGCCTGGCCCTGTCCGGTGGCGTCCATCTGGTCGACCTGGCGACGCGGCGCCGGCGACCCGACCTACCGTGTCGACGAGGCTGGCCGGCACTGGCGAGCGCTCCACACCCCGGCGGGGCCGGCGACCCTCCGGGTGCTGCCGCGGGCGGGGCTGGGCGTGGTCGAGGCGGCCGCGTGGGGCGAGGGCGCCGACTGGGCGCTGGCGAGCCTCCCCGCGCTGCTGGGCGCCGACGACGACCCGGCCGGCTTCGAGCCGCTGCCCGGGCACCCGGTGCTGGCCCGCGCCTGGCACGCCCACCGGCACTGGCGGGTCGGGCGCGGCGGGGTGGTCTGGCAGGCGTTGCTCCCGGCGATCATCGAGCAGAAGGTGACCGGGCAGGAGGCCTTCGGCGCGCAGCGCCGGCTGGTCCGCCGGTACGGCGTCCCTGCCCCCGGTCCCGGCGCCGACCTGGGGCTGCGGCTGTCCCCCACCGCCGAGCAGGCGCGGGCGATCCCGTCGTGGGAATGGCTCCAGCTGCCGGTCGACCATGCCCGGTCGGTGACCCTGCAGCGGGCCGCGCGGGTGGCGTCCGGCCTCGAGCGCACGCTCGGCGCGCCGGACGCCGACGCCCGGCTGCGCTCGGTGCCCGGCATCGGGCGCTGGACGAGCGCGGAGGTGCGGCAGCGCGCCCACGGCGACGCCGACGCGGTGAGCCTGGGCGACTACCACGTCGCCCGCAGCATCGGGTGGGCCCTGGTCGGCGAGCAGACCGACGACGACGCGGCCGCCGAACTGCTGCAGCCGTACGCCGGGCACCGCTACCGGGTGCAGCGCCTGCTGGAACTCGCCGGCGTACGGCACCCGCAACACGGTCCACGCATGGCACCGCGGGCCCACCTTCCGAGGTGAGCCCGCGGGCCGTCATGCGGGGTGTGTCAGGTCAGGTCAGTTGAGGACCTTCAGCTGCCAGGGGTAGGTGTAGGACTCGCCGTTCCACGACTTGATGGCTCCGACGATGCCCAGCACGATCGAGCCGAAGGCGCCAATCAGGATCATCGGGACACCAACGATCGCACCGATGATGGTGAAGGTCAGGATCCAGCCGATCAGGCTGACCAGCCACATCGCGAGGGTGAAGTTGAACGCGCCGGCCGAGGCGTTGCGCACGAAGTGCGAGCGGTCCTTCTGGGTGAGGTAGACCACGAGCGGGCCGACGATCGTGAGCCAGCCGGCCGAGACGACCGCGGCGATCGGGGCGGACAGGTGGGCCAGCATCGCCCACATCCGCTCGTCGGCGCTGGTGCGCTGGGGGGCGCCGTAGTTCGGGGACGGCGTCCAGCCCGGGTTCGGGGTGGAGGTGTACGGGTTGGAGTACGCGTTGTAGGAGGGCCCCGCGTTCGGGAACGGCGGGGGCGCGTCCATGGGGTTGGCCCAGGGCTTCCCGCCCTGGGGGTCCGGCATCGAGTTCTGGGCCTGAGGATCAGTCATGGCTCCATGATCCCCCCGCGCGAGGCGTCCGGGAAGCGGCTCAAGGGGAGGGTCAGGGGTGGCTCCGGGTCACCCCTTCCTCCCGCAGCCGCAGCCTCTCAGCCCAGGTTGTTCAGGTAGGTCTGCAGGGCACGGGTCGTGGCCGGGCCCCAGATGCCGTCAACCGTCGCCCCCACCGTGCGCTGGACGCCGCGGTTGGTCTCCGGGCCGCGGACGCCGTCCACGGACACGCCCACCTTGGTCTGCAGCGCACGGGTCGTGGCCGGGCCCCAGATGCCGTCGGGGGTCGTGCCGACCCACTCCTGCATCGCGATGATGGTCGGGCGGTCGAGGTCGCCGTTGACGGTGAGCTCGTCGCTGGGAGCCGGGGCCGGCGTCGAGCCGCCGTCGCCCTCCGGCTGGGCGTCGCGGTCCGCGCCGCCGTTCTCCTTGGTGAGGCCGGCCTTCACCGAGCAGGTGGGCCACGCGCCGGGACCCTGCACCGCGAGCGTGCGCCGCGCGATGGCGATCTGCTGCTCCTTGCTGGCGTGGTGCGGGTAGTAGGCGTATTCGCGCCCGCCGAAGGCGGCCCACGTCGACAGCGAGAACTGGACGCCGCCGTAGTAGCCGTTGCCCGTGTTGATCGACCAGTTCCCGCCGGACTCGCACTGGGCCACCTGGTCCCACACCGGGTACTCGGTCGCGCCGGCCTGCGACATCGCCAGGCTGCCGGCGACGATCGTGCCCCAGGTCGCGATCGCGAGCGCGGTCGCCCCTGCCACCAGTCGCTTCGAAACCATGGTCGTCCTCACTGTCGATCGGCTGGGGGTGGCCAGCATCGAGGGTGTCAGGACGCCTGAGGACAGGTCAAAGGATTCCCAAGGAACTCTCAGGATCGGGTTGAGGCTTCGGGCGTGGACGCCGCGGGCTCAGCTCTGGTTGTAGAAGGACCCGGTGAGGTGGCTCTCGTCGTCGATCGCGGTCACGCCCGGGGGGACAAGCAGCATGACGTAGGCGGTCACCTTGTCGATGTTGCCCTGCAGGCCGAAGACCAGGCCGGAGACGAAGTCGACCAGCCGGTGCATGTCGTCGCCGTCCAGCCGGGTGAGGTCGAGCAGCACGACGTCGCCGTCGCGGAGGTGCTCGCCCACCACCTTCGACTCCCGGTACGAGGTCGGGTGGAGCACGACGATGCTGCGGGCCTGGGCCACGGGGCCTCCTCTCACGACGTCCCAGTCTGGCAAACGGATCCCGCCCAGCACACCGGGCGCGCCGCACCCGATCGGGACCAAACGGATGAAACCCCTCGCCAGCATCACGATTGTCAGGGAGACTAGAAGCATGGACGCTTCCACTGCAGCCATCAACCTCCGCCTCGCCCTCATCGGCCAGCCCATGGTCGACGCGGACGACTTCACCTCCGACACCACCATCGCCCCGCTCCTGGCCCGCCAGCGCGAGATGTCCCGTCGGCTGTCCGACCGCCTCTCCCCCACCGACCAGCGCATCCAGGACTTCCTGGACGACTACCTGGCCGGGGCCGCGGCGTCCGTCGACCTGCCGCGACGCACCCTCGTGCTCGACCAGCCCGGCCTGGCCCGACAGCTGAGCCTGCCGGTCGACGCCGACGAGTTCTCCTCCGACCTGCTGTCGAGCTACCGCCTCGTCAACGGCGTGCTGCACAACCCGGCCAACGACCGCCGCACGACCGCGGGCGTGTTCCACATCGCCGAGGGCGGCCTGCCCATCCCCGACGACAAGATCGCCGTCGACCGCGACGTCGCCTCCCGCATCTTCGCGGCCGCCTTCACCCCGCCCACGGACGCCCTCCGCCTGCCCTGGTCCTCCACCTCCGACCGGCCCGCCGAGTGCTTCGTCTCGCTGCTGCTGCGGCCCCTGGTCGTGCCGGCCGTCGTGGGGGTCACCCCCGACCGCAGCCTCGAGGTGCGCTTCATCGTGCCCGGCGGCATGGTCGCCAACCTCGACTTCGTCGAGTCGATCTTCGGCAACGGCGGCGACCCCTACCTGCCCGAGCACGACGCCTCCCTCGACCCCGAGCACTGGACCGGCCACACCGGCCTGGTCGTCCTCGCGCCCCACCTGGTCGCCCTCACCAAGAAGGAACTGGGCCTGCCCCACGTCTCCGAGGCCACCGAGCGCCAGAAGCGCGACGGCCAGTGCTGGGAGTCGGAGGACGAGCGCTACAACGGCGGCCAGGCGTTCAAGCTGTGCCTGCGCGACGCCCGCGGCGTCATCGCCACCGTGATCGCCGACAACTACTTCGGCTACTGCAAGAAGGAGGTCAAGACCCAGATCTCCTACTCCGCCAACCTGCTGGGCAACGCCGAGGAGGAGCACGCCGGCGGCGCCATCGTGTTCCCCGCCTACAACCTCGGCCGCGAGTGGACCGACGACCGCACCCCGGCGTCCCACACCGTCGCCGACGTGGTCGCCCGCGACCCCGAGGCGTGGCTGCCCCAGCGCGAGGGCCACGCCGAGCACGCCGAGTGGGACCACCTGGTCCTCGTCCCGGCCGGGGCGAGCTTCTCGCTGGGCAACCGCACGGTCACCTGGGCGGGTCCCGACGGCGAGGCGTCGATCCCGCTCAGCGCCGGGCAGACCTACCTGCTGCCGAACGGCTACCGCGTCCACGCCAAGCACCGCGAGACGGACCGGACGCAGTGGCACCTCGTGGGCACCTCTCCCGAGCCCACCCACTGCCACAAGCCGGCCACCGTGTCGGGCGGCGGCAAGTCCGAGATCAGCAAGTCGATCCTGGACGCCTTCCAGTTCGGGTCGATCTGGGTGTCGAACCTGACCGAGGACATGGACCACGTCCAGCGCCTGGTCGACGGCGACTACAGCCACCGCTTCGCCGACCCGGCCCGCAACGGCTGCGACCACCGGCCGATCCTGTCGCCGGAGCGCTCGCTCGGCTCGGTCATCAAGCTGATGACCCCCTCGCCGAGCTTCTCCGACGAGCACAACGAGTACCTGCGCACGATCCCCGACCACGTGAAGGAGCTGCTCTTCACGGTCAAGCGCTACCACCGGCCCGAGTGGGGCGACGACTGGCGCAGCCACTTCAGCGTGCGCACGATCAACGGCCGCGAGGGCAACTCGCTGCGCCTGGACGGCGACCCGATCGTCGCCAACTACCTGCGCGTCGGGTTCGAGGCCGACGGCTCGTGGCGGCTGTTCTCGCTGCGCCCGGACTTCTCGGCCGCGGTCAAGGTCCAGTCCGAGGACGACATCACGGCGTCCACGGTCGTGCCCGGCGCGAGCGTCCCGCACGCCGACGCCACGGCGTCCGGCCTGTCGCGCAAGGTGGTCGCCAACTGCGAGCGCCTGCTGTTCCAGCGGCCCGACGACGCCATCCACCGCGGGTACGACAAGCAGACCGAGCTCGACATGGCCCAGCCGGGCACGTTCATCTCGAACTTCCAGCCGCTGACGCGCGACGACGCCCGGGCGATGGTCGAGGACGTGCAGTCGTTCTCGCTCTACACCGAGCCGATGGCCGACCTGGTCGAGTACGTCGCCGAGTCGGAGGCCGACGAGCACCCCGCCTACTTCGTGGCCTCCTCCGAGCCGCGCCTGGTCGACGGCAAGCCCTCGAAGAACCCCCGCTACCTGCAGGTCCGCCCCGACCTGTCGCGGCCCGAGGCCACGGCGACGGCCGACATCGCGCTGCACCTGTTCCAGCAGGTGCCGCTCGACGAGCCCTGCCCGGCCCCGGTCGACATCGTCGCCGCGGGCCGGCGCAACAACGCCGCCGAGCCGGGCGTCCCGCCGCTGTGCACCTACAACCCGCTGCACTACATGGAGCTGCCCGAGCTCTTCATGGAGTTCATCAGCTCGATGACCGGCAAGTCGCCCTCGACGACGGGCGCGGGCTCGGAGGGCGCGATGACCAAGGGGCCGTTCAACGCGCTGCCCGCGGTCTACGACCTCAACGCGGCGTTCCTGTCGTTCGTGCTGACCGGGTACGACGGCTGGCTGTCCTCGGCCGGCACGATCGGTCCCAAGGTGCGCATCGACCACGACTTCTCGATGCTCGTCCCCGAGCTGTTCAGCCGGATGAAGGACGACGAGCGGTCGGCGTCCACGCTCATCGAGGGCGGCTACCTCGAGAAGCTGGAGGACTTCGAGCACCGCGGCGAGGTCGTCCGGGCCTCGCGGCTCGGCTACCGCATGAACGAGGCCTTCGCGATCACCTACTTCGGGCGCATCTTCCTGCACCCCGATGCGGTGTTCACCCCCGAGATGCTCGCGCCGGAGCGGCAGGACCTCGACACCTTCGCCGAGTCCATGGCCACGATCGTGCGCACGCACGAGCGGGTCGCGCAGGCGTACATCGCCGACGGCACGATCGCGGACGCCGTGCCGCCCCTGCGCGGGCTGCTCGAGATCATGGCGAACGGCTCGACAGCGGACGGACTCACCCTGGACTCGCCGCAGTTCCGGGTGCAGTTCACCCGCGAGTCGGTGCTCGCCAGCGACTGGTACGCCGCCCGCCTAGACGCCAAGCGCACCGAGGAGCTCCGTCAGGCGCACCGCGCGGCGCTCGGACTGGCCGACTTCCTGGCCGAGCCGGCGAACGCCGAGGCGGCGTCCCGGCTCGACATCTCGGCCCGGCAGGAGGCGGCGGAGGAGTCGGTGGCCCGGCTCGGGTCGGCCGCCTACCGCGAGTCGCTGGTCGGCACGATCGGACGCCAGCCGCTGGGGTGAGCGTCGTCACAACCTCTACGGGTTGATCCTGCATCATCAACCTCTTATCCTTGACGCATGTTCGCCCTGACGATCGACCAGCACCGCTCGCGGACGGGTGAGGACCTCGTCCCCGCCCTGCTGGACGGCCTCGCCCCCGTCCCGACCGTGCTGCCGTTCGAGCGCACGGTCGGCGACGAGGTGCAGGGGCTGCTCGACGACGCCGACGCCGTGCTGGCCGCGCTGCTCGTGGTGCTCCGCGACGGGAACTGGTCGGTCGGCCTGGGCATCGGGCCAGTGGAGACCCCGCTGCCCGACTCGGTGCGGGCGGCGCGCGGGCAGGCCCTGCTCGACGCGCGCGCCGCGGTCGACCGCGCGAAGGGCGCCGGCGAGGTGCGGGTCGCCGTGGTGTCGGCGTCCCAACCCGAGGTGGCGGCCGACGTCGAGGCGGTGGCCGGCCTGATCGGCACCCTCCTCCGCCGCCGCACCGACCGGCAGTGGGCGGTCGTCGACGCGGTGGACGCCGCCCCCACCCAGCGCGCCGCCGCCGAGACCCTTGGCGTCTCGCCGCAGAACGTGTCGCAGGCCCTGGCCGCCTCGGCCATCGCCGTCGAGCGCGCGGTCTACCCTGTGCTCGTCCGACTCCTCGAGCGTGCGGAGGCCCCATGACGCTGCTCCTGACCACCCTGGTCGTCGTCGGCGCGCTCGCCCTCTCGGTGCTGGGGGGTTGGGGCGTGTCGGTCCTGGTCCTGCGCTGGGCGCGCGTGCCCGAGGTGATTCTCCCCGAGTACGAGCGGGACGCCACGGGTCGCCTCGTCCCGATCCTGGCGAGCACGCCGAAGCCCTCGCGGCCGCTGCTGCGCGGCGGGCTGTGGGTCGGTGTCCTCGAACGCGTCGCGATCACCGGGGCGATCATCGCCGGCCGCCCCGAGCTGATCGCGGTCGTGGTCGCGGTCAAGGGCCTGGGCCGCTACCCCGAGCTGCAGCAGGCCGGCGGCGCCAGCGAGCGGTTCATCATCGGCACGCTGGCCTCGTTCACGGTCGCCGTCGTCGTCGGGCTGGCCGCGGTCGCTGTGCTGCCCCTGGTCCCCTGAACGCGTTCCCCGTTGTGGCACGCCCCTGAGACGGTTGCCACGCCGGACTGGGAATGTGGGTGCCCGGGTGATAGAACGGCCCGGTGACCGACCCCAACATCATCCGCGTCGAGGGCACCGACCGGACCTTCCACCGCATGAAGGTCCTGTCCGTCGTGCTCCTGCCGCTGGCGATGTCGCTGATGGCACTCTCGGCGGTCAACGTGGCGCTGCCCACGATCGAGCTGGGGCTGGACGCCACCCCGACCGACGTGCAGTGGATACTGTCGGGGTACGCGCTGGCGCTGGGCGTCTCGCTCATCCCCGCCGGACGCGCCGGCGACGTGCTCGGTCGGGGCACGTGGTTCGTGGTCGGCCTGGTCCTGTTCGTGGCGGCCTCGCTGGCGTGCGGGCTGGCGCCCACGCCGTTCCTGCTCAACGTCGGCCGGATCGTGCAGGGCATCGGGGCGGGCATCTTCTCGCCGCAGGTCACGGGCATGATCCAGCAGTACTTCTGGGGCCAGGGGCGTGCCAAGGCGTTCGCCATGTTCGGGCTGGTGATCTCGGCGTCCGTGGCGGTCGGGCCGGTACTGACCGGCGCGATCATCGAGGCGCTCGGCCCCGAGAACGGCTGGCGCTGGGCCTTCTTCATCTACATCCCGATCGGCCTGCTCGCGATCATCCTCGCGCTCGCTTGGTTCCCCTTCGAGACCGAGCGCAAGCGGCGGCTGGCGCGCGCCGGGGGCGGGCCCGCGGCGTCCGGACGGCTCGACCTCGACCCCGTCGGGACGGTGCTGCTGACGCTGGCCATCCTGGCGCTGATGTACCCCTTCATGGCCCACGCCGCGTGGGCCTGGTGGCTGCTGCCCGCCGCGCCGGTGCTGGTCTGGCTCTGGGTGCGCTGGGAGCGCCGCTACGCCGCCCGCGGCGGGGCGCCGATGGTGGACATGGGGCTGTTCGGCTACCGCTCGTTCCGCAACGGGATGCTGGTGTCCGGGACGATGTTCCTCGGCGTGGCCAGTTCGTTCGCCGTGCTGGCGCTGTTCCTGCAGAACGGGCTGGGCGTCGCCGCAATCGCCGTCGGCCTGGTCGGACTCCCGAACGCCGTCGTGAGCGCGTTCTCGTCGGTGTGGTCGGTGCGCTACGTCATGGACCGCGGCCGCCCCCTGATCGTGTGGATGCTCGGGCTGATGGCGCTCGGCGTGCTGCTCAGCCTGGGCGTCGCGCTGCTGCAGCCGCTGGGCGTCCCGTGGTGGGTGCTGGCGGCGACCCTCACCCTGAACGGCTTCGCGATGGGCGCCTTCGGGTCGGCGAACCAGACCCTGTCGATGCAGGACGTCCCGGCCGAGCACGGCGGCACGGCCGGCGGCATCAAGCAGACCGTCGAGCGCATCGGCGCTGCCCTGGGCAACGCCATGGTGGTGGGCGTGTTCTTCGGGCTGGTCCCGCTCGGCTGGACCACCGCGTTCACCGGCGCCTACCTCGCCATCACGCTGTTCGTCCTCGCGGCCCTCGTGCTGGCCGTGGTCGACGAGCGACAGCACCGCGCCCCGGTCGCCTAGGGTCGACTTTCGTCGGGGCCGGCGGGGGTCAGGGTCATCCCGATGGCCACCCCGGTTCCCCCCGCGGTCGGATGCCCGCACCCGGGTGGCGGGCACAGGATCAGGGCATGACCACGACGCACCCCCTTCGTCGCACCCCGATCGTCACCCTCGCCGCCGTCGCCGACCTCGTGACCCTCGGGAGCACCTCCCGCGCCGCCGAGCTCCGCGCCGCCCGCGCCCGCCGCCTGCACGCCGAGGCGTCCGCCCACGCCGCCGCCGAACTCGAGCTGATGCGCGCCACCGAGGCCGAGCGCTTCGCCGTCGCGTGCGCCGCACCCTTCCGCGAGCGGGTCGGCCTCGAGCTCGCCACCGCCACCCGCGAGGGCCGTCGCGCGCCCCTGCTCCAGCTGATGGCGCTGCCGGGCCCGGTCGGCCGCTGGCGCACCGCCCTCGACCACGAGTTCGACGTCACCGACGCCGTCAGCGCCGAGACGTTCGTCACCACCCGCTCGGCACTCGCGCACTCGCTCGCCCCCCGCTCGGCCAGCTGCGCCACCCTGCTCGCCGCCGAGTGCCTGCACGTCGCCACCGTGGCCGCGGGCGTCGGCTACTGGACCCGCGCCGAGGCCCTCGCCGCCGCCGCGCCCCTGACCGACCTGCTGATCGGGCTGCACGGCTCGTGGGGCTCGTTCGCCGAGTCGTTCCTGGCCGGCGAGCAGTCCTGCGGGCGCCCCGACGACGTGCGGCACGTGGTGTTCGCCCAGGTCGTGGCCCGGTTGCTCTCCGACCCGCGGTCGCCCTGGCTCGAGGTGTCCTGGCCGGACGCCGAGGCGGCCTGAGCGCCCGGGCTCAGAACCCGGCCAGCCGGGCCAGCGCGGCGGCGATGGCGCCCACGACGACGACCACGAGGTACGGGGCGCGCAGCCACAGCGCGACCGCAGCAGCCCCGAGGGCCGCGAGGCGGGCGTCCAGCACGAGGGCCGTGCCCGTGACGACCGTGTTGACGAGCACGAGGCTGGTGAGGAGCCCGACGGTCATGCCCGCGCTGACCGTCGCGACCCACGGGCGGTCGAGCAGGCTGTCGGGCACGAGGTACCCGGCGAGCTTGGTGGCGTAGGCGATGCCGCAGGCAGCCAGCACCCAGATCCAGAGGTCGGTCACGCGTCCCTCCGGTGTTGGGCGACGGCCATCGCCCCGGAGACGACCGCAGCGAGGATGATCGGGATGCCGGCCGGCACGAACGGGACCGCGACCAGCGTCACGAAGGCTGCGGCGATGGCGATGGCGTGGGCGTCCCCGCTGGTGAGCCGGGGCCAGAGGAGGCCGAGGAACGCGGCGACCGCCGCGCCGTCGAGCCCCCAGGCCTGCGGGTCACCGAGGCGCTCGCCGGCGAGGGCGCCGAGCAGGGTGAAGAGGTTCCAGAGGGTCCAGACGCCGATGCCGGCCGCCCAGAAGCCGCGGCGGCGCTCATCGGTGGTGACCTGCGCGACCGCCGTGGCGGTCGACTCGTCGATGGTGAGGTGGGCCTGCAAGGGGCGGATCGCCCGGCGGGGCCGCAGGAGTGCGTTGATCTGGACCCCGTACACGGCGTTGCGCAGGCCCAGCAGCGAGGCGGCCGTGGTGGCGGCGGCGAGCGATCCCCCGCCGGAGATGACGCCGATGAAGGCGAACTGGGAGCCGCCGGTGAACATCAGCGCGCTGAGCGCGACCGCCTGCCAGACCGACAGGCCGGCGGCGACGGCCAAGGCGCCGAACGAGATGCCGTAGAGGCCGACCGCGACGGCGATCGACAGCCCCATGCGCACGGCCGGCGTGAGGCGGGCGGTGGCGGTGGGGGCGGGACTGGTCATCGGGGTGATGCTAGCCCCGCCCCCGTCGGCTCAGACGGTATGAGCAGCTCCTCTTGTGTGAGGGGTTGCGGGCCAGGGCCTCTCTCGCGCATGTTCGTGGGTTACCGAACGAGGGTGGTCCTTGGTTCGGCCTATCCACAGTCGTGAGGAGGCCCCG
>NZ_JACJFX010000027.1:0-37066 GCF_014164675.1 Propioniciclava sp. MC1683 | reverse complement strand
AGATCGCCCGTCGCAAGGCCAAGGGCAGCCGCGGCGGTCGCCCACCTGCCTTCGATCCCACCATCTACAAGGGCAGGAACGTGGTGGAACGCTTCTTCAACCGGATCAAGGAGTTCCGCGCCATCGCCACCCGCTACGACAAACTCGCTCGCAACTACCGCGCCGGCCTCGTCCTGGCCAGCACCATCATCTGCCTACGAGACCAGTTACGCGACACGCCCTAGGCTGGGCGGATCGACGAGGAGGGGCCATGAGCAACACCGAGACCGATCCGGACGTCCGCGTCTGCGAGCACGGGGCGCAGCAGCCGCCCACCCAGGTCGACACCTACCTGCCCAAGGACGTGCCCCTCGGCGGCGAGGACGCCCTCCGCGTGCGCCGCACCCTTCCGAACATGAGCCGCTCCTTCGTCGGCGCCTGGTGCTTCATCGACCACTACGGCCCCGAGGAGGGGGCGTGCATGGACGTGCCCCCGCACCCGCACACGTCGCTGCAGACGGTGTCGTGGCTGTTCAGCGGCGAGATCGAGCACCGCGACTCCGGCGGCGTGCACGCGATGGTGCGCCCGGGCGAGGTCAACCTGATGACGTCCGGCTACGGCATCGCCCACTCCGAGGTCTCGACCCACAGCCGGGCCGCGCTCCACGGCGTCCAGCTCTGGGTCGTGCTGCCTGAGCACAGCGCCGACCTGACCCGCGAGTTCCAGCACTTCGTGCCCGAGGTGGACGCCCCGGCCCCCGGCGTCCGCGCGCGCACCTTCATCGGACGCCTCGGCGACCAGCCGTCGCCCATCCACACCGAGACGCCCCTGCTCGGCTCGGAGATCGTGCTCGAACCCGGCGCCACGTGGGAGACCGCCGTCGACCCCGGCTTCGAGCACGGCGTCCTGGTCGACACGGGGCACGTCGACTTCGACGGGGTCCGGCTCGACAACGCGGTGCTCGGCGTGCGCGACGCGGGGCTGGACCACCTGCGCCTCCACAACCCGACGGACGCCCCCGCGCGCCTCATGTTGTTGGGCGGGGAGCCGTTCGACGAGGGCATCGTCATGTGGTGGAACTTCATCGGCCGCAGCCACGACGACATCCTGCGCCTGCGCACGGAGTGGAACGACGCCCCCGAGGACCGCTTCGGCCGCGTCGCCGGCTACCGCGGCACCACCGACCGGCTCAAGGCCCCGGCACTGCCGGCCGACCTGCGGCTCAAGCGGCGGTTCCGACGCGGCCGCGAGAACTGAGCGCGCGCAGCGTGGGACAAGGGGTTGTAACGACCTCATAACAAATGTTAAGGGCATTCCGCTTGTTGGGCGGGAGACCCCTTCCCATCGTCCGTTGTCACAGCGATATCTGGCCCCGGCGGGGCGACCAAGGTGGCACTTTCGTCTGGTCCTTTCGCAGGGGAGGACCCGTGCACGGGGCTGCCCAGCCCCGTTCGGGGACCCCTCCGACGGTGGGAGGATGGACCCGTCGCAACACCCCGCGACATCGTGACCCTCCACCCCCAGGAGCGACACAACAGCATCGTGCGGCCCGCCCCAGGCGGGCCGCACGAGCCGTTTCCGGGATCTCTCAGTCGCGCCGGGCCAGCGCCCGGACCGCCTCGAGCGTGTCCGCCTCGGCGGCGGTCTTGTCGTCGCGGTAGCCGACCACCCGCGCGAACCGCAGGGCCAGGCCGCCCGGGTACCGGGTGGAGCGCTGCAGCCCGTCGAAGGCGATCTCGACCACCTGCTCGGGGCGCACGTGCACGACGTGACCCTCGCGGTGGGTCTCGAGGGCGAGGAACCGCTCGGTCTGCCAGCGCAGCATCTCGTCGGTCATCCCCTTGAAGGTCTTGCCCAGCATCGTGAAGGTGCCGTCGGCGTTGCGCGCGCCCAGGTGGATGTTCGACAGCCACCCGCGGCGGCGTCCGGACCCCCACTCGACGGCCAGGACGACCAGGTCGAGCGTGTGGACCGGCTTGACCTTCACCCACCCGGACCCGCGGCGTCCGGCCTCGTAGGGGGCGTCGAGCGACTTCACCACGACGCCCTCCTGGCCCTGCGCGAGCACGTGCTCGGTGAACGCCTCGGCGACCTGCGGGAACGGCGTGATCGTGCGCTGCACCATCAGTTCGACCGGGGCCACCTCGCCGAGCCGGTCGATGCGGTCGACCAGCGGCAGGTCGAGCGACGGCTCGCCGTCGATGAGCAGGACGTCGAAGAAGAACGGCACCAGGCCGCCCGCCGCGGAGGCCGTGTCCTGGAACAGCCGTGGCCGCCCGGACGCGTCGAGCGCGAGGGCCTCGCCGTCGACGATGAGGGTCTCGGCGTCGATCCGGCGCACGGCCCGGGCGACCTCGGGCAGCCGGTCGGTGACCTCGTCGAGCGAGCGCGTGTACAGCCGCACCTCGTCGCCGCGCTTGTGGGCCTGGATCCGGATCCCGTCGAGCTTGGCCTCGATGGCGACCGGACGCCCCGGGCCCGCCTTGTCCAGCGCCTCGGCCACCGACGGCGCGGACGCCGCCAGCATCGGCTGCACCGGCGTGAAGACCCGCACGGTCACCGCGGCCAGTCCCGCCTCACCCTCGGTGAGGGCGGTGCCGGCGATCGCCGGGGCGGAGCCCGCCAGCATCGCGGCGCGTCGCACCACGGGCAGGGGCACCTCGGACGCCGCGGCGACGGCGTCGACCAGCAGGCCGGCCAGCGCTCCTTGGCGGATCGCCCCGGTCAGCAGCCCGGCCAGGTACTGCTGCTCGCGGGCGGTCGCCCGGCCGAGCAGCGCGTCGAGGGCGGTCTGGCGGGCGCCCTGCGACCCCGGCCCGGACAGGGTGGTGAGGTGCTCCAGCGCGGCGTCGACCTCGGGCAGGGTCAGCGTCGACGCGGACGCCGGGGCGGGCAGGGTGCCCAGCGACCGCCAGCCCACGCCGGTGCGGCGCTGGCGGATCGAGCCGCCGAGGTACGTCGCGGCGACCTCGGCCTCGTCGGCCCCGGCCCGGCGCAGCGCGTCGGCCAGGAGGGCGACCTTCTCCCTGCGCGAGCGGGTGGCCGCGACCTGCTCAGATGTCGCGGCCAGTTCGTCGAGGAGCACGCCTCAGAGCTCGGGGGCGCCGTCGGCGTCCTCGGGGCGGTCGACCATGGGCGGCTCGTCGTCAGTCTCGCCGTCGCCGCGGCGGCCCAGCGGGTCGGCGGTGCGGCCGGTGGGGCCCTGGGTGTCGGCGATGTCGGTGAGGTCCTCACCCGGGTGGGTGCCGTAGCGGCCGGCGGCGGCCCCGGTCAGGTTCTCGGCGAGCTCGCCCAGGGGGCCGGGTTCGTGCGTCATGGTGGGTTCCTCCTTGTCGACGGCGTGTGGCCCAGTGTGCCCGGAATGGGCAACACGCGGAACGCCCAACGCCACACACACAGGAACGGGCCCTAGCCTCGGCATCACGCAACCGATCCGAAAGTGGGACCGCACGTGCGACAGGTGACTTCCCCCGCCTGCTCGACGGCCCGCCGGGGACGCGCAACGACTGCGCTCGCCGCCGGGGCCCTCAGCATCGCCCTCCTCCTGGGCATCGCGCCGTCGGCGCCGGCCGACACCCTGACCGATCGGCAGGCCCAGCTGGCCGGCCAGATCGACCAGAAGCGCCAGGAGATCCACGAGCACACCGGTGAGCTCGCCGAGGCCACCGCCGCGCTGGAGGCGTCCCAGCAGCGGCTCGCCGACGCCCGTGCGGCGCTTGAGGCGACCCGCGCGGAGCTGGCCGGGGCCCGCGCGCTGGACGCCCAACTGGCCGCCGACCTCGACCGTGAGCGCACGGCCCTGCGCCGGGCGAAGGCCGCCACCGCGCAGGCCCGCACCCGCGTGCGTGAGCAGCAGCGCCGGATCAGCGAGGCCGCGCGCGAGGCGTACCAGAAGCAGGGCAACCTCACCGGCATCGCCGTGGTGCTCGGGGGGCGCAACCCCGCCGAGATCGGCCAGCGGCTGCAGTGGGACACCACCATCTTCGACACCAGCGCCCAGCGCATGGCCGAGCTGCGCGTCCTCGAGGACCGGCTCGCCGAGGCCGAGGCCACACAGTCCGAGATCGAGGCCCGCGTCGCCGCCGACAAGCGCAGCAGTGAGGCCAACGTCGCCCGGATTGCGGAGCTCGAGGCGGACGCCGTCCGGCAGGAGGCCGCCGTCGCCGCGCTCGTCGTGCAGGACGAGCAGGCCCGCGCCGCCGCCCAGCAGGCGCTGGACGCCGACAACGCCGAGTACCAGGCGCTGCTGGACGAGGAGAAGAAGGTCCAGGGCGAGATCGCGGCCCGGGTGGCCGACCAGCTGTCGCGCGGGGCGTCCCGCGAGGACATCGCCCAGCTCGTCGCGATGGGCGTGGTGTCCCACGACCCGAAGACCTACCCGCTGGCCAACTCGGGCCCGCAGATGATCCTCAGCCCACAGGGCTTCATCCGCCCGGTGCTGGCCCGCCCGGGCTCGCCGTTCGGCCCGCGGTTCCACCCGATCCTGAAGTACTGGCGCCCGCACAACGGCAACGACTGGGGCGCCGCCTGCGGCGTGCCGCTGTACGCGGCGCAGTCGGGCACCGTGGTGAAGGCCGGCTGGCAGGGCGGCTTCGGCAACTACGTGATCATCGACCACGGCGTCATCGGCGGGAAGTCGGTCATGACCGGTTATGCCCACCAGCAGAAGATGGTCGTGCGCGCCGGCCAGCGCGTCGAGATGGGCCAGCAGATCGGCTACGTCGGCACGACCGGCCTCTCCACCGGCTGCCACCTGCACCTGCAGGTCTACGAGAACGGGACGCCGGTCGACCCGATGCGCTACATCCCCTGACGGGTCAGCCGACGCTGGCCAGCGCCAGCGGGAGGACGGAGTCCGCCCCCGCCTGCCGCAGGAGCCGCCCGGCCACCGTCATCGTCCAGCGGGAGTCGACGAGGTCGTCGACCAGGAGCACCGGCCCCTCGAGCGAGGCGAGGCGTTCGGCCATCGTCGGCGGCACGCTGAACCGGCCCCAGAGGTCGCGCACCCGGTAGGCGGAGTTCGTCGAGCCCCGCAACCGCTCGGCGGTGGGGGAGAGCTCAAGCGGCCCCAGCAGTTCGAGCCGCCCGGCCGACGCGACGCCGGTGGCCAGCGTGTCCACCAGCCGCGGACGCCCCAGGCTCGGCACCCACGCCACCGCCACCGGGCGCTGCTCCCACTCCCAGCCGGCCAGCACGCGCAGCACCGCGCGCCCCAGCTCGGGCGGCACCTCGGCGTCGACCGGGTTGCCCTCGGCGTCGGACGCGAACAGCTCGCGCAGCCGGCCACCCCAGCCCAGGTCGGTGAGGCGGGCCACCACCCGGCCCTCGGCGACCTGCTCGCCGGGCGGGATCTTGCCCTTGAGCGGCTCGCCGTCGGCCAGCACCCCGAGCGTGTCGAGCCCCGTCGGCCACAGCGCCCGAGGGGCGACCGGGACGCCGACGTGCTCGAGCGTCTCGCGCGCGCTCTCCAGCACCGGCACCGTCACGTCGGTGGGGTACCAGGGCCCGGCGCAGGTGTCGCAGCGCCCGCAGGGGGCGGCGTGCGGGTCGTCGAGCTCGGCGGTGAGGAACGCCATCCGGCACTGCTCGCCCGGTGCGGCACGGTCCGTCCCCAGTCGCTGGTAGGCGAGCATCGCCTCCTGCTCGGCGACCCGCGCGGCGGCGACGCGCTCGTAGCGCTCGGCGTCGTACGTCCACGGTCGCCCCGTGCCGACCCAGCCGCCCTGCACGGCCTCGACGGCGCCGTCGACCGCGAGCACCTTGAGCAGCAGCTCCAGCGGCCCCCGGCGGATGTCGACGCGGGCCTCGAGGGCGGCGAGCGACAACGGCCGGTCGGCCTCGGCCAGCGCGCCGAGCACGGCGTCGGCCTTGGCTTGGGTCGGCATGGCGTTGGTGGCGAACCAGTGCCAGATGTCGCGATCCTCCACCCCGGGCAGCAACAGGACGTCGGCGCTCGGCGTCGCTCGGCCCGCGCGGCCGACCTGCTGGTAGTAGGCGACCGGCGAGCTGGGGGCGCCCAGGTGGACCACGAAGCCGAGGTCGGGCTTGTCGAAGCCCATGCCGAGGGCTGAGGTGGCCACCAGCGCCTTCACCTCGTTGCGCTTGAGCGCCTCCTCGGCCGCCTCGCGTTCGGCGGCGTCGGTGCGGCCCGTGTAGGGCAGCACCCGGTGGCCCGCCTTCGCCAGCAGGGCGGCCGCGTCCTCGGCGGCCGAGACCGTCAGGCAGTAGACGATGCCGCTGCCCGGCAGCGCGTCGAGGTGCTCGGCCAGCCACGCCAGCCGGCGGGCGGGGGTGCCGAGCTCGAGCACGCCCAGGCGCAGCGACTCCCGCGCCAGCGCGCCGCGCAGCGTGAACACCTCGTGGCCGCCGGCGGCCATCTGCTCGGCCACGTCGGCCACCACCCGCTCGTTCGCGGTCGCGGTGGTGGCCAGCACCGGGACGCCGGCCGGCAGCTCGGCGATCAGGTCGCGGATGCGCCGGTAGTCGGGCCGGAAGTCGTGGCCCCAGTCGCTGATGCAGTGGGCCTCGTCGATGACCAGCAGCCCGCACCGCTCGACCAGCGTCGGCAGCTGCTCGGCCCGGAACCTCGGGTTGACCAGCCGCTCGGGGGAGACGAAGAGGACGTCGACGTCGTCGTCGGCCACGTGCTGCTCGATCGCCCTCCACTCGGTGACGTTGGCCGAGTTGATCGCCGCTGCCCGGACGCCGGCCCGCTCGGCCGCAGCCACCTGGTCGCGCATCAGGGCCAGCAGGGGGGACACGATCAGCGCCGGCCCGGACCCCGCCCGGCGCTGCAGCAGCGCCGCGATGAAGTAGACCGCCGACTTGCCCCACCCGGTGCGCTGCACCACCAGCGCGCGCTCGTGCCGGGCGACGAGGGCCTCGATGGCCTCGAACTGGCCCGGGTGGAAGGTGGCGTCGGGACGCCCGGTCAGGTCGCGCAGCACCGCCAGCGCGTCGTCGGCGAGGGCGGGCGTCGTGGAGTGGGCCATGCCCGCCACTGTGTCACGGCCGCCCGACAGTTTCTGCACGCGTTCCCCTGTCGGGGCGTCGATCGCTCCCCTGGATTGCGGGTGGGCGACCCTCGAGTTCTTCGAGATCGGCATCGCCGATCTCCCGCTCTACAACCGCGACCTCGACGCGAACTACCCGCCCGAGGCCATCGCGCTGAAGGACGCCATCCACAGCGCGCACGCGATCCTCTTCGTGACCCCCGAGTACAACCGCTCCATCCCGGGTGCACTGAAGAACGCCATCGACTGGGCGTCGCGCCCGTGGGGCCAGAACGCCTTCGTGAACCTGCCGGCCGCCGTCATCGGCGCGTCCCCGGGCAACCTGGGCACCGCCCTGGCCCAGCACAGCCTCCGCGCGGTGCTGAGCTTCCTCAACACCCGCCAGATGACCTCGCCGGAGGCCTATGTCACCTTCGACCCGGCCGACTTCGGGCCCGACGGGCAGGTGAGCGACCGCACCCGCGACTTCCTGACCGGCTTCGTCACCGAGTTCCGCGACCACATCGAGCGCGTGCTGACGGTCCTGCCGCGGCTCTGAGATCCCGCCTCCCGACGGGCCCCGACGCACGGCGTCCGGGGCCCGTCGCCGTGGGGCGGACGACCTTCGATGACATCGGCCCGGCGCCCCACCCCTAGCCGGGATGCCATCCATGACCCGCGATGACGGGATTGTTACAACTTTCGGTGAGTTCGGTTCCATGCCTGTCGCGAGCCCCGCCGAGGCGTTACGGTGCGTCTGGCCCGCAGGGTGCGGGCCCACGACCAACGGAGGTAGTGCCCGTGACCGAACCCATCGACGACGGCCGGAAGGCCGGCCACCACGAACGCGTCGACGACGACGGCGGCCAGGTCGCCAAGTGGAAGATCATCGGCCCCGGCATCGTCGTGGCCGGCACGGGCGTGGGCGCGGCCGACATGGTCGCGACGCTGGTCGCCGGCTCCCGCTACGGCTACATGCTGCTCTGGGCCGTGCTCTTCGGCGTCATCATGAAGATCATCCTGGTCGAGGGTGCGGGTCGGTACTCGCTGGCCACCGGCTACACGATGTTCGAGGGCTGGCGCCGCCTCGGCAAGTGGACGACGTTCTACTTCGCGCCCTACATCGTCATCTGGGGCTTCGTCTACGGCGCGAGCGCGATGTCGTCGACCGCCCTGCCGCTGGCCGCGCTGTTCCCGCAGGTGCCGCTGATCGCGTTCGCCATCGCGACGGGAATCATCGGCTTCCTGCTGGTGTGGTTCAACCACTACGCGATCGTCGAGAAGGTGTCGGCCGTCCTGGTCGGCCTGATGTTCCTCACCATCGTGACCCTGGCGATCATCGCCCTGCCGAACGTCCCCGAGATGCTGGGCGGACTCCTCCCGCGCCTGCCCGACGACCCGAACGGCATCATGTACACCCTCGCGCTCGCCGGCGGCGTCGGCGGCACCATCACCCTGGCGGCCTACGGCTACTGGCTGCGTGAGAAGGGCTGGTACACGCCCAAGTGGATGCAGGTCATGCGCATCGACAACACGATGGCCTACGTCATCACCGGCATCTTCGTGGTCTCGATGCTCATCGTCGGCGCCGAGGTCGTCCGCGCGGCCGGCGTCACGCTGAGCGCCGGTGACAAGGGCCTGCTCGACCTCGAGCGCGTGCTCGAGGAGCGCTACGGCCTGTTCGTCGGCAAGGCCTTCCTCGTCGGCTTCTTCGCCGCCGCGTTGTCGTCGGTCATCGGCGTGTGGAACGGCGTCTCGCTGATGTTCGCCGACTTCATGGGTCGCATGCGCGGCCTGCCCGACGGGCACCCCGACACACGCGTGGGTGGCAAGTACTTCAAGTGGTACCTGATCTGGCTGACCTTCCCGCCGATGATCCTGCTGTTCCTCGACCAGCCGTTCGGCCTGATCATCGCCTACGGCGTGCTCGGCGCCCTGTTCATGCCCTTCATGGCCGTGGCCAACCTGGGCCTGCTCAACGGCAAGCACATCCCCGCCGAGTGGCGGAACAACTGGTGGCAGAACATCGCCCTGGGCATCACCGCGGTGCTGTTCATCATCCTCGGCGTCTACCAACTCTGGAACGCCATCACCTGACGACCGCTAGGCTCGCAGGCACGTCGACGCCGCGGGGTCCCGCTGACGGGCCCCGCGGCGTCTTCCTTGGGGAGGGGAACGCATGGCGAGGGAATCCACGGGGGCGTCCCGCGCCCTGTACCCGTTCAGCCTGCTGCGCTGGGTGATCCTGGTCACCGCGGGCACGTTCCTGGGCCTGCTCCCGCCCATCGCCGCCTACGTCGCCGCCACCCGCATCGACCTGCCCGCGTGGGCGGTCTACCCGACGGTCGCCATGGCGGGCGGCCTCCAGGGGCTGCTCATGGGGCTCGGCCAGGCCCTCGCCCTGTACTGGACGCGCGCCGCCGTGCCCCGCGCGGGGTGGACCCTGATCACCATGGCGGGCGCCCTCGTCGCCTGGTCCCTCGGCCTGTTGCCCGCGACCATGCGGGCCCTCGACGAACCCCTCGACCTCGACTCGCGCCCGGTGCTGTGGGCGACCGTCGGCGGGGCCGTCCTGCTGGTGCTCGTGGTGCCGCTGGCCCACTGGCTGGTCCTCCGCCGCGTCATGCCCGGCGCCGGCATGTGGGTCGTGGTCGAGTCGGTGGCCATCGTGGTCGCGCTGGCCGCCGTGTGGGGCTTCGGCCAGTCCGTCGACCCCACCCGCCCGCTCGACGACCTCCTCCCGCAGCTCGCCCTCGCCGGCGGCGCGGTCGCCCTCGCGTTCACGCTCGTCACCGGCCTCGGCATGCTCATGCTCGCGCCGCGCCGCGGGGAGTGAACGCGACCGTTCCCTGACTCCACGATCGCGTCCGGATCCGGACACCGTTCGCACGGAATCGCAACATTCCTCTGCCAGTGTTGGGCCCATGAGGAGCACGCGATGAGCCACCTGCTGCTGGTCGAGGACGACGCCGGCGTGGCCGAGCTGCTGGCCCTGGCGATGCGGTCGTTGGGGCACACCGTCACCGTCGCGCCCGACGGGTACGCCGGGCTGGATGCCCTGGACAAGGAGACCGTCGACGTCGTCCTGCTCGACGTGATGATGCCCGGCATCGACGGCTTCGAGACCGCCCGCCGGATGCGCGCCCGCTCCCAGGTCCCGATCGTGATGCTGACCGCGCGCTCCGACCCGGTCGACATCGTCGCCGGCCTCGAGTGCGGCGCCGACGACTACGTCACCAAGCCCGCGGAGCCGCGGGTGCTGGACGCCCGCGTGAAGGCCATCCTGCGCCGGGCCACCCCCGCCCCCGAGGACGTCGTCGTCCACCGCATCGGCGACCTCGTCCTCGACCCGGGCGCCCGCAAGCTCTCGCGCGGGGCGTCCGAGGTGCCGCTGACCCCCACCGAGTTCGACGTCCTGGCCGAGCTGGCGGACCACCGCGGCCAGGCCCTCAGCCGCCACCAGCTGCTGCAGCGCGTCTGGGGCTACGGCTACGCCGGCGACTCCCGGCTCGTCGACGCCGTCATCCAGCGCCTGCGCACCAAGGTCGAGCCCGCCCCCGCCCGGCCGACCCACATCCAGACCGTGCGCGGCGTCGGCTACCGGTTGGAGCGGCCATGACCACCCCCACCCCCACCGGACGCCGCGGGCTCAGCCTCGCCTGGCGCATCCGCCTCGCCCTGGTCGCCCTCGTGGCGCTCACCTGCGCGGTCCTGACCGGGGTCGCCACCACCACGCTGCAGCAGTCGAACGAGGGCCGGCTGCGGTCCATGGTCACGAGCGACCTCCTGGCCGACACCGACGCGGTCGGGAAGACCGCGATGGCCCACCCCGAGATCCGGGACACCGTCGCGCTGGTGGTGGCCGTGGAGTGGCCCAACACGACCGTCAGCACCCACCGCCTGCTCCTGTGGGTCGACCGGAACACCGAGGACTTCGGCACCGCCGTCGAGTACGCGGTCGTGAACGAGGGTGGCTTCACCGCGAAGGCGGCGCGCTGTGCCGGCCCGGGCGTGTTCGAGCAGTTCACGACGACGACGTACTCCGCCGGCAGCAGCACGCACTGGACGACCGCCTGTGACGACCAGGTGCTCGGCTTCTCCTACTACTCCACCGGCGAGCAGGCCGGCGGGTGGCTGCTCGTGCACGGGCTCGACCGCGCGCTGGCCGGGGACCCGGTGCCCGACCTCGCCCGCACCCTGCTGCTCGCCTCCGCGGTCGCCCTGGTGGCCACGCTGCTCGTGGCCGGCTGGCTCACCGAGCTGATCAGCCGGCCGCTCGCCCGGGCGCGGGAGATGGCCGACGAGGTGGCGTCCGGTGACCTGGGGGTGCGCCTGCCGGTCGAGGGCGCCGACGAGGTGGCCGGCATGTCGGCTGCGGTCAACACCATGGCCGACCGCCTGACCGCCCAGATCGACGACCTCGCGCGCGCCAACCAGGTGCAGCGCCGCTTCGTCGCCGACGTCGCCCACGAGCTCCGCACCCCGACCGCGGCGCTGCTCGCCTCGGCCGAGTCGCTGGCCCACCCGGAGACCCGCGACGAGGCGTCCGGGCTGGTCATCCCGCAACTGCGGCGCCTGGCCGGCCTCACCGAGGACCTCCTCGAGATCTCCCGCATGGACGCCGGCCGCGCGGCCGTGGTGCCCAGCCAGGTCGACCTCGTCGACCTGGTCCGCGAGGTGGTCGACGAGACCGGACGCCCCGTTGACGTCGCGCTCTCGGCCCCGGCCGAGCTGCCGGTCGAGCTGGACCCCGCCCGCACCCGCGTGGTCGTGCGCAACCTCGTGGCCAACGCCCTGCAGCACGGTGCCCCGCCGGTCACCGTGCGGGTGGGCGAGGCCGTGGGGGAGGCGGTCGTGTCCGTCACCGACGCCGGCCCGGGGGTGCCGCCCGACCTGCGCGAGCGCGTGTTCGACCGGTTCACCCGCGGCGACGAGGCCCGGCACGGCGCCTCGACCGGCCTGGGGCTGGCCATCGCCCGCGAGAACGCCCGCCTGCTCGGCGGCACGCTCGGCCTGGGCGCCGACGGGACCACCTTCACCCTGAGGCTGCCCGCCACAAGGGGCCACGCCACGTAGCAAACGTGGGACGGACCTGCAAGAAAGCGCTTACCACGGCAGGATGGGGGTGTGGTCCCCCTCCGCACCCGCCTCGACTCGGCGCTGACCCGTTGGTTCGCGACGAGCACCCTGTCGTACCGGCAGGTGGGCGCACTGGTGGGGCCGCTCGTGCTCAGCCAGGCGTGGATCGTCGGGCAGGGCGTGCTGAACCCGGTGCTGGTCGCCCCGGTGGGCCAGTCCGCCATCAACGCGGTGAGCACGGTGGACTACCTCAACATGCTGTGCGCCAGCGTCCTGATGGCGGTCGCCGCCGCGGGCTCGGTGCTGGCGGCGCAGCACGTGGGCGCCTCGTCGCTGCGGTCAGGTGGCGCCGACCACGGCGAGGGCGTCCGGAGGGCCGCCGTGGGCACGGTCTGGACCGCCACCCTGGTGGGGCTGGCGATCGCGGTCCCGCTGGCGCTCGCGCACGGCGCGGTGCTCGACGTTCTGCTGGGCCCACTCGGCCCCGACGCCGTGGCCCTGGGCCGCGTCTACCTGCTCGCGGCCGCGCTGTCGTACCCGGCGTTCGGGGCCGTGGAGGGTGCGGCGGCCGTCCTGCGCGGCACCGCACGCACGCGCGCCGCCCTCAACATCACCCTGGTGATGCACGGCGGCTACGTCGTCCTCGCACTCCTGCTCGTCCTCGGCGCCGGGCAGGGCGTGGCCGGGCTGGCCTGGGCCATCGTCGCCTCCCGCTGGGTGGCCGTCGTGTTCGCGCTCGCCCAGCTGCGTCGCCACGGACTGGTCGGGGGCGGGGCGTCCGCCTGGCTGCCGCGCCTCGACCTGCTGAGCCGCATCGCCGTGCTGAGCGTGCCCTTCGTGATCGAGATGGCCTTCTTCAACGGCGGCAAGCTGCTCGCCCAGTGGTTCGTGGTCGGCATGGGCCCGGGGCACGTGACCGTCAACGCGATCATGGTGTCGCTGACGATGTTCGCCGAGATCGTCGCGTTCTCGATGAGCCTCGCGCTGGTCCCGCTCGTGGGCCAGGCCGTCGGCGCCGGGCGCTTCGACGAGGCGCGTCGGCTCGTCCGGTCGTTCGTCGTGGCCTCCGCGGTCGTGCTCGTGGTCACCTGCCTGCTGATGCTGGCCGTGTTCGACCCGCTGCTGGACCTCTACCGGGCCCCGGAGGACCTCCGCGGGATCGCGACGCTGGTGTTCGTCATCACGCTGGTCGGCCGGGTCACCGGCGCCTGGTCGCTGTCGTTCCTCGTGCCCGCCGCCCTGCGCGCGGCCGGGGACGCCTCCTTCGCCACCCTCGTCACCAGCGTCTCGATGGTGCTGCGCGTGCTGGGCATCTGGGTGTTCGGCGTCCTCCTGGGCGGCGGGGTCGTGGCCGTCTGGACGGTGATGGTCTCGGAGTGGCCGCTGCGCGGGATCATCTTCGGGTGGCGCTTCCGCACCGGCGCGTGGGAGCGCAAGCGCTGGGTCGACGTGGCGGGCTGAGGCCCGGAGCCCCGTCGACTAGGATTGTCACCCACCACGCGAGGCGAGGGGAGCGGCCATGGTCGAGGTGAACGTCGCGATGATCGCGGTCGACGCCGAGGGCAGCCCGGTGCTGCTGCTCCGGCCGGTCGACGAGGCCGAGGCCGGTGTGATGCTGCCGATCTGGATCGGCCCGATGGAGACCGCGGCCATCATGGTGGCCTCCGGCATGACGGACGCCCCCGAGCGCCCGCTCACCTACGACCTGATGGTGCGGCTGCTGGTCGCCCTGGGCGGCAGCGTCCGGCGCGTCGAGGTGACCGCGCTGGTCGAGGGCACGTTCCACGCGACCCTCACCCTGCTGACCCCCGAGGGCGAGCGCCCGATCGACGCGCGTCCCTCCGACTCGATCGCGCTCGCGCTGCGCGTGGGCGCGCCCATCTTCGTGGCCGACGAGGTCATGGCCGAGGCCGCGATCCCCGACGTCACCCACGACGCCGGCCAGACGCTCGCCGAGTTCACCGACTTCATCGAGCAGGTCGAGCCCGACGACTTCCGCAACTGAGGCGGCTTCCTCAGCCGGTCGCCTTCGTGATCAGCTCGACCATCTTCTTCCGCACCGCCGGGGTCACCTTCGTCACCGCGAACCCGGTGGCCCACAGGTCACCGTCGTCGAGCGCGGCGTTGTCGTTGAACCCGAGCGTGGAGTAGCGCGTCCCGAACTTGCCGGCCGGCTGCACGAACACGAGCACGGCCCCGTCCCGCTCCCACGCGGGCATGCCGTACCAGGTGCGCGCCGCCAGGTCGGGGGCGACCTCGGTCACGATCGTGTGCACCGTCGCGGCGATCTCCTGGTCGGGACCCTCCAGCTCGGCGACCTTGTCCAGGAGCGCCTGCAGGTTGTCGGCCTTCTTCTTGCCGCCCTTCTCGGCGCGCAGCTCGGCCGCGCGCCCCTTCATCGCCTCGCGTTCGGCCTCGGAGAAGCCGCCGTCCTTCTTCGCCATCCGCCGATGGTGTCACCGGCGCGGGGTCAGCACCAGCCCCGGTCCGCGAGCCAGCGTTCGGCCAGATCGGTCCACTGGGCGACCTCGGGCTCCTCGTCGGCCAGGCCGAGCCCGTGGCGTCCGGACCGGAACACATGCCCCTCGAACGGCACCCCGGCCACGGCCAGCGAGGTCATCAGGGACAGCGCGTGCAGGGCCGGGACTGTCGCGTCGTCGCTGGTGGTCCAGATGAACAGGTCGGGGAGCTCCTCCTCCTCGGGCGGGGTCACCCGGGTGGCGACCGACAGGGCGGCGCGCACCTCCTCGGGGGCGTCCTCGCCGAGCAGGTTGTCGGCCGAGTCGGTGTGCAGGTTCGGCAGCCGGCCGAGCATCGTCTCGCGCAGGTCGGTGACCGGGTAGGCCAGCAGCGCGGCGTCCGGACGCCCCGCGAACGTCAGCGGGTCGGCCCCGGGCACGTCGGGGGAGTCGGTCGCCAGCAGCGCGGCCAGGTGCCCCCCGGCCGAGAAGCCGAGGACGCCGACGCGGCGACGGTCCACGGGCAGGGGCGTGCCGCCCGTCCGGAGCGCCCGCAGGGCCGCGCGTGCGTCGTGCAGCGGACGCGGCCACACGTGGTACCCGACCGCGTAGTGCAGCACGGCGGCGTGCAGGCCGAGTTCGTTCAGCCACGCCGCGACCGGCGCCCCCTCGTGGGCGGCGAGGTGGTGGTACCCGCCGCCCGGGACCACGAGGACCGTGGGTGCCGTCGCGTCCCCGGCGGGGTGGAACGTCCAGTCGAGAGCCATGGCAGTCATCCTGCCGTGGCGTCCAAGGCCTGGGCGAGGTCGGCCCAGAGGTCCTCGACGTCCTCCAGGCCGACCGACAGGCGCACGAGCGACTCGGGCACGGTGGCGGGTTCCGACGGGATCCGCCGCCGTCGTTCCAGGAGCGACTCCACCCCGCCGAGGCTGGTCCCGGGCGTCCACAACCGCACGGCGCGGGTGAGGGCGTCCGCCGCCGCGCGGTCGGCCAGCTCGATCGCCAGCATCGCGCCGAACCCGCGCATCGTACGCGCGGCCACGGCGTGGCCGGGGTCGTCGGGCAGGCCCGGGTAGCGCACCCGCACCACCGCCGGGTGGGACGCCAGCCGCCCGGCCAGCACCCCTGCCGTGGCCTGGGCGCGCTCGAGGCGCACCGGCAGGGTCCGGACGCCGCGCAGCGCCAGCCACGCCTCGAACGGCCCCGGGATCGCCCCGAGCACCTCCCGCTGGTGCCGGATGGCTGCCAGCAGCTCCTCGTCGCGGGCGACCAGCACGCCGAGCACCACGTCGGAGTGCCCGGAGATGTACTTCGTCGCCGAGTGCATGACCACGTCGGCCCCGTCGGCGAGCGGGTTCTGCAGCAGCGGGGTGGCGAAGGTGTTGTCGACGCTCACGGGCACGCCCGCCCTCCGGGCGGCCGCGTACAGGGCCGGCAGGTCGGCCACCTCGATCAGGGGGTTCGTCGGCGACTCCACGTGCAGCCACGCCGCGCCGGGCAGGGCCGCCCGCACGGCGTCCGTGTCGGCCACGTCGACCTCGACCAGCTCGACGTCGCCCGCCTCCGCCCGCTCGCGGGCCAGGGCGAGCATCGTGTTGTAGCTCGTCGCCCCCATGACGAGGCGCCCGCCCCGCGGCACCAGCGAGAACAGCGCGGCGCCGGCCGCCATGCCCGACGCGAACGCGATCGCGCCCCCCGGCGCACCCTCGAGCCCGCCGACGACCTCCTCGAACGCGGCCCAGGTGGCGTTGGCGTAGCGCCCGTAGAGGGGCAGGTCGGGGTCGATGTCGCCGGGCTGCACGTAGGTGCTGGTCAGCTCGATGCCGGGGCTGACGGGGGAGCCCGGGGTCCGGCCGGGACGTCCGCCGACGACGGCGAACGTGGCGGGGGAGAGGTGCTGGGACGAGGCCATGGCCCATTCCACCACGCCGCCCGCCCGGCCGAGCGGACCACGATGGTCGGGTGATGGGCGACAATGGGGCATGCCCGTCGAGGTGAAGCGTGCCGGCAGCCGTGTCGACGAGCGGCTCGACTGGCTGCACGCGTGGCACTGCCTGACCGGACCCGCCTACGGCCTCATCCACCCCGGCCTCGCCCAGCGCATGACCGCCGGCGCGGGGATCCTCCACTCCGAGCGCAACGACTCCTGGGTCCTCGACGGGCCGCGCCACGAGCGTGACGTCGAGATGGTGCAGATGTGGGTCGTCCCGGACGCCGCGGGCGTCACCCCGTCCTACGAGCAGCTCGACATCTCCACCGAGCTGGACGCCGGCGGCCTCGTGCTCGTCGCCTCGGGGGTGCCCGGGCACGAGGACGACGCCGCGATCCGGATCCGGAACCGGTAGGCGACCCTGTGGGCAGCGACTCCAGCCCGGGGCGTCCGTGCACCTGCCCGCCGCGCCGTGGGTGCACCTGTACGTCCCGCGTGGGTCGGTCGACGTCGAGGGCGTGGGCCTGCTGTCCACCGGTGACGCGGCCCGCTGCACCGACGAGCCGGGGCGCCGCGTGACCGCGCGCGAGGCGTCCGAGGTGCTGGTCTGGGAGATGCTCACCAGCCTCTGAGCACCGCCCGCGCACCGTTCCCGTGTTGCGTGATCGTTGCACGCCGTAACACGGCTGTCGCGTGACGTGCGTCCGCGTGAAACACCGATGTCCTGTGATGTACCCGGCGCCCCACGAGGGGCGGAACAGACATGAGAACCGCTGCGGCGGTCCAGGAGAAAGGTCCGGGGAGATGGAAACTGAAGCGATGTGGGGGGTGGCATCCCAGGTCTGGGTGATGGTCTCTGCGGCCCTCGTCCTGCTGATGACGCCGGGTCTGGCGTTCTTCTACGGCGGGCTGTCGCGAGCCCGTTCGGCGATCAACATGATGATGATGAGCTTCGGCGCGATGGGGCTCGTCGCGGTGGTGTGGGTCCTGTGGGGCTACTCGATGAGCGGCGGCGGCACCAGCATCGCCGGCATCGTGGCCGACCCGATCACCGCCTTCGGCCTGCAGGGCCTGTCCGGTGAGGACCTGGTCGGCGTCGGCTACGGCTCGACCTTCGCGATCATCACGGTCGCCCTCATCTCGGGTGCGGTGGCCGACCGCGCCCGCTTCAAGGCGTGGATGGTCTTCGTCCCGCTCTGGGTCACCCTCGTCTACGCCCCGCTGGCCTACATGGTCTGGGGTGGCGGCCTGCTCGGTGCCGACGGTGCGATCGGTTCGGTCGTCGGTGAGGCCCTCGACTTCGCCGGTGGCCTCGTGGTGCACATGGCGGCCGGTCTGGCCGCGCTCGTCCTGGCCATGATGATCGGACGCCGCGCCGGCTTCGCGCCGTCGCTGCACAAGCCGCACAACGTCCCCTTCGTGATGCTGGGCGCCGCGCTGCTGTGGTTCGGGTGGTTCGGCTTCAACGGTGGCGCCGCGGGCTCCATCGCCGAGGGCGGCCTGATCTGGGTCAACACCCTCGTCGCACCGGGTGCCGCCCTGGTGGCCTGGCTGTTCGCCGAGCAGCTGCGTGACGGTCGCATGACCTCGGTCGGCGCCGCCTCGGGCATCGTGGCCGGCCTGGTCGCGATCACCCCGGCCTGTGCGTTCGTCACCCCGCTGGGTGCCCTCGCCATCGGTGCGGTCGCCGGTGCGATCTGCTGCTTCGCCGTCAACGTCAAGTTCAAGCTCGGCATCGACGACTCGCTCGACGTGGTCGGCCTGCACTTCGTCGCCGGCCTCTGGGGCACCCTCGCCATCGGCCTGCTGGCCGTGGCGCAGGAGGACGGCCGCGCGGGCCTCCTCTACGGCGGCGGGTTCTCGATCATCACCTCGCAGGTCGTGGCCGTGCTGGTCACCACCGTGTACACCGTGGCCGTGACCGCGCTGATCGCCTTCGCGATCCACAAGACCATGGGCTTCCGCATCGCGCCGGAGGACGAGGTCGGCGGCATTGACCTCTCGGAGCACCGCGAGTCCGCCTACGACCTCGAGGTGGCGCTGGCCTACACCGGTGCGACCGACGAGGCCGGGGAGCTCGAGAAGCACTGACCACCCACCCCAACCGACACGGGCCCCGCCTCCTGCTGGAGGCGGGGCCCGATGTCGTTCGCGGGGTTTCGCCGCGGCGAAGCGGGAGGCACGCCGAGGGCTTGGGTTTTTCACGCCGAGGGCCTGGGTTCTTCGCGCCGAGGGCTTGGGTTGTCAGAGGTCCTCGGCGACGCGCCCGTCGTCGCTGACCCGCTCGACGTCATGGATGTCGGCGTGGCCCTCGTCGACGTTGCCGCGGCCGTAGTTCTTCGGCTCGCCACCCGCGACCTGGTCGGCGGGGTCGGCGGTGGGGGAGACGTCGCCCTGGACGTCCTCGGGCGTCTCCAGGTTCTGGACCTCGGACACCTCGCGCTCGGCATCGGACATGGCAGCTCCTCTCGTCGCCCGATGGGCCACGGTGGCCACCGGGACCCCCACAGTAGCCGCTGACTAGCGGCGATGGGGAGGGGGCGGGGTCAGCGAGGCACGAACACGAAGGTGCCGGTCAATCCCTCGTCGATCGCCTGCAGGATGCCGGCCGCGACGTCCTCGCGGGTGATGCGCCCGGTGGGGGCGCCCACCTCGGCCTCGGCGGTGGGGACGAGCCGCACGTCGTCGGCGCGGGGATCGTCACTCAGGCCGCCGGGCCGCACCGACGCCCAGTCCAGCCCCGCGTGCGCGACCAGCCCCTCCTGGGTCTCGTGGTCGGCCAGCGCGACGCCGAGCGCGACCTTGGCGATCGTCCGCACCGGCTCCTTCATCAGCCGCAGGGAGTCGCCCACCCCGAGCGAGGAGTGCACGACCACCCGCCGCAGGCCCACCCGGCGCATGGCCGCGACGACGGACGCCGTCACCCGGGTCCGCAGCCGGCTGCGGTCGAAGCCGGGGGAGCCCACCGTGATGACCACGGCGTCCGCGCCCCTGAGGACCTCGTCGAGGTCGGCCGAGCGGGTGGCGTCCAGCTTCACGTCGGTCAGGCCGTCGACGGGCATGCCCCAGCCCCGACGCGAGATGCTGACCACCTCGTCGCCCCGGGCCAGTGCCTGCCGGACCACGCAGGCCCCCGTCCCGTCGTTCCCGCCGAACACCACGATGCGCATGGAGCCATTCAACCAGCGCGGGCGCGGGCAGGTGCCCTGACGAGAGGGCCACCCCGCGCGGGAGGCGTGAACTCCGGGTGCCCGTCGTCGTCGATGCGCACGGTCCAGCGGGTGGCAGGCGCGCCGCGGTCCTGGAACCGCAGCGGCTCGACCGTCCCGTGGTGGTGGGCGCACAGCAGCACGAGGTTCGAGAGCGCCGTTTCGCCGCCGGCCCACCAAGGGAGGATGTGGTGGGCCTCACAGCAGGTGGCCCGGACCCGGCAGCCGGGGAAGGCGCAGCCCTGGTCGCGCGCCTCCAGCGCGCGCCGGATGGCGGGCGTGACGAGGCGCTGCTCGCGGCCCACGTCCAGGGGCTGGCTGGCCGAGCCCAGGACGATCGGGAGGATGGCCGCGTCGCACGCGAGGCGGCGCAGCTCGCCTGCCGTGACCTGCTCGCCGCCGGCCAGGACGCCGCTCTGCTCGGCGTGCACGCGCAGTGAGTCGTAGGACAGCGTCACCACGACCGTCGGTCTGGCCGGTGCCGTGCGCCCAGCCGGGGTCTGCGCCGTGCCGGCGACGAGCGCGATGAGTCCGTCGGCGGTGCGCTGGGCGGACGTGCGCACGCCGGCCTCGTCGTGGCGATCGGCGGCTTGTTCCTGCGCGCGCCGATTGCTGAGCGCGTGCGCGTCGATCAGGCGCTTGAAGGCCTCCCCCTCCAGCGTGGGCAACTGCCCACGGATCACGAGGCTGCCCCGGCCATCGGGGCTGAACACGAGCGAACGAGCTGCCCATGCCTGCTTGCGTTGGGTGTCGAGGCGGGACAGCTCGTCCTCGGCCGCGTCCACCTCGGGAGCCACCTGCTCGAGTACGGCGCGGGTCTGCCGGGCGAGGTCCTTGGCGTCGACGAGGTGGGCCTTGTCGAGGAGGATCTGCTCGGCCTGTGCCCGCTGGTCGCGGCTCAGGGTGGCCGGCAACTCGCCCAGCACCCGGTCGATCGACCGCGCCTGCGCCACCGACACGGTGCCCGAGAGCGCGGCGTCCGCCACCCGCGGATGGGCGGCGATCTCCTGCCCCGAGTAGACCCACGACGCGGCCTCGCCGGCGGTGACCTGCGACGACACCGCGAGGAGCGACCGGATGCTCGTCCCCCGCACGGTCTCGGCGGCCTTGGCTCGATCCGCCTCGGCGACGAGCACGGCCCGCAGCGCCTCCACCTGACGCCCCAGGGCCACCACGTCGGCCACCAGCGCCAGTCGCGCTTCCGCGCCCAGCCGCCGACGGGCGGGGTGGTCGATCGAGGCCAGCAGCGACCGCGCCTGCGACAGGGCCGCGGCGGTCGGGGTGCTGGTCTCGTCCATGCCCCGACGCTACGCCCCTGCGCGCTCTGAATGGGACGTAGGAGCGAATCTGTGGAGAACTGGATGAACTTGTCCACAAGGACCCGAACCCCTTGACACGCCCGACATCACACGTGGGGGCGAGCGCGGTGGTGGAGGGCGTCCGAGCGGTCTCTGTGGGCGGACGCGAGCAGCCGCAGGAGGGTCTCGCGCGCGCCAGAAGTTCAGCACCCGGAACCGCTAGGCCCGCAAGAGGTGGCGACGGATCAGGGCACCTCGACCGGCGGAACCATCGCGGCGGGGGCGGGGTCCAGAGCGAGCACGTCCACCTCGATCACCGACGGGCGCGGCTTCTTCAACGCCTTCTTCAAGGCCTTGTCGAACGCCTCGGGGTCACCCACGAGCGTGTGGCGCAGGCCGAACGCCCGGGCGAGCCGGCCGAAGTCGGGCGTGGCCAGGTCGACGCCGTGGCGCGGGTCGCCGGCCGCGGCCTGCATGTTGCGCAGCACCCCGTAGCCGCCGTCGTTGAACACCACGAGCACGACGTGCGGCTTCTCACCGGCCAGCACGGCCAGCTCGCCCAGGTGCACCGCGAGCCCGCCGTCGCCGACCATCGCGAGCACGGGAACCTCGGGGCGCGCGACCGCGGCGCCGACCGCCATCGCCAGCCCCTGCCCGATGCCGCCGCCCGCGGCGAACACGTTGTCGGTGGCGTCGTGCACGGCCAGCAGCCGGTTGCCCCACGAGCTGCCGGGGATCGTCACGTCCCGCACGATGGGCGAGTGCCGTGGCAGCCGCTTCCGCAGCGCGTCGCAGATCGGCGCGTACGCCCCGATCGCGCCCTTCAGGTTCTTCCGTGCGGATGCCGCGGCCTCGGCCACGCGGCCGGTCCAGTCCGGGTCGATGGCGATCTCGCCGAGCGCCTCGACCAGCGCCGGTACGGCGACAGTGGCGTCCGCCTGCACCCCCACCGTGACCGGGAAGTTCCGGCCCAGGGCGTCGGCGTCCAGATCGATCTGAACGTGCGTTGCCGGCAGCGGCAGGTCGCCGTTGCGGGTCTCGCTGGGGCGCAGGTGGCTGCCGATCGTGAGCAGGCAGTCGGCCTCGGCGATGAGCTCGGCGACCGCCTCGTCGGAGGCGAAGTTGCCGATGACGAGGGGGTGGTCCTCGGCGACGGAGCCGCGGCCGTTCGTCCCGGTCAGCACGCCGGCGCCCCACACCTCGGCGAGCACGGTCAGGGGAGGGCCGACGCGGCGGGCGCCGCCGCCGGCCCAGATCAGGGGCCGCGCCGCCTCGCGCAGCACCTTGGCCGCGCGCTCGACGTCGCGCTGGGCACCGGTGCGGACGGCCGGCTCGCGCTCGTCCACCTTGTTCTGGGCGTCGGGATCGGCGGTGTACTGCAGGTCGATCGGCCAGTCGACGCTGACCGGCCCGTGAGGTGCGGTGTCGAGCAGCCGCACGGCGTCGGTGAGCACCGCCCGCGCCTGGCGGGCGGTCTGGATCCGCATCGCGTGCTGGGAGACGGCCTGCAGCATCGCCAGCTGGCGCGGCACCTCGTGGTAGGCGCCGGTGTGTTCGCCGATCAGGTTCGCGTTGACGTTGCCGGTGACGTGCAGCACCCGGCTGCCCGCGGTCAGCGCCTCGAGCATCGACCCGGCCGCGTTGCCCGCGCCGGTGCCGGTGGAGGTGAGGGCGACGCCGATGCGCCCGGTCGTGCGGGCGTAGGCGTCGGCGGCGTTGATCACGGCGGCCTCGTGGCGCATCGGGACGAACCGCAGCTCGCGGTCGACCGCCTGCACCAGCGGCAGGTTGTGGATGCTGATCACCCCGAACGCGACGTCGACGCCGGCGTCCTTCATCACCTGCACGAGGATGTCGCCCCCGTTCGGGCCCTCGCTGCCCAGGGACTCGGCGGGGACCTCGTGGCCCTCGGTGGACGTGTGCATGGCTGCCTTGTCGTTCACCCTCGCCACCCTAGGTGCCCCTGACAAGCGGGGTCATCACCCGAAAGGGCCCCAAGGAGGGGATCAGCGGTCGCGCTGCTCCCGCAGGCGCTCCTGCTCGGTGACGACCTCGCGGTGGGTCTCCCGCTCGCGGACGAGCCACTCGGGCGGGTCGGCGAGCAGCGCGCCGACCTGGTCGGCGTCCAGCGGCTCGGTCATGCGGGCGCGCGCCAGGCCCGACTTCGAGACGCCCAGCTTGGCGGCCACCACGTCGCGCGGGAACGGGCCGTTGCGGCGCAGGTCGACCAGCCACTGCGGCGGGTCCTCGCGCAGGGCGTCCAGCTCGGCACGGGTGATCGGCGTCGTCCGGAACTCCTCGGGCGCCGCGCCCAGCAGGATGCCGAGCTTGCTGGCCGCCGTCGCGGGCTTCATGGTTTGGCTCACGAGCGCAGCCTAACCGGCGCGGTAGCCTGCCGGGGTGAGCGAGTCCCCAGCCACCCGGCCCACGAGCCCGGACGCCCTCCGCGTGGGCCACGTGCCCGGCGTCACCCTCACCAAGTGGCGCACCCGCTGGGACGAGCGTCTGGCCGCCCGGCTGGACGTCGTCGAGGTCACCGAGGCCGACCAGCGCCGCGTGCTCGTCGACGACGCGGTGGACCTGTGCTTCGTCCGGCTGCCCATCGACCGTGAGGGCCTGCACGCGATCCCGCTCTACGACGAGGTGACCGTGGCCTGGGTCTCCAAGGACCACCCGGTCGCCGCCTACGACGAGGTCACCCTCGCCGACCTCGCCGACGAAACCCTCCTCACCGACTTGGACGCCGTGGCCATCGACCGCGTCAACGCGGGTGCGGTGCTGCTGGTGCCGATGTCCGTGGCCCGCTCGGCGAGCCGCCGCGACCTCGTGCACCGGCCCGTGACCGACGCCGAGCCGACCTCGATCTCCCTGGCCTGGCGCACCGACAACGAGCACCCGCTGATCGACGAGTTCATCGGTATCGTTCGCGGGCGCACCGCGAACTCCTCGCGCACGCAGGCCGAGCGAGCGGCGAGCACTCCCAAGCCCAAGCCCCAGCGCTTGTCGAGCCCGGGCAAGCGGCCCGGGAACGCCCCGCGGCCCCCGAAGGTCAGGAAGAAGCGCCGCTGAGTTCGCGGATGAACCGCTGCACGGTCGCGGGCCACGGCTCGTCGGCGCCCTGCTCCAGCAGCCGGGCGTAGGTGGCGGCGATGTGTGCGCGGATCTCGGCGCCCGCCTCGAGGTCGGGGAACAGGCGGTCGGTGAAGGCCGCCACGTCGGCGGGGGAGACCTCGCTCGGCGTGATCCGGGTCATCGCGTACAGCGCGGCCGGCAGGCAGTTGACGCTGTGCTGCTTGATGAACAGCACCGACTCGGTGATGTCCACCGCGCCGTCGAACAGCTCGGTGGTGAGGGCCGAGCGGTCGGCGTCCGGGACGCCGAGTTCGGCGAACGCGCGCCGGTACTGCGTCCAGGCCAGCACCACGATCATCACGTGCAGGCTGGGCACGCACAGCAGGTGCGGGTCGAACAGGTGGATCGCCAGGAACCGCCCGCGGTAGTACCTCGGCCGCCGCGTCGTGGTCATGCCCGCGCGGTAGACCTCCGCGGCCTCGCGGTAGCAGCGGTCGATCAGGCCCAGGAACCGGACGCCGTGGGTGACGAACGCCCGCGGGCCGTGGTGGCGGGCGATCCAACCGAGGGGGCGGATCCAGAAGGAGATGAAGTCGAGGTAGGTCGCGATCCGCTCCGGCGTGAACGGGATCCGCGCGTCCAGCGGGTGGTCGACGTCGACCACGGGCACGCGGCGCAGGCCCAGCTTCACCGCGAACTGCAGGGCGAAGAAGTCCTTGAGCACCGTGCCGACGAACCGGGCCACGCCGAGGGCGGTCGCGGGGTGGCGCAGCGCGCGCAGGGCGATCGCGGGCACGGACTCGCGGCGGGTGGTGGCAAGGTCGGGCACGGCGTCCACCCTACGGTCGCCCGCCGGTGGCGGGCGGGGGCGTCCGGATCGGCCGCGTCACCCAGTGGTGCGCAGCACCCGCCAGCTGTAGAGGTGGTCGGCGCAGGTCTGCTCGAGGTGGGCGAGCGTGGGCCGCACCTCGACCCCGGACGCCTCGCGGGCCGGGTCGGCCAGCGCCCCGGCGACGTCGGTGATCGGGGCCGCCCGGTTGGCGTAGGCCAGCGACACGTGCGGGTGGAACGCGCCCCACTCGCGCGCGCCGAGGTGGCGGTCGACGGCGTCGCGCTGCCGCTGCACCAACGCGTCGAGCCAGTCGGCCCGCTGTGGCGGCAGCAGGACGCCCTCCGACCCGAGCAGCACCGTGTCGAAGTACAGCGACCCCGTCGGCGCCACGCCCTCGAACACGTCCGCGGCGACCGCGGCCGCGGCGTCCGGGTCGACCTCGTCGGTGAACCCGATCGGGGTGAGCGTGAGGTGCAGCCACGGCGGCGGGACGGCGTCCAGGGCCTCGACGCGGTCGATCGCGTGGCGCACCGGTGCGGTCGCGTGGGCCATCCCGGTGCCGTCGAACACGAGGTGGAAGGTGAGCTGGCGACGTCCGCCGGCCCAGTGGGAGCGGCGCGCCCAGTGGTCCTCGGTGTGGGTGACGCTGTCGCCGGTGACCAGGAACATCGCCCCAGTCTGGCACCGCAACCTTGCGTCTGCCCTTATCGTCGGGGGAAAGACTCGAGGAGGAGCCGTGGAGAAGCCGTTGGCAGCAGAGGGTCAGAGCCGGGGGATCGTCGAGCTGGTGCTCGTCCGCCACGGCGAGAGCGTGGGCAACGTCGCCGACCGCGAGGCCATCGCCGCGAAGGCGCACCGCCTCGACCTGGAGGCGCGCGACGCCGACGTCGAGCTGTCGGAGGAGGGCCAGAAGCAGGCCGACGCCCTCGGCGAGCACCTGGCTTCACTGCCCAAGGACCAGCGCCCCACCATCGTGGTCAGCTCGCCCTACCAGCGGGCCCGGTCGACCGCCGAGCGCGCGCTGGACGCGCTCGACCTCGAGGTCGTCATCGACGAGCGCATCCGCGAGCGCGAGCTGGGCATCTTCGACGGCGTCACTTGGTACGGCATCGAGGCCACGCACCCCGAGGAGTCCGCGCGCCGGGCCCGGGTGGGCAAGTTCTACTACCGGCCCCCGGGCGGGGAGAGCTGGGCCGACGTGATCCTGCGGGTGCGGTCGATCCTGGTCGAGCTGCAGGAGCGGTTCCACGGGGAGCGCGTGTGGCTGTTCAGCCACGAGGCGGTGATCCTGGCGTTCCGCTACGTGGTCGAGGGGCTGGACGAGAAGCGCGTGGTGGCCCTGCAGAAGGAGGAACCGCTCGCGAACTGCTCGATGACCCGCTACCGGGCCGTCGACGGCGCGCTGCAGCTGGTGCGCGCCGACGACACGCGCCCGGTCGAGGAGTCCGACGAGGCGCACGTCACCCACGAGACCGACGACGCGGCGGAGGACGCCGGGGCGGGGCAGGACACATGACCCGGCCCGGCGGCACGGTCATCACCCCGGCGGTCCTGCGCGAGTGGCCGCTGCCGGGGGTCGAGGGCGGCAAGGAGTCCCGCGGACGGGCCGTGGTCGTGGGCGGGTCGGTCCAGAACCCGGGTGCGCTCATCCTGGCTGCCGAGGCGTCCCTGCGGGCCGGGGCGGGCAAGTCGCAGGTCGTCGCGCCCGACCCCGTGGCCGTCCCGATCGGGGTCGCCATGCCCGAGGCACTGGTGCAGGGCGGGCCGGTGGCGGGGTCCGGCGACCTGGCGCCCGAGGCGTCCGGGTTCGTCGCGGAGCTGTGCCCCGAGGCCGAGGCCGTGCTCATCGGCCCCGGCCTGCTCGACCCGGCCGGCGCCGCCGACCTCGTCGCCGCGTGCGTGCCGCACGTCAGCACGGTGCTCGTGCTGGACGCCCTCGGCCTGACCTGGGTGACCCCCGACCCGTCCCGGGTGCGGGACTTCGCCGGGCGGTGCGTGCTGTCCCCGAACCTCGCCGAACTCGCCCTCGTCCTGGGCGAGGACGCCGACGCCGTCGAGGCCGACCAGGCCGGCGCCACCCTGCGCCTGGCCGCGGCCACGGGCGCCGTGGTCACGTCGGGCGGCACGACGACCTGGATCGCCACCCCCGAGGGCGCCCTCTGGCGCGCCGAGGACGGCGGCCCCGGCCTGGGCGTGAGCGGGTCGGGCGACGTGAAGGCCGGCATCGTCCTCGGGCTGTGCGCCCGCGGCGCCGACCCCGCGCAGGCGGCGGTGTGGGGCGCGTACCTGCATGGCGCCATCGGCGGACGCCTCGCGTCGCGGTACGGCCCCTACGGCTACCTGTCGCGGGAGCTCCCCGCCGAGATCCCGCAGGCGCTGCTCGAGGTCGCGCGCTGAGGGCGCCCCGGGGGGCGGTGGGTCCTCTCGCCTCCCGGCTCCGTGCCGCGACGGCCGGTGGCAGCGCATAGGGTGGACTCCCTCAGTACGCCGATCGGGGAGGAGCACGTCATGGAGCAGGACCGCCGCCCCGATCAGGCGGAGCTGCAGCGCATGCGGGAGTCCGTCGCCGCCAAGGGCGGCCACACGATGCTGCGCTCGGAGGTGCTCCGCTGGAACCGGCGCTGGTCGGCCGGCGACCTCGCGCTGCTGGAGCGCCACCTCGGCCGGGTGGGGGCGGTCCGCTTCCGCCGTGCCGCCGACGGCGAGTACGTGAGCTGCGTCGACCCCCAGAACCGCCTCGCGATGGTGATCGCGCCCGGCTACCTCGCCTTCCCGCGCCACTGGGTCAACGACGAGTGCGCGCCCGACTGGCCGGGCGTGGCGCTGTCGACCTTCGGGGTGCGGTCCGACCCGGTGGTGTCGACGGGTGCGGGTCGGGCCACGCGGGCGCCCAAGGCGCCGCGCGGGTCGACGACCCGACGCATCCCCGAGAAGGAGCCGGTGTTCTGCCCCCGATGCTTCCTGCAGCTGACCACCACCGGCACGTGCCCCAGCTGCGATTGATCTCCGCTCATGGGGCGCAGCGCCCGCGTCGGCCATGATGGGGGCATGACGATCCTCAAGATCAACGCGATCACGGTGCCCGCCGACAGCGGCGACGAACTGGCCCGCCGCTTCGCCCAGCGCGCCGGCGCCGTCGACGGCCAGGACGGCTTCGAGGGCTTCGAGCTGCTCAAGCCCCTGGACGCCGACCGCCACGTCTGGCTGGTGATGACCCGCTGGCGCGACGAGGAGTCCTTCCAGGGCTGGCTCAGCTCGCGCGACTTCACCGCCTCGCACGGTGGGCGCGACACCGAGGTCGCCCGCGAGCACCGTCACGGCGAGGCTCCGCCGGTCGACGCGCCGGCCGAGGGCGAGCGCCCCCAGCGACCGGTCGGCATGAGCGCCGAACTCTGGAGCTACGAGGTCGTCGACCTCACCTGAGTTCGCCCCCTGTCGAGCCGGCCTGGATCAGCCGACCCGGCGGGCCCGCAGCACGAGGTCCTCGAGGTGGTGCGCACCCGCCCCACCCTCGACGGACCGCTCGCGCACGGCGTCCGTCTCGACCGCCCAGCCGTCGCCGAGCACCGGCAGCACCGACGCCGGCGCGACCATCGCGGCGAAGTCGGGCCGGTGGCTCTCGCCGCTGTCGTCACCGTGGTGCCCGTGCCCCGGGCCGTGGTGGACCTCACCCTCCCGCGGCGGCGCGTGGTGCACGACCAGCAGGTGCCCGCCCGGGGCCACGAGGTCGGCGAGGGCGCGCTCGAAGGTGGCGTCCTCGGTGCGGGGGAGCGGCGGGTAGAGCACGGCGACGAGGTCGAACGAGCCCGGGGCCAGGTCGGCCTCGAGCAGCCCGCTCTTGGCCCACGTGGCCTCGACGCCCTGCTCGGCAGCCCACGCCCGGGCGCGGTCCAGGGCCACGCCTGAGATGTCCAGGCCGGTCACCGTCCACCCGCGCTGGGCGAGCCACACGGCGTCCGCGCCCTCGCCGCAGCCGACGTCCAGCACGGTGCCGGGTGCGAGGTCGGCGACCTCGGCCACCAGGGCCGGGTTGGGCCGGCCGCTCCACATCCGCTCCGACGAGGCGTACCGCTCGTCCCACTCCTGCTCGCTCACGGCCGCCAGCCTGCCACGCGCGGGGTGGGCCGGGGGCGTCCGGGCCGTTAGCGTGGGCACGTGCCGACCAGAACCCACACCGAGGACCTGCCGTGAAGGTGGTCGTGGTCGCCGACTCGCACGCCCCGCGCCGGTGGAAGGGCGTCCCGCACATCTTGGCCTTGGAGCTGGCCGACGCCGATCTCGTCCTCCACGCCGGCGACGTCTGCGTGCCGGAGGTGCTCGACGAGCTGGCCGCGTTCGCGCCGGTCAGGGCGGTCATGGGCAACAACGACGGCGAGGACGTCCGGGAGTGGGGCGCCACCGACGACCTCGAGCTCGACCTCGGCGGCGTCCGCGTGGCGATGCTGCACATCGCCGGGCCCAAGGACGGTCGGGGACGCCGCATGCGCAAGCGGTTCCCCGACGCCGACCTGGTCGTGTTCGGCCACTCCCACCAGCCGCTGGACGAGCTGCAGGACGGCGTCCACCTGCTCAACCCCGGGTCGGTGTCCGACCCACGCCGCGAATCGTTGCCGAGCTTCTCCGTCCTGACGATCGAGGCCGGACGCCCCAGCACCCGGCTGGTCTGGCTGCCGCGGTAGCCCTCAGGGCGGGTTCAGGCGCCCATCCCCGCGGGGCCGCCCGCCACCCACGTGCGGAGACGCCACAGCGCGTACTCGCCGTCGTCCTCGCCGAGGCGTGCGAACGGCGCGTGGGTCGCGGTGGGCAGCACCTCGTGCCAGACCGGGACGCCCGCCGCGGCCAGCTTGGCGGCGTACGGTTCGCTCGACCGGCGCAGGGAGTCGTGCCCGCACGTGAGCACGAACGTCGGTGGCAGCCCGGCCGGGTCGCCCAGGCCGGGGGAGACGTAGGGGTCGTCCCACGAGGCGTCCCCGGCCCAGTTGGCGAACATGCCCCCGATCAGGTCGTCGGTGAGCAGCTGCAGCGGCTCGAGCACGGCCGCGACCTCGGGGGACGCCGGCGGGAGCGTTCCCTCCAGCACCGGGTAGGCGAGCACCTGCGAGGCGGGCATCGGTCCGCCGGAGTCGCGCAGCCGCAGGATCGCGCTCGCGGCGAGGCAGGCCCCCGCGCTGGCCCCACCCAGGTGCAGCCGGGACGCCTCGACGCCCATCTCGTCGGCGTGGTCGACCGCCCAGTGCCAGGCGGTGAGGAGGTCGTCGAGGGGGAGCGGGTAGTGGACCCCGTTCAGGCACCACCGGTAGTCGACCGACAGCACCGGGATGCCGGCGGCCGCGGTCTCGATCGCGACGCGGTGCGCCTCGGGGGCCTCGAGGTCGCCCATGAGGAACGCGCCGCCGTGCGCCCAGACCAGCGCGGCCGTGGGTGGTGGGGAGCCCTGGGGCGGCAGGTAGAGCCGGGCCCTGAGGCGTCCGCCCTCGTCACTGACGATCTCGCGCGTGCTGACCCCGCCGAGGTGCGGCCGGTCGAGCAGGAGCCGTCGTTGCCACAGGCGGCTGTCGGGCATTCCTTGGGCGGCCTCCATGAAGCGGAGGGCGTCCCCGAACTCGGGGAGCGCCGCGCCCACGCGCTGGCGCATGAGGTCGAGCACCGGATCGCGCACGGGGGCGGGCAGGGTCTTCAGGCCGCGCAGCGTGTAGCCCAGGGCCGGGAACCTCCAGCGCCCCCGGGTGACCAGCATCGAGCGGGCCGCCGTCAACGTCCGTGTGACGGGGCCTTCCAAGGTGGCGGTCGACGTAGGGGCCATGTAAATCACCCTCTGCCCGGTGGTCTCGCCAGTATGCGCGCGGGATCCGGGCCGGTCAATGGGTTCGGCGGGGCATCCGCCGACAGCCTGCCTTCCCCGCGCCGACAGCCTGTGGTCCGGCCGCCCACAGCCTGCGGTCAGCGGGTGACCGGCACCAACTCGGACGCCTCGGCTCCGGCCAGCGCCCGCTCGGCCACCAGGAGCCGCCGCCGCTGGAGGAACCACGCGATCGTCAGCGGGATCAGCGCCCCGACCCAGGCCAGCGGCGCGGCGAGCGTGACGCCGAGGAAGCCGAGCTGGTCGACCAGCACCAGGCCGACGACGCCGCGGGCGATGAGCTCCATGACGCCGGCCAGCGTAGGCACCCAGGTGGCGCCCATGCCCTGCAGCGCCCCGCGCCACACGAACAACGCGGCCAGCACCCAGTAGAGCGAGCCGTTGATGATCAGGTACTCGTGCGCCATGGCGACCACGCGGTGCTCACCCGGGCCGACGAACAGCTGGGCGAGGTCGGTGCCGAACGCCACGATCGCGACGCTCATGGCCAGCGACAGCCCGATCGCCATGAGCGTGGCGCGCTGGACGCCGTGGCGGATCCGCCACCACTCCGCGGCGCCGCGGTTCTGGGCCACGTAGGTGCTGATCGCGACGCCGACCGAGGCCAGCGGGATCACGGCGACCTGGTCAACCCGCAGCGCGGCGGTGAAGGCGGCCACGGCGTCCGTGCCGAGGTGGTTGATGCCCACCTGCAGCAGGGCGGCGCCGATCGCGATCACCGACATCTGGAAGCCCATCGTGAGGCCGAGACGTGAGGCCTCGCCGAGTTCGAGGCGACCGACGCGCCAGTCCGCGCGGCGCAGGCGCAGCTCCGGGATGCGCATCCCGATGAGCGCGAGGCACAGCACCACCGAGATCCCCTGGGCCACCACCGTCGCGAGCGCCGCGCCCCCCACGCCGAGCTTGAACACGGCGATGAACAGCACCACGAGCCCGACGTTCAGGACGCTGGCGATGATGAGGAAGACCAGCGGCGTCCGGCTGTCGCCGAGCGCGCGGATCATCGAGCTGAGGAAGTTGAACGCCACCGTCGCGACGGCGCCGGCGAACAGGACGCCGAGGAAGGTCTGTGCGTCGTCCATGAGTTCGGCAGGGGTGCCGAGGAGGGTGAGTAAGGCCCCGGACCCGAAGATTCCGATCAGCGTGATCGCGGTGGCGATCGTGGCTGAGATGATCGCGCCGGCAGCGACGGCGCGGCGGGTGGCTCGCAGGTCGCCGCTGCCGAACGCGCGGGCGACGGGGATCCCCATGCCGGTTGAGGCGCCCATGGCGAACCCGAACAGAAGGAACTGGAGGCTGCCGGAGGCGCCGACGGCGGCGAGGGCGTCCACGCCGAGCATGCGGCCGACCACGAGGGTGTCGGCGACGGCGTAGAGCTGCTGGAAGAGGTTGCCGATGAGCAGCGGCAGGGTGAACAGGATGATGAGCTTGACCGGCGAGCCGGCGGTCAGGTTCTTGGTCATGACGGCTTTCCGGGCAGCGATAGGCGCTGCCAGAGGAGAAATGGAGTGCGGGCGCGAACGGCGCCACGGAAGCCTACAACCGCCGGGGTGCTCCCGGGCAGCGGGGTTGCCAAGGGTTGTCGCGCGGGGACGTGTCGCGCCGGGACGGCCCCGAGCATGCCTTCAGGGCGCCCCTGCCCGGCGACCGGGTGTGAGAGCGGGCAGTCAGGCGTGGATCAGTTCGATCCGGCACCGAATCCCCGGAGCGGCGGCCAACCGCCGGTCAGCTGTGACGTCAGCGCCGCCCCTACCCAGAAGACTCCGCACCTGCGGGGTCGACCGACCAGGGTGGGCGGGCCAAGAGTTGTCCACAGATTGGGGGACGGGTGGGGTCAGGGCGTCCCGTTGCGCACCATGCTGGTCCGCATGACCCTTGTGCTACCCACCCTTAGCCAGCGAGACGACGTCGAAGACGTCCTCTCGGAGATCCTTCGCCTCGGACGCCCTCGCCCCGGCACCACTCTCGTGGCGGTGATCGAACTCGCGACCGGGACCGTGCGGCACATCGACCACCTGCTGACCCCCGAACCCCTGCCCGACGACGCCTGTGACCTGGGCAGTGAGCTGGCGAGCCTGATGAGCCCCACCCTGTGCGGCTTGGCCCAAGCCGCAGTCCCGCCCCGCCCGTGGCAGGAGGGGTTCGGCTGGGCCGTCCCCGACCAGGAGCTGATCACGGTGGTGTGCCGTGAGGGCGAGCCCTTCCCGTCCCCCGTTGAGGAGCAGTTCTTCTGGGGCTGGCGCTACAGCAACCACCTGACGGCTGCATTCCACGGTGACGTGTACGTGGTGACGCCGACGGGGTGGGCCGGGTTGTTGGGCGGTGAGGGTGAGTGGCCGGCGCTCCCGCCGTTGGTCGAGGGGCCTGACATCGACCTGGTCCAATTCCCCGAGTTGGCCGAGCGTCGTGCACTCCTCGTCGATCCGATCGTGCGCGAGGCGGCAGCCATCCTTGCCGAGACCACCTTGACCGAGGCTGTTCCTGAGCGTGGCGAATGCATCATCTGCTACGGGTGGCGCCTGATGACCATGCTGGGGTGCGATCGCACGTTGCGGATCGCTCAGCGATTCCGGGACGTGGCGGCGCCCCGCGCGAAGAAGCTCGAGGCCACCTGGGCGCGTCGCGGCGTGACGTGCGACTGCCAACTGCTCGAGGCGCACGGCATTCCGCGCCACATCGTCGAAGAGGAGTACGCCGCCCGGGAGGCGGACCCCGACCGGCCCATCACCGCCTCGCCGCCCTGCCTCGGCGTGCGGAAGGGCTCGGCCCAACCGTGCGCCACATGGGTCGAGTTCCCTCGGTGATGGCGTGAGCCCTGCGCCCCGAGCACCAGTTCTTCGGGGGAGCGCTCTCTGGCAGGCTGAGCCGCATGGCTGAGCGTGTGATGTCGTTGGACGAATTGAACAGCGCCCTGCGAGACCTGCACGCCGATCTGCTGCGCGCAGAGGTCGCGTCGGCGGGGCTGATCGACGCCGTCCAGACGCAGCACCGGGAGAGCGCGCGCAACCTCATTCACTACGTGGCCGCGCGCCAGCACGATCTGCGCCCGCTGCAGGCGTCCTTGGCCGCCTACGGCCTGTCGAGCCTGGGTCGCATGGAGTCGATCGTCCGGCCTTGGATCGAGACCGTCATCGAAACCGTGGACGCCCTCGCCACCGGGCGCCCTCGCCACGGCATCTGGGGCGACCTCGACGGCGGCACCCGTTTGCTGCTGCGTAATCGCGACGACGTGCTGGGCGCCGTGCACGGCCACGACGACCGCATCACCCACATCATGGTCACCATGCCGTCGGAGGCCGCCGACGACCCCGGGCTCGTCCAGCGCATGGGGGCCGCCGGCATGGACGTCGCCCGCATCAACTGCGCCCACGACGGCCCCGCCGAATGGGCCCGCATGATCGCGGCGGTGCGCGCCCTGCCCGGTGGCGTCCGCGTGGCGATGGACCTGGGCGGCCCCAAGGTCCGCACCGGTCCGCTCGAGCAGGGGCCGAAAGTGGTCAAGGTGCGTCCGCAGCGCAACGACCGAGGTGAGGTCGAGCGCCCCGTGCGCGTCTTGCTGGCTGGGCTTGTCGATGCCCCGTTGGCTGAGCCTGTCGAAGCCGTCATCCCCGTGACCTGGGCCGAGCCTGCCGCAGCCCGGGGCGTCCGGGTGGGGGACGAGCTGCGCCTGACCGACGCCCGCGGGCGCGCACGTGAGCTGCGCGAGCTGACCGTCTCCGACGCGGGGGTGGTGGTGGGGTTCGACCGCACCACCTACTTCGAGACCGGCCTACAGATCGAAGGCCCGGACGCCGCGGCCACCGTCGGCGACCTGCCCGAGGTGCGGCAGCACCTGTTCGTGCGCGCGGGGGACGAACTGCGCCTGCAGCGCAGCCTCGAACCGCAGCCGGCGACGCAGGTCGGTCCGCACCGCATCGGGTGCACGCTGGAGGAGGTGTTCACCGACGCGCGGCCCGGCGAGCGCATCCTGTTCGACGACGGCAAGATCGCCGGGACCATCCGGGAGGTCACGCCCGACGAGCTCGTCGTCGACGTGGAGCGCGCCGGTGCGGGCATCAAACTGCGCGCTGAGAAGGGCATCAACCTCCCCGACACGACGCTGCGGATCCCGGCGCTCACGGCGTCCGACCGGGCGAACCTGCCGTTCGTGGCCGCCCACGCCGACCTGGTGAACCTGTCGTTCGTGCAGTCGCCGGCCGACGTGGCCGACCTGATCGCCGAGCTCGAGGCCCTCGACGCCACCGGCATCGGCATCACCCTGAAGATCGAGACCGGCCCGGCGTTCGAGGCGCTGCCGCAGATGCTGCTGGAGGCCATGCGCTGGGGCGACGTCGGCGTCATGATCGCTCGCGGCGACCTCGCTGTCGAGCTCGGGTTCGAGCGGCTGGCCGAGGTGCAGGAGGAGATCCTGTGGCTGTGCGAGGCCGCGCACGTGCCGGTGATCTGGGCGACGCAGGTGCTCGACACCTTGGCGCGCACGGGCCTGCCGTCGCGGTCCGAGGTCACCGACGCCGCGATGGGACGCCGTGCCGAGGCGGTCATGCTGAACAAGGGGCCTTTCATCGTGGAGGCCATCGAGGCGCTGGAATCGATCCTCGACCGCATGGGTGGGCACGTCGAGAAGAAGCGCTCGCTGCTACGGCCCCTGGCGTCCTTCGACCTGAAGGCCGACCGCTGAGAGGCGCTGCTCCAAGGCGTCGAGGATGAGGTCGAGCCCGATCACGAACTCGTCGGAGTGTGCGTAGTCGGGCCCGACCTGGGCCGCGATGAACGTGGCCAGGTGAGGGTAGTCGTCGGTGGGCAGTGCGAGGGCCTCCACGAACTCCTCCGCCGACTCGCCGGGCTCGAACGGCAGCGTCTGCTCGGTGAGGACGAAGCCGAACACGTAGGCGTCCAGCGCCGAGAACGCCGTGGCGGCCAGCGGGACCGGGAATCCCGCACCCAGCAGGCACCCCAGCACGGCGTCGTGGTTGCGCAGCGTGGCCGGGCCGGGGGAGCGGCGCGACTCGATGAGGCCCAGCCCCCACGGGTGGGCGGACAGGGTGGCACGGGCGTCCACCCAGCGCCGGGTCAGCGCTTCGCGCCACGGCAGGGACGGGTCGGGCAGGGGGATGCGGTCGAACACCCAATCGGCGAGCGCGTCGAGCAACGCCTCCTTGTCGGCCACGTGGTGGTACAGCGACATGGCCTCGACGCCGAGCTCGCGGGCCACCGTGCGCATGCTGACGCCGGTCAGGCCTGATATGTAGGGGTTTTTTGTCAAGTGGCAGGGTCAAGCGCCGCCAGAGTGGATCTCTGGCGGCGCTTGTTCGTTGGCTGGTCCGGGTGGGGTGGGCGGCGTGTCTGTCGACGCGTGTCAGTCTGATATGCGCGGGTTGGTACCGCATGACCCTGTTTCGGCGAGGACGTTCATGCTTGTCTGAGGTCGAGCGTGACCGGTGGGGTTGCTCACAGGCCAAGCGCTGGTCCGTCCTTCAACGCTGCAGCCAGTCCCGTGCGGGGCCGGCCAACGAAGACTGGTGGTCAGTCCATGGTGGCCAGGCTCCAGCACCATCCGGACAGCTCGCGGGCGATGGCGGTATTCGCGACCGTGTGGCGTTTCTTGCTGGCCATCAGGACCTGCCAACGGTGGTGCAGGCGACGGTTCCCGGCATCACCGCGGGCCGCGACCACGGCCGGGGCCAGCGCCCACCGGGCTTGCATCGTCTTCCCGGGCCGGTAGCTGGCCTTGTGGTGCCAGGCGGCTTCGATCAGCAAGCGGCGGGCGTGCTTGTTGCCGGTCTTGGTGATCGGCCCCAATGTTCGGGAACCTCCCGAGGAGTACTCCGAAGGGACCAAGCCCAGGTAGGCGGCGATGCTGCCACCGGTGAACCGTTCCCAGTCGCCGATCTCGACGGCCAGCGCGAACCCGGTCACGGTCGATACCCCGCGCAAGCAGCACAGTCGGCGTGTGGTCGCGGTGAACTCCGACTCAGCAGCAGCTGCCTCGATCTGGGCCTCCAGGCGCCGCTTGCGGGCCACGATGGTGGTGACCGCGTCGTAACCGGCATCGAACGCCGCTACCGTACCCGCCCCAGCGGCGGGCAACTGGTCGCGACGGATCCGACGCAGCCACGCATCATGGGCGCCGCTCCATGGGCTGCGGGATGGAATCCGGACCGCTTGATATTCATGTTTCAGGCTGCCTTGTTGGTTTCGTACCAGTCCTGCTCTGCTTCGTTCGGGGTGCGATATTGAAGCGCGGAATGCAACCGTTTCTGATTGTAACGCAACTCGATGTAGCGTGCAATATCCCGGATAGCATGCCGCCGAGTCGGATACACGGTCCGATGAACCCGCTCCACTTTCAAGGTCG
>NZ_JACJFX010000026.1:0-38966 GCF_014164675.1 Propioniciclava sp. MC1683 | reverse complement strand
CGACGACCCCGCTGTCGCACTCAACTGCGCTGACTCACACTCGCGGCTCGACAGCCGCGGCGGCGTCCCACCCGCCACCCACGTCCAACCCGCCGTCAGATAGACGCCTTGTTCAGCAGGCTCCTAGCCGGTCAGCTCCGCGAGCAGCTCCAGGGCGTGGCGGTAGGTTCGCCCGGTCGCCCGCGACATGCCCAGCTCACACGTGCGGTTGCTGGACAGGTACGCGTCGTAGCGCCGCTCCCCCACCTCCGCGGCCTCCAGGTGCGAGGCGGACGCCGTGAGCTCGGGATGCAGCATCCCCCGGTCTCCGGCGAAGCCGCAGCACCCGGCCGCCCCCGGCACGACCACGTCCTCGGCGCAGGCCCGCGCCACCGCCAGCAAGTGCGGCAGGTCCCCCGCATGCCGGTCGGAGCAGGTCGGGTGCAGCACGGCCGAGGGAATGCGGCTGCGCACCGTCAGGTGTGGCAGCAGGTGTTCCGCGGCGTAGGCCACCGAGTCGACGATGCGCACCGCGCGGAACCGCTGCGCCAGCTCGTGGAGGCCGACCTTCTCGAGGTCGGACGCCACCTCGTGCAGCCCGTGGGTGCACGAGCTCGCATCGGTCACCACCGGCACCTCACCCTCGCGCGTGGCGCGCAGCAGGGCCGACGCCGTGCGCTGCGCCATGGCCGCCAACCCGTCGGTCAGGCCCTTGGAGCGCCACACGGTCCCACAGCACAGGCCCGCGATGTCCTCCGGCACGTGGACGCCCACCCCCGCGCGGTCGCACAGGGCCAGGAAGGCGCGCCAGGCGCCCATCCGGGAGCCCTGGGGCGGGGCGTCAGCAGGGCCGAAGATCTCATTGAGGCAGGACACGAACAGCACGACCTCGCCCGGGGCCGAGCGCTCCGGTGACCGGCGCGGCGCGCCCGGGCCGGGCAGGTCGTCGCCGACGCGCGGGATCAGGTCGGTGGGCAGCACGCGGCGGGCGACGTCTGTGACTGCCGAGAGCACCGGCGACGGGATCACCGAGGCCGCCCCCATGCCGACACGCAGGCCCTTCACGGTGGTGGCCCAGTTGTTGGCCAGCGTGAGGGCCACCTTCTGGGAGACCGGCGTCTGCGCCTCCTTGCGGAAGCCCTTCATGACCTTGCCGGTGTCGATGGAGACCGGACAGTTGAGCAGGCACAGCGAGTCGACGGCGCAGGTCTCGACCGCGTCGTAGCCGAAGTCGGCCTCGATAGCAGCGCGTCGCCCGGGGTCGGCGGCGGCCATCTCGCGCATCAACGCGATGCGTTGGCGCGGTGTGGTGGTGAGGTCGCGCGAGGGGCAGACGGGCTCGCAGTAGCCGCACTCGACGCACCGGTCCACGGCCTCGTCAACCAGCTCGGGCAGCTTGAGGTCACGCAGGTGGAGTTGGGCGTCCTCGGTGATGATGACGCCGGGGTTGAGCACCCCCTCCGGGTCGAACAGCGCCTTGAGCTCGCGCATCACGCGGTAGAGCTCCGCGCCGAACTGGCGCTCGACGAAGGGGGCCATGATGCGGCCGGTGCCGTGCTCGGCCTTCAGCGAGCCATCGGCGGCCAGGACGAGGTCGACCAGTTCGTCGCTGAAGCGGGCGTAGGTCTCGACCTGCGCGGGGTCGCGCAGGTCGGGGTTGATCATGAAGTGCAGGTTGGCGTCCTTGGCGTGGCCGAAGATCACCGCGTCGTCGTAGCCGTGGCGTCCGCACAGGGCCTGGATCTCCCCCACCGTGCCGGTGAGGGCGGGCATGGGGACGACCACGTCCTCGAGCAGCGCCGTCGAGCCGGGTGGCCGTGCGCCCGCGACCGCCGTGTAGAGGCCCTTGCGGACCACCCACGCCTGGGCGCGCTCGGTGGCGTCGGTGGAGAACGCGTACGGCTTCGCGAGCGGGGTGAGGCCGCCGAGGCCGGCGACGATGCGGGACAGGCCGGCCACGGTGCCGGCGAGTTCCGCGGCCTCCTCGGCGCGGGCCTCGACCAGCAGGGCGGTGTGCTCGGCCACGTCGAGCCCCACCAGGGCCGGGACGACGGTGGCGAGGCTCTGCGCCACGCTCAGGGACGCCGCGTCCATGAGTTCGGCGGTGGCCGCGCCGGCTGCGACCAGGCCGGGCAGGGCGGCGGTGGCGTGGTCGATCCGGTCGAACACCAGCAGCGTGGTGGCCAGGTGGGCGTAGTTGGGCACGGTGGTGAAGGTCGCCGACAAGATGAACCCGAGCGTTCCCTCGGAGCCGACCATGAGGTGGGCCAGGATCTCGGCGGGGGTGTCGAAGTCGAGGAAGGCGTTCACGCCGTAGCCCATGGTGTTCTTCATCGAGAACTGGTGCGTGATGCGTCGCACCGAGTCGGGGTTGCCGCGCACGCGGTCGCGCAGGCGCTGCAGGCCCTCGAACAACTCCGGCTCGGCGGCGCGCAGCCGCTCGTCGGCGTCGGGGGCAGCGGTGTCGATCCGGGTGCCCGACAGCAGGACGACCTCGAGACCGGCAAGGGTGCGGTAGGTGTTGGCGGTCGTGCCACACGACATGCCCGAAGAGTTGTTGGCCACCACGCCGCCGATCGTGCAGGCGACCTCTGAGGCGGGGTCCGGGCCCAGCGCCCGCCCGTACGGCGCGAGGGCAGCGTTGACCGCCCGCACGGTCGCGCCCGGTTGGCAGCGGACCCGCGCTCCGGCGTCCAGCACCTCGACACCGCGGAAGCCGCGCCGGGTGTCGATGAGGACGCCGTCGGTCTGGGCCTGCCCCGACAGGGAGGTGCCGCCGGAGCGGAACGTGACGGGGACGCCGTGCCGCGCCGCGAGGCGAACCGCCTCGGCCACGTCGCCGCCCTCGCGCGCGGTGACGACCACGCGGGGCTGCAACAGGTAGTGGGAGGCGTCGTGCGCCATCCTGGCCAGGTCGAGGGGGCGGTCGGCCACCTGGTCGTCGCCCAGTCGGAGTCGAAGGTCGGTCGTCAGCGCCGTGCTCATGGGGAACTCCATTCGCCACCCGCTCCGCTGCGGGTTTTGGTCTGACCATTATGGGCCCCAAGTCAGCGGCCCCGTCAACCCAGGTGCGCGTCGTGGGCGGGTCCTGTCGCGCGGGCAGGCCCGCGCGGGTCACCGGGCGATCGTGAACACCTGCCGGACGCCCGCGACGAAGTCGCCGCCCATCAGGCGGGCACCGATCCCCTCGAACTGGGCGGGGTCGCCGGTGGTCAGGAACTGCCGGGACGCCGTGCGCGGCAGGTCGTGCACCAGGTCGAGGTCGGTGAGGGTCTGGTAGGTCTCGCGGGCGCACTCGTCGGCGCTGCTGACCAGGGTGACGCGGTCCCCCAGCACGTAGCTGATCAGGCCGGCGAGCAACGGGTAATGGGTGCAGCCCAGAATGAGGGTGTCGACGTCGGCGAACTGCAGCGGGGCCACGTACTGGCGGGTGATGTCGAGCAACTCAGGGCCGCCGGTGATCCCCCGCTCGACGTACTCGACGAACAGCGGGCACGGCGCCGTGGTCAAGGAGACGTCCGGCACCGCGGTCAGGGCGTCGTCGTAGCTCAGTGCGTTGGCGGTGGCGACCGTGCAGATCACGCCGACCCGCCCGTTGCGGGTGGCCCGCACCGCGCGCTTGGCGGCCGGCAGGATCACGTCGATCACCGGCACGTCGTAGCGCTCGCGGGCGTCGCGCAGCACCGCCGAGCTCGCCGAGTTGCAGGCGATGACGAGGGCCTTCACGCCCAGCCCGACCAGGTGGTCGAGGCATTCGAGGGCGTACTCGCGCACCTCGGGCAGCGACTTGGGCCCGTACGGCGCGCGGGCGGTGTCGCCCAAGTAGATGATGTCCTCGTTCGGCAGCTGGTCGGTCACGGCGCGCGCGACCGTCAGCCCCCCGAACCCGGAGTCGAAGATGCCGATCGGCGCGTCGATGCCACTCATGACGGCCGAGACTACTCCTGCAGGGACGGGGAACGCGCCGCCCCGCAGCGTGCGGGGCGGCGCGTCGGGGGAAGGTCACTTGATGAAGCGGACCTTCTCGTAGAGTTCCTCCAACGCCGCGTCCTTGCGCTCGTTGTAGACCACCTTGTTCTGCTCGAACAGGTTGTTGCCCTGGGCATCGATGGAGACGATCAGCGGACCGAACTGCTTCACGCGGAAGACCCACATCGTCTCGGGCATGCCCAGCTCGCGCCAGTGGCCGTCCTCAACTTCTTCGACCTGGGTGGCCGCGATGACGGCATTGCCGGCGGGGAACACGCAGTGCAGGGCCCCGAACTCGGCGCAACCCGCCTGGGTGCCCGCGCCCATGCCGCCCTTGCCCACGATGAGCCGGACGCCGGTCTGCTTGATGAAGTCGTACTCGAACTTCTCCATGCGGCTGCTCGTCGTCGGGCCGACGGAGACGACCTCGAACTTGTCGTCCTCGCCCTCGACCTTCCGGATGATGGGGCCGGCGTGCAGGATCGCACCGTCGCGGACGTCGTAGGGAAGCTCGCGCCCGTACTCGATGAGTCGGCGGTGGGCGACGTCGCGACAGGTCACGATGTGGCCGTCGAGGAAGATGACGTCCCCGACGCGGATGTCCGCGAGGTCCTCGGCCGAGATCGGCGTCGTCAGGGTCTTGTTCACAGCTCGACTCCCTTGTGGGTGATGAGTTCGTAGTTGAGGTCGCGGTCGAAGTGGACCGTTCCGCGGCGGTGGGACCAGCAGCCCGTGTTCACGGCGACCGAGAGGACGGACGGGTGGCGGGCCGAGTTCTCGATGTTGACGCCCATGACGGACTTCGTGCCCCCGAGCCCCTGGGGGCCGAGGCCGATCGAGTTGATGGCGTCCTCCAGGTCGACCTCGAGCTGCGCCGCGATCGGGTTGGCGCTCTTGCTGTGCACCGGCCGCATGAGCGCGAGCTTGGACATGAAGCCAGCCGCGTCGATGGAGGACCCGATGCCGACACCGACCAACAGCGGCGGACAGGCGTTGAGGCCGTAGGAGGTCATCACGTCGAGGACGAACTTCACCGCCCCCTCGTAGCCCTCGCCCGGCATCAGGGTGCGACCCTGCCCGGGGAGCGTACAGCCGCCACCGGCGAGGTAGACGTCGAGCTCGAGGGAATCCGAGCCTTCGACGACCTGCCAGTAGAGCCAGGGTGAGTCGGTGCCGGTGTTGGTGCCGGTGTTGTACTCGTCGAAGGTCTCGACGCTGTTGTGGCGCAGCGGCGCCTCGTTGGTGGCGCGCTCGACGGCCTCCTTCAGGGCGGCCGAGAGCCCGTCGATGTGCGGGAAGGCGCTGCCCACCCGCACGAACATCTGGATCAGGCCGGTGTCCTGGCACGAGGGGCGCTTGAGCTCTTCGGCGAGCTCCTGGTTCTTGCGCATGGTGTCGTAGATCATGAGCGCCATCGGCTGGCGCTCCTCGCTGGCAAGCGTGGTGATGCGGGCCGTCACGTCGTCGGGCAGCCGGCGGCTGATCACGGCGGTGAACTTGGCCACGGTGTCGGTGAGCTTCTCCAGCTCTGCGGTCTGCTGCTGCATTGCGGCACCTCCTTGGGTGTCTGTGTGGTGATCTGGTTCCAGTCCATCGCGGACGGGGGGTCTGGGTCTGTGCGGATCTTCGCGGGTGTGGTGGCGTTCCTCGGTGCCCGGGGGCGTCCGGAGCCTTGTTCGCCGGCGGGGGCATCATGAAGGTTCCCCGCCTGGTGGACCCCGCGACACGGCCTCCACTAGGTGATTCACTCGGTCCACGCTGAGCCGGGGGCCGTGGCTCGTTGCAGAACCGCCGCTTCGGGTGGTCATGGTGGGGGCCTCAGTAGGGCATCGCGCCGGTGAGCCCGTACACGACCAGGTAGGTGACCAGGATCGGCCAGAACCAGATGAGGTACTTCTTCTGGAAAGACACGAAGTTCTGGTTGGTCTCCCCGCACAACAGGTAGAGCGCGGGGATCACCGGGCTGATCAGCCGGAACGACTGCCCGACCATGGACGCCACCGCTGCTTGCATCGGTGTGATGCCGAACTCCCCCATGACCCCACTGAGGACCGAGGCGATACCGAAGTAGAACGCGTCCTGGGGCAGGAAGATGATGGCCGGCGTGGCGATGATCGCGTAGACCGGCGCCATGTGGGATCCCAAGGCGGTCGGGATGATGGCTGCGATGGAACCAGCCAGGGCGGCGGCCATGCCGGACCCCGTGAGCACTCCCGAGAACACGCCTGCGCCCAGGGTGGCGATGGCGGTGGGGAGCACGTCCGGGGCGATCTCCTCGATCCGGGTCGACGCCTCATCGACGTTCGGGAAGTTGATGACCAGGCCGATGGCCGACAGCAGCAGGAACACGACGGCGCCGTGCGCGAGGTCCATGATGAGCAGCGTGAGCCCGACCATGGTGATGGCGAGGTTCACCCAGAAGAGCTTGGGTCGCTTGAGGTGCGGGTCCTTGTCGGTGATCACTTGCAACATCTCGGCGATGTGCTCCGGCCCCACGGAGGCTTCGGAGCGCGGGTCGAACGCCAGGCGCTTGCGTTCCTTGAGGCCGAGCCTCCACGCGATGATGATCACCACGACCTGGGCGGCCAGCAACCCGGGCAGCAGGTGGCGGAACAATGCGATGAGGTCCACCCCCAGCGCGGCTGCCGCGGCGATGGTGGGGCCGCCCCACGGCAGCTGGTTCCAGATGCCGATCGGGGCCACGATGATGATGGCCAGCACCCACATGCTCAGGTTGAGCTGCTGGTAGAGGGCCCGGAACGCGGCCAAGCAGATGATGATCGTGGTCGTGGTGTCCCCGTTCAGAGAGACGACGCTGGCCACCGCGACCGTGGAGAGGACCACCTTGAGCGGGTCGCCCTTGGCCTGCTTGATGAAGAACTTCGCGACGGGATCGAAGAGCCCGACATTGAGCATCAGGTCGAAGTAGAAGATCGAGAACAGGATCGTGACGGCCGGCGCGATGACGCCCCACGCCACCTTCCCCGTCTCGGGGTTGAGTTTGAAGAAGACCCCGTGCTGGATCCAGGTGAAGACGTCCAGGAGGTCGTGTCCACCGACGGCAGCGGCGATGAACCCGAAGACGAGCGGGACGAGGGTCAGGGCCACGAAGACCTGGAGCTTCTTCTTCGCCAGCAGTGCGATGAAGACCACGATCATGGCCAGACCGAGAATTGTGAGCATGGCTGGCCCCTCGGATCAGGCCCCACCACGGCGGGGGGCGTTGATGCCCACCCTTCCGGCGCCATTGGCACCCGGTCTCGCCAGATCTTCGTGGGATTCTGCCCCGGTGGCCGCTGTGGGGTACCCCCTCTGCTCACGCTCGACGCCCGAGCCCGGTTACAGAATCCCCTTGGGTCCGATCGTCCAGAACCCGGGCCTGACAAGGCCTGTCAGTCTTCGCGCGACGGCTCCTTCCCGGGGCGAGACCTCAACATTCACCGCTTCGTCGAGGCTGTGTCTGCCTCAGCCCAGTCCGCCGGCCAACCGCTCCAAGCGGTGCTGGACGCCCTGGATCTGGTCCGTCAGGCGTTGGGCATGGCCCACCAAGGATCTCAGGTCATCGGTGGGCCACTCGGCCGGAACCGTGGGCTGGGCGCCCGCATCCACGGCGTCCGCCAACGCCTTGAGCCAGCCGGTGGCCGCCTCGTCGTCACGCCGGACGAACACCTTCTTGAAGGTGGCATCCACCTGCGAGCTGCTCTCGGTCAACTGCTTGCGGTACTCGGTCGGCGACTTGTCGAAGCTGCGCCGGAAAGCCACGTTGAAGGCCTTGACGTCGGGAAATCCGTTCGCCGCAGCCACGTCCACGACACGCATCTGTGGGTCGCCCAGGTCCCGCGTGGCCTGGCGGAGGCGGACGCGCGTGATGTACTCGAGCGTGCTGATGCCGAGGTAACCGGTGAACATCTGGGAGACATACCCCGGGTGGTAGCCGCTCTCCCGCCCGAGCCGCTCCAGGGTGATGCGTTCGGAGTAGTGCTGGTCGATGAACCCCAACATCCTGTCGATGGCCTTGATGCGCGTCTCGTTGCCGAGCACCGCAGTGCTCTCCTCTTCCCGCGGCGGGAAGTACGTCACGAGGGTGTCCACCAGTTCGGCCAGGCGCCGCTCGTAGCGCAACCGGCCCGCGGGCGTCGCGTCAAACGCCTCGAGCATCATGCGTGCCAGCAGGCCCCGCAGTGCGATGAATGGAGCGGCGCCGCGCGTCTCCCCGGTCGACAGACAGTCGAACCTCAGGCGCGCGGGGTCGGGGAACAGGCCGGCGAAGTAGCCCAGGTCGAGGTGGAGCAGCAGGGCCGTGCTGTGCGGCGCGTGCGCCAGGGTGGCGTGCCCGACATAGGAGTTGATCACGATCACGTCCCCCGGCTCGTGGGTGGTCACCAATCCGCCGGCGCACACCTCCACGCAGCCATTGAGGACGACCAGCAGCTCAACCTCGGGGTGCCAGTTGTAGTGGTAGGAGCCGATCTCGTACACGTACTGACGCAGGTTGATCGAACGCGTCGGTCGCCTCAGGGCGTGGTAGTACTCGTCCTTCGCTCCGACCGCTTCGGGTCGCGGGGTGTTCACCACGGCCATGGGGACCACTCTAGGTCAGCGGGCCCCCTGCGGCGGCTCGCCCCAGCGCGTTCCGGGGCCGTGAGGACCATTCGAGTTCCGGGCTGGATTCTTCGCTGCATGGGCTTGGGCCCCGCGGTGGCAATCAAGCGTTCCCCCTTGCCACACCCGTATCACAACCGGGCACATCTCAAGGGGTAGCTGGTCACCACACGCTGCCGGACGTTCTGCGGCCTGCGGCGTCTGCACCAGAATCGCTGCTGAATCGGATGGAGGGAGAACGGGCCCCGCGGGCACAGTGGAAGCACGAACCAAGCCGTGCGCCAGGAGAGCCCGATGAGCACCAGCACCATCCCCGACCACACCCACCAGACAGGCGGTCGCCCCGCTCGCGCCTGGCTCGGCCCGGAGGTCAGGCCTGTGTGGCTCGCCATCGCGATCGTCGTCGGGCTCGTCCTGTGGTTCGTCCCCACCCCGTCAGGGCTCCAGCCCGAGGCCTGGCACCTGTTCGCCCTGTTCGTGGCCACGATCGTGGGGATCATCACCAAGGCAGCACCCATGGGTGCGCTGTCGATCGTGGCGATGGCACTGTGTGCGGCCACCCAAGTGCTCGCACCGGGTGACACGGGCAAGTCCATCGCCAACGCCCTGTCTGGGTTCAGCAATGGCACGATCTGGCTGATCGTGTCGGCCTTCTTCGCGGCCCGCGCCGTGATCAACTCGGGGCTCGGCTCTCGTCTGGCCTACCTGTTCGTGCGCCTGTTCGGGCGCAGCACGATCGGCCTGGCCTACGGCCTCGGGTTCGCCGACCTCGTCACCTCCCCTGCGATCCCCTCCAACACCGCGCGCTCGGGTTACATCTACCCCGTCATGAAGGCGATTGCCGAGAACGCCGGCTCACACACCGACCAGCCGCAGACGCATCGCAAGATCGGGTCGTACCTCGCCTTGGCCTGCTACAACCTGAACCTCGCCGTCTCGGTCATCTTCTTCACCGGCGCCGCACCGAACGCCATGTCGGCGCGGCTCGCCACCGAGGCGGGCGTCACCGTCGACTGGGGCGGGTGGTTCGCGGCGGCTGCGATCCCGGGCCTGCTGGGCGTCATCCTCGTCCCCATCGTCCTGTACCTCGTCCACCCGCCCGAGGTGAAGCGCACGCCGGAGGCTCCCGCCATCGCGGCGCGCGAGCTCAAGCTGCTGGGCCCGGTCACCCGCAAGGAGTGGGTCACCCTCGGCGTCTTCGTCATGATGATCGCCATCTGGGTCGCCGGCGACAAGGTCATGAACTCCACCACCGTCGCACTCCTTGGCTTGGCCACCCTGCTGCTGACCGGCACCCTCACCTGGGAGCAGATGAAGGCCGAGAAGGCGGCGTGGGACACCCTGACGTGGTTCGCCGCCCTCGTGATGATGGGGAGCTACCTCAACTCCCTGGGTTTCATCGGCTGGTTCGGTGGCATGGTCGGTGGAGCAATGACCGGCCTCGGCCAATTCGCCGCCTTCGCCGCGCTGACCTCGGTCTATGCCCTGTCCCACTACCTGTTCGCGAGCGGGACCGCGCACACGGCGTCCATGTTCTCGGTCTTCCTGGGCGTGGGGCTCGCCCTGGGGCTGCCGGCCGTCCCGCTCGTGGTGTTCCTGGGCGCCATCCCCACCCTCATGGGCTGCCTCACCCACTACGGCAACGGCCCGGCGCCCCTCTACTTCGGCTCCGGCTACGTGGAACTCGCCGCGTGGTGGCGAAGTGGGCTGGTCCTGGGAGTCGTCCACCTCGCCGTGTGGCTGCTGGTCGGCCCACTGTGGTGGGGCGTCATCGGGGTCTGGTAGGCCGTCTCACGCCCGTCGCAGGCTCAGGGCGACCAGCACCGGCCCGCGGCGTCCCGGTGACGGGGCCGCGGCACCACAGCCCGGCGTCGCCTCGGGTGTCGCCGACGCGCAACTCCCGCAGCCGCCCGAGGGGCAGCCCATCGCCAGTTCCTTGACCTCGAGCCGGCCCAGGCGCACGAGGTGGTCCACCGACGCACCAACGATCTCCCGCGACAATCCCGTGGACGCCTCGACCTCGCCCAGCGTGCCCGCCCCCGACGCGAAGGCGGCCAGCACGGCAGAGAGCGGTCCGCTCACCAGAACAACCGTCCGACCTGGAAGATGGTCACCGCACCGAGCCAGGCGACGGCCAGACCCATCGCGACGCCGAACAGCGTCCAGCGCCAACCGACCTCGCGCTTCTGCGCAGCGAGCGTCGCCACGCACGGCGTGTACGCCATCAGGAACCACAGGAACGCGGCCACGGCGGGCAGCGGGTGCCCGCCCGAACTCGCCTCGAAGGACGACACCACCGCCTCACCGAACGAGCCCGCCGGCTCGCCCTCGGCGGGCTCGTCGACGGCATAGGTCTGCGCCCACGAGCTGATCACGGCCTCCTTGGCCACGAAGCCCACCACCAGCGCGGACGCCGTCTGCCACTGCCCGAACCCCGCCGGCTCGAACACGGGCGCGATCGCCTGCGCGGCGACACCGTAGGCCGAGTCCTGCACGGGCACGTCGTTGAACCCCGCCCCCGGCTTCGCGGGGATCGCCTGCAGCAGCCAGACCGCGCACACGGTGACCAAGATGATCCCCGACGCGGTGCGCAGGAAGCCCTCGAGCCGGCCCCAAGCGACGGCTGCGGTGAGCCGGGCGGTCGGCAGGTGGTAGGGCGGCAGGTCGAGCACGAGCGGCTCCGAGCCCATCGTGCGCCACAAGGTCTTGCGCAGGAGCAGCCCGACGCCGATCACGGCGAGGATCGACGCGAGGTACATCACGAACACCGCCGTGCCGGCGTACCGCCCGAAGAAGATCGTGCCGAGCATCACGTACACGGTCAGCCGCGCGGTGCACGAGGTGAACGGCACCAGCAGCGCGACGAGGATGCGCTGGCGGGCATCGCCCAGGATGCGGGTCGCCGCGATCGCCGGAACGTTGCAGCCGAACCCCACCACCAGCGGCAGGAACGCCTTGCCGGGGAGCCCGATCATCCGCATCAGCCGGTCGGTCACGACGGCGGCGCGGGCCATGTAGCCGGAGTCCTCCAGCAGCGCGAGCAGCACGAACATCAGGGCCATCAGCGGCACGAAGGTCAGCAGCATGCCGACGCCGGCGACCAGTCCGTCGACGAGCAGGCCCTCGACCCAGGAGCCCCCCAACCCGACCAGTGCCAGACCGCCGCGCACGGCGTCCGACACCGGACCGGTGAAGAAGCCGTCGAGCCAGTCCTGCAGCGGCGCGGCCACCGTGGTGGTGACCTGGAAGACCAGCCACATCACCGCGAGGAACACCAGCGGCCCCGCCACCGGGTGGGTCGCCACACGGTCGACCTTGTCGGAGGTCGAGACGCGCTCGGCGCCGGACGCCGTGGTCCCGGCCCGCACAGCCGCCTCGACCCAGGCGAAGCGCTCGTCGTCGCGGTCGAGGGCGTCCTCGACGTGCGGCACGGGTCGCGGCTCGGGCGACGGGCGGCCCAGCGCCTCGCGGACGGACCGGGTCAGGTTGTCCAACCCTTGGCGGCGGCGCGGGTCGAGCACGACGACCGGGCAGCCGAGTGCCTCGGCCAGCGCGTAGGAGTCGACCTCGATGCCGGCCTTGCGGGCGACGTCGTTCATGGTGAGCGCCACGACCACGCGGTGGGTGGTCTCGCGGAGCTGAGCGACGAGGTACAGCGAACGGGCCAGGTGGGCGGCGTCGGCGACGACCACCACGGCGTCCGGACGCTCGGTGACCGGGGCGTCCACGAGCAGGGTGCGGGTGAGCTCCTCGTCGCGGCTGAGCGGGTCGAGGCTGTAGGTGCCGGGCAGGTCGACGAGGCTGAACTCGTGGACGCGGTTGACCGCGCACTCCCCCGAGCACTCCACGCACGCGCACACGCGGTCGTCGGCCTTGAACCGCCAGGCACCCCGGCCGACGTCGACCGTCGTGCCGGGCCAGTTGCCGGTGGTCGCGCGCAGGCCGGTGAGGGCGTTGAACAGGGTGGACTTTCCGACGTTCGGCGCACCCGCCAGGGCGATGATCGGCGCGCCGGCGCCCGCGTCGGCCCCGACGGGGCCGTGGCAGGCGGCTCGCACGGTGGGCAGCTTCGGGGAGATCGGCAGCTGTCGGCCGCCGGTCCGGGTGACCTCGGGGGCCTCGCTCATGCGGCCACCTCCGCCTCGAGGCGGGACAGCACGTCGGCGTCCACGGCCACGCGGCCACCGCTGACCGACACGATCCGCCCGCCGGCGGCCAGGCGCTGCACGAGGCTCAGCCGCGCGCCGCGGCGCAGGCCCAGGGACGCGAGCCGGCGTGCCACCGTGGCGTCCGGGTGCGTGGACGTCAGGAGCAGGGGCGTCCCGAGCGGGGCGCGATCGAGGGTGATCGTCGCTGTCACGCAGGTGAGGCTAACCTAAGTTGGCCTACGACCGCCAGTAGTAGTGCCCTTTTGGCAACAAGTTCCTTGCGAAAGTCTCCCCGGCTCAGGAATGGGCGGCATCGAGGAGGGACTCCAGCACCAGCCCGAGCCAGTCGTAGAGCGCCACGAGTTGCGTCCGCGGGTCCCGCGCGGGCAGCTTCTCGAGGTCGGCGTGGTCGTCCTCGGACTCGATCCCCAGCCGCACCGCGAGGCTCAGCCGCACGCCGTTGAGGGTCTTCAGCCAGGCGTCGAGGTCGGCCTTGGCGACGACGAGCGGCTCCTTCCCGTCGGCGGTCGCGGCGAGGTCGGCCAGCACCACCTCGGAGTCGGTGATCCGCTGGCGGCGCAGGGCGTCCTGCGAGAAGCGGCGGTGCTCGGCGGCGGCAACCTCGTCCTCGTAGGCGTCGGGGAACAGCCGCGCCACCACCGGGTCGGAGCGGTCGAGCGGCTCGCTGCGCAGCTCGCGCGCCCAGCGGGCGAACGGGTCGTCGGACGCCGCGGGCTCCCCCGCTCCGCCGATGAGTTCGTTGACCTGGGCTACGAGGGAGGTGACCAGCGCCACCTCGAAGTCGTCCAGCTCGGCGACCAGGTCGGTGCCGTCGCGGTGGAAGGGGATCACTCGTCCTTCTCCAGGGTCGCCCACAGCCCGTACGCGTGCATGGCGTTCACGTGCTGCTCCATCTCCTCGCGCGTGCCCGACGCGACGACGGCTCGCCCCTCGGTGTGCACCTGCATCATCAGCTTGTGGGCCTTGGGCTTGTCGAACTTGAAGTACGTGACGAACACGTGGGTGACGTAGCTCATCAGGTTCACGGGGTCGTCCCACACGATGGTGACCCACGGCGTCAGCGCCTGCACGACCTCGGCCGGGCGTTCGGCCACCGCGGTGCCGGACGCCGGCCCCACCGGAACCTCGGGCGACGACATGGCGCCCATTGTGTCACTAGTCTGAAACCATGCTGGAGACGACCGCCCTGCTCACCGACCACTACGAGCTGACCATGGTGCAGGCCGCCATGGGCTCCGGAACGGCCTTCCGCCGGTCGGTGTTCGAGCTCTTCCCCCGCCGCCTCCCCGAGGGGCGCCGCTACGGCGTCGTGGCCGGCACGGGGCGCGCGCTCGACGCCGTCGAGAACTTCCGCTTCGACGACGAGACGGTGTCGTTCTTGCGCGAGGCGAAGGTCGTCAACGACGAGGTCGCGCAGTGGCTGGCGACCTACCGGTTCACCGGCGACATCTGGGGCTACCCCGACGGTGAGATCTACTTCCCCGGCTCGCCGATCATGGTGGTCGAGGGCAGCTTCGCCGAGGCGGTCGTCCTGGAGACGGTCCTGCTCAGCATCTTCAACTACGACTCCGCCGTCGCCTCGGCCGCCTCCCGCATGACCGCGATGGCCGGCGACCGCCCCTGCATCGAGATGGGCTCGCGGCGCACCAACGAGTGGTCGGCGGTGGTCGCCGCCCGGGCGGCGTACATCGCAGGCTTCGCGTCGACGTCGAACCTGGAGGCGGGGCGCTCCTTCGGGGTCCCGACCGCCGGCACCGCCGCGCACAGCTTCACGCTGCTGCACGACACCGAGGAGGACGCCTTCCGCTCCCAGCTCGCGGCCCTCGGCACCAACACCACCCTGCTGGTCGACACCTACGACGTCGTCGAGGCGGTCACGAAGGGCGTCGAGCTGACCAACGGACGCCTCGGCGCGGTCCGCCTCGACTCCGGCGACCTGCTCACCCAGGCCGTGGATGTCCGCAGGCTGCTCGACTCCCTCGGCGCGGTGAACACCCGCATCATCGTCACCTCCGACCTGGACGAGTTCCAGATCGCCGCCCTGCGCGCCGCCCCGGTCAACGGCTACGGCGTGGGCACGCAGCTGGTCACCGGCTCGGGCGCCCCGACCTGCGGGTTCGTCTACAAGCTCGTCTCCCGCGCCGACTCCGAGGACCCGGCCGCCCCGCTCGAGCCCGTCGCCAAGAAGTCGCTCAACAAGGGGTCGGTCGGCGGCCGCAAGTTCGCTCTGCGCCGGCTGGACGCCAACGGCATCGCCGAGGCGGAGGTCATCGGCGTGGGCGCCCCGCCCGAGGGCGACCACAACGACCGTCCGCTGCTGGTCGAGCTGGTGCGCGGCGGCGAGATCGTCGGGCGCGAGCCGCTGTCCGCGGGACGCGAGCGGCACCTGCGCGTGCGCGGCGAGCTGCCGAGCGCGGCGTTCAAGATGAGCAAGGGCTACCCCGCCATCGTCACGATCATGCTGGACGCCGAGGGCGACCAGACCTTCAACCCCTACGCCCCGGAGGCCTGATGAGCACCCCGACCGCACCCACCGCACGCGCCCTGGTCGTCGTCGACGTCCAGAACGACTTCTGCGAGGGCGGCTCGCTCGCCGTGGCCGGCGGGGCTGCGGTGGCGGCGTCCATCGCCGAGCTGCTCGCCGGCGACCACGGCTACGACGTCGTCGTCGCCACCCGCGACCACCACATCGACCCGGGGGCGCACTTCTCCGACAGCCCCGACTACGTCGACTCGTGGCCGCCGCACTGCGTCGTCGGGACGCCGGGTGCCGACTTCCACCCGAACCTCGTCAGCCACCCGGAGTTCGGCGCCCCCGACTTCGCCGGCGTCTTCGACAAGGGGCACTACACCGCGGCCTACTCGGGCTTCGAAGGCACGGACGCGGCTTCTGGGCTCGGCTTGGCCGACTTCCTGCGCGAGCGCGGGGTCACCGCGGTCGACGTGGTGGGGATCGCCACCGACCACTGCGTGAACGCCACCGCGCGCGACGCGGCGGCGGCCGGGTTCGACACCTCCGTGCTGCTCGACCTCACCGCGGCGGTCACGCCGGCGAACGTGCCCACCCTCGCCGAGGAGTGGGAGGACGAGGGCATCTGGGTGAGCGGGACCACCGAGAACCCCGAGACGAACGAGAACGCCGTCGGTCTCGAGGACTGACGCGGCCGGAGCGCGCCCCGCGATTTCCCTGAGGTGTCGCGTGGCGCCTTTGCCGGTGCGCCGCTCCGCAACGTCAATTCTGGGGCCCGAATCTTGACGGATCCGCGCCCGACAACGGCAAGAGCGCCAGGAGACACAGTCACTTCTTCGCCGAGCGTGCTCGGGGCAGGCTGATCTCCTCGCGGGCTCCATGAGTTGTCCACAGATTCCCCGTGCACCCGCGGCGAGGGAGTCGGGCGCTGCGACGATGGCCGCATGCCCGACCCCCTTGGCTTCCTGCTCGAGATGCTCTCCTCGCGCCCCAACCCCCACGCGCCGGCCCCGGCGCTCCCGGTCCTCGCCGTCGCGCTGGCGGCGCGTCGCCACGGCGTCGACCTCCCCGCGTGGGACGAGTCGGCGTGCGACGAGCTCGAGGAGGACACCGCCCGCGACGCCCTGACCACCCTGCGCACGCAGCTGTCCGATGCCCTGCTCGGCGAGGACGCCTCGGCCGGCCGCGAGCTCCTCAACCAGGCGCTCGACGACTGGCAGGCGCGGGTGTCCGTGGAGGAGGAACTGGCCGACCACGAGCTGCCGGGGGTGGAGGTCACGGCGTCCGCGCTGCCGCACGTGCCCCTGCCACCGTGGTACGAGCGTGACCCCACGCTGCCGCGCGACACCGCCGCGCGGTGCCCCACGCTCGGCCCGTTCCTGCTGGCGGTCGTGGGCGTCCTGCTCACCGAGGCGACGAACATCCACCTCAGCGGGTACGCCGACCGCGTCAGGCCCTGCGAGGCGCCCGACTGCCGTACCCCGTTCCTCGACGCGGGCGACGGCCGACGGCGGCGCTTCTGCTCGCCGCGGTGCCGTGCTCGACAGTCAGCCCGGGCGCGGGCACGGGTCCGGTGAGCCCCGGGGGCACGAGGCAGGCCTGCGCCAGTGTCACACCTCAGTACTGGTGCGGCTGGCTCCGGCCCAGCCGCGAGCGGATCTGGATCAGGTCGGTCGCGTGGCGCTCCAGTGCGCGGTCCTCGGGCAGGCGCGGCACCCACGGGCGCACCGGCACCTCGTGGTCGTCCTCGCCCAGGGCCGTGTAGACGATCGTGCAGTGCGTGGTGGTCTGCAGTTCGGTCCGGCGCGGGTCACCGGAGCGCACCCACACCGAGACGTGCATCTCGGAGCCGTCGGTGTAGATGAGCCGAGCGTCCACCTCGACGATGTCGCCGATGTACATGGGCCGGTAGAACCGGAACCCGCCGGCGTAGGTGGCGCGGGCGTGACCGTGGAACCACCGCTCCGCGACGAGCTTGCCGGCGGTCATGATCCAGTGCATGACGTAGCCGCCGTGCACCTTGCCGCCCCAGTTCACGTCGGTCGGCGCGGCCAGGAACCGCAGGGTCTCCCGGCAGGTCTCGGTGGCGTCCGAGTACACCTGCACCGCCATGGCCTCCTCGACCTCGCGGCGCACGGCGGTCAGCATCTGGGCGCGCTCGTTCTCCTCGCGCTCCCAGTCGTCCTCCGGCGTGAACGGGGGCACGGGCGTGGGCTTGCCGTCGGCGTCCATGGCCACGAAGACCAGCAGGCACTGGGTGTTGGTGACGCGCACGTCGTCGCGCGGGTTGTGGCTGGTGACGGTACAGACGACCTGCAGCGAGGTGCGGCCGGTGTAGACCACGCGCGCTTCGACCTCGACCATGTCGCCCACGTTGACGACGCGGTGCAGGTGGATGTTCCCGACGTAGCCGGTGACCGAGTAGTGCCCCGACCAGGCCGCGGCGGCCGCGTAGCCGGCCTTGTCGATCCACTCCAGGATCTTGCCGCCGCCCACGTAGCCGCGGACATTGGCGTCCATCGGCGCCGCGAGGAACCGCAGGACGACGCTCTTCTGGCCGCCCACGTGCGCGTGCTCGATCTCAGACAGCCTCATCGCCTCCCGATCGCGTGCACGCTGAAGTCGTTCATCACCGCGGCCAACCGGGCGGCGCGCTCGGACCGGAAGACCTCCTCCAGCGACAGCGGCTCGCCGTCGGGGCCCGACAGCGGCACGCGCCAGTTCGGGTACTCGTCGACGGTGCCCGGCTGGTTCTGCGTCTTGCGGTCGCCCACGGCGTCCGTGAGCGCGGCGCACAGCACCCGCGCCGGCGAGGCGACGATCCAGCGGTGCATGGCCAGCACCTTCTCGGCCACGTCGGTCTCGCCCTCGACGAGGAAGCCGCGCTGCACGAGCCCACGGTTCCAGGTGTCGAAGGTCCGCTCGGCCAGGGCGAGCTCCTCGTCCAGCGACTCGGTGAGCATGCCCAGGCTGTGCTGCAGCCGGATGTGGTCCAGGGCGAGGTAGCCGGCCGTCGGCGGCATGTCGTGCGTGGTGACCGACGCCATGCAGTACTCGCGGTAGGCCTCGGGGGGCAGGGGGACGCCGCCGTCCTGCATCTCGAACCAGGCCACGGACGTGCCCAGGATGCCCCGATCGCGGAGGTAGTCACGGACCCACGGCTCGACGGTGCCGAGGTCCTCGCCCACGACGAGCGCGCCGGCGCGCTGGGCCTCGAGCAGCAGGATGCCGACCATGGCCTCGTGGTTGTAGCGCACGTAGGCGCCCTCGGTCGGGGGCAGGCCCTCCGGGATCCACCACAGGCGGAACAGGCCCATGATGTGGTCGACGCGCAGGCCGCCCGAATGGCGCAGGTTGCCGGCCACCATCGCGCGGAACGGCGCGTAGCTGAGGTCCTCGAGCCGGTCCGGACGCCACGGGGCCTGGCCCCAGTCCTGGCCGAGCTGGTTGTAGTGGTCCGGCGGGGCGCCCACGCTGACGCCCTGGGCGAACGCGTCGCCGAGCACCCACGCCTCGGCGCTGGAGCGGCTCACGCCCACCGCCAGGTCGTTCATGATGCCGACCTTCATGCCGGCGGCCCGCGCGGCGGACTGCGCCTCGCGGAGCTGGTTGTCGGCCACCCACTGCAGCCAGACGAAGAAGTCGACGTCGCGGGCGTACTCGGCGGCGAAGGCGGCCACCTCGGGCGAGCTGGGCCGCAGGTACTCGGCCGGCCACTCGCGCCAGTTCAGCCCGAACGTGCTGACCAGCACGCACCAGGTCGCGAACTGCGACAGGGTGCGCCCCTCGGCGCGGACGAAGCTCTCCTTGGCCATCATCCGCACCTCGGAGAGGCCCTCGTCGTAGACGATCCGCAGCGCGGCGAGCTTGGCGAGCCAGATCGCGTTGCGCTCGATGCGGTCGGACCCGGCGAGCTGCTTGTCGAGCTCGGCCTTGATGTCGGCGATCCGCCGGCGCTTGTTCTCGTTCAGCGTCGCGTACTCGGGGATGAACTCGGGGCGCACGTACAGGGGGTTCACGTAGCGGCGCGAGCTCGGCAGGTACGGCGAGGGCTCCAGCGGCGGCATCGGCTGCGCGGCGTGGAGCGGGTTGACCAGCAGGTAGTCGGCGAAGTGCTGCGTGCCCGACCACGTGGCGAGGTCGCCGAGGTCGATCAGGTCGCCCATGCCCCACGAGTTGGCCGAGCGCACGCTGTACAGCTGCGTCGCGTAGCCCCAGACCCGGCGGTTGCCCATCGCCTCGGGGAAGCCGAGGAAGCGCGGCGTGACGACCAGCGTCTCCTCGACGGTGCTGCCCGGTGTCTCGAGGACCAGGCGGTGGTAGCCCAGCGGCAGCTCGGCGGGCAGGGCGAAGGTGGCCTCACCCACCCACGCGCCGTCGATCTCGCGGTCGGGCTCGTGGTTGTCGACCTGCCACGCCTCCCAGCGCCCGCCCTCCTCGAGGCGGATGTGCACCGACGCCGGCGAGCCCGCCGGGACGTGCACGTTCACGTGGGCCTGCGAACCCTGCTGCATCACGGTGCACGGGGGCAGCCCGCGGCGCCAGGGACGGAGGGCCTCGTCGGTGAGCGCCTGGTGGGCGGCCTCGTCGGTCGAGGCGTCCACGCCCATGCCGGCGAGGATGCCGACGACGGTGGCGTCGTCCACCTCGGTCAGGCGACCCTTCCAGTCCCAGAACTCGGTGGAGATGCCGAAGGCAGCGGCGAGGTCGGCCAGCACGCGGTTGGTCAAGGGCATGCCCTCAACCCTAGTGCAGTCGGGGCCTCCCGACCGAAACTTCAGGCGGGGTCGGCCTCGAACGGCTGGACGAGGCGGCGCAGCAGCGCGGCGATCTGCTCGCGCTCCCCCATCGACAGGCCGTCGAGGATGTGCTGCTCGCGCTCGAGCAGGTCGGCCAGGGCCGCCTCGACGAGCTCGCGGCCGGGCGTGAGCAGCCGGACGCGCACCCCACGACGGTCGCGCGGATCGGGGAGGCGCTCGACCAGGCCGCGCGCGGCGAGGCGGTCGATGCGGTTGGTCATGGTGCCGGAGGTCGACAGGGTCTGCTGGATCAGCTGGCCGGGCGACAGCTCGTAGGGCGGGCCCTCGCGGCGCAGCGCGGCGAGGACGTCGAACTCCCAGGTGTCGAGGCTGTGGATGGCGAAGGCGTCGCGACGCTCGAAGTCGAGATGGCGTGCCAAGCGGCTCACCCGCGAGAGGACGCGCAACGGGGACACGTCGAGGTCGGGCGTCTCACGGGCCCACGCCTGCAGGATCCTGTCCACCTCGTCCATCTTGCGTACCTCCTGGCTACCCAGCTCTCGGCAGCGAGAAGCTTGGTGTCGAGATTCTAGCCACCGAGATGCTTTGTACGAAGGTGTTGCACAAATCGTGACCGGGCCGTGCCCAAGTGCTCAGGCCGACGCCAGCGAGTGGTTCGCCACGTATCCGATCGACCGCGCGGCCAGGAGGCCGAGCAGGGCGGGTACCACGAGCGCCGTCATCACCCAGCCGAACGTGACCGCGTCGGGGGCCGAGGCGGCCAGCGCGGCGAAGATCGTCCCCGCCGCGCCGGTCAGCAGCGCGTTGCCGGTCGTCTCCCCCACCTGCAGCGAGCTGGTGTTGCGGCCGATCTCGGCGGCCGGCGAGAGCTGCATCGTGGCCAGCGCCGTGGACGAGCTCTGCAGCCCCATGCCCACCCCGGCGAGCAGGCTGGCGGCCAGCGGCAGCACCAGCGAGGACCCGCCCCACCAGCCCGCCACCGCGAGCAGCGCCGTCCCGGCCGCCACGCTGGTGGCGCCGGCGACGATGATCCGGTCGCGGGAGAGCCGCAGCCACGGGCGCGCCTGCAGCCAGGACCCGCCCATCCAGCCCACCGAGCCGAGCGTGATGACCACGCCGGCCAGCTGCAGCGGCACCCCGCGGGTGGTGAGCATGAGGGGCAGGAAGGCCTGGGTGCCGAAGAACGTCCCCGAGACGAGCAGGCGGGTGTTGACCACCGACGGCAGGCCGAACGCCGCGGGTGCGAACCCGCGGGGCATCAGCCTCCGGAACCACATCCCCAGCAGGACCAGGCCGACGACCAGCCACAGCAGCGACAACGGCTCGAGCCGCTGCCCGGCCACCTGGAGCAGCGCGATGCCGGCCGCGACGGCCACGGCGGCGTGGACGGGCACGGGGTCGGCCTCGCCGGCATCGGCGTCCGGTTCGCGCGCCGCGAGGTGCGCCAGCCCGGGCGCCATCAGGGCCAGACCGAGCGCCACGAACGGCAGCACCGCCCAGAACACCCAGTGCCACGAGAAGGTCTCGCTCAGCCACGCCGCGACGGCCGGCCCCACGAAGGAGGGCAGCATCCAGCAGGCGGAGTACCAGGTCATGACCCGCGCACGCTCGGCGGGGTCGTAGGCCACGGCGGTGACCACCATCAGCGTCAGCGCGACGGCCCCGCCGCCCAGGCCCTGGACGAACCGACCGACCAGCAGCACCAGCATCGAGGGGGCGAGCGCCGCCACCACGACCCCGACGGCGAACACGACCAGCCCGACGAGCAGCGGGCGGACCGGGCCCACGGCGTCCGTGACACGCCCGGCCACCACGATCGCCACCAGCTGCGCGATCATCACCGCCGTGAACGCCCACGCGTAGAGGTGGAGGTCGCCCAGGTCCGCGGCCGCGGCGGGCATGGCGGTGACCACGGCCATGCCCTCGAAGGCGACGGCCGTGACGCAGGTCAACAGGCCGACGGTCAGGGCGCGGCGCGAGGATGGGGCGGACACGATCCCCCATTCCACCACCCATTCGCGCCTAGGATGAAACGCATGACCCAGCTGACACCCGCACCCGGCTCGCAGACGGTCGTCGACGAGCGCACCGAGTTCCGGCTCGACGAGGGCGACCACGAGCGCTTCAGCCACTACGTGCCGAAGAACAAGCTCACCGAGGCGATGGTCATGGGGACGCCGGTCGTCGCCCTGTGCGGCAAGGTCTGGGTGCCCAGCCGCAACCCCGACCGGTTCCCGGTCTGCCCCGAGTGCAAGGAGATCTGGGAGACCTTCCGCGGCGGCGAGGGCGGTGGCGAGGGCGACGGCGGTCAGGAGTCATGACCCGGCCCCGGACGATCGTCGTCGTCCGCCACGGCAAGAGCTCGTGGAAGACCAACGACCCCGACATCGACCGCCCGCTGTCCCCGCGCGGCACGCGTGACGCGGTCGTGGCCGGCCAGCAGCTGGCGCCGCTCGGCGTCGACGTCGTCCTGGTCTCCCCCGCCACCCGCGCGCAGCAGACCTGGCAGTGCCTCGAGATGGGCGGCCTGGCGTGTGACGACCTGCGCACCACCGACGCGCTCTACCACGCGTGGACGCCCGAGGTCGTCGACATCCTCAAGGCCCTCCCCGCAGCCGCGCGCACCGTGGCGATCATCGGCCACGAGCCCACGCTGAGCGACGTGATCGGCACGCTGGCCGCCCCCTCGCGGCTCGGCGACGAGGTGGCCGTGAAGTTCCCGACCTCGGCGATCGCGGTGCTCACCACCCGCGGCGACTGGGACGCCCTCGCCCCCGGTGCCTGCACCCTCGAGGCCTTCGAGGTGCCGCGCGGATGAACTGGGTGGAGGTTGTCGGGTACGTCGCATCGGCGCTGATCGCGGCGTCCTTCATGATGAAGTCGCTGGTCAAGCTCCGGTGGGTCTCCCTGGTCGGCTCGATCATCTTCGTCGTCTACGCCGTGCTCATCGGCGCCTGGCCGGTCGCGCTCACCAACGCGGTGGTCGCGGTGGCCAACATCGTCCGCCTGCGCAAGGAGCTGGGCACCTCGTCCACGTTCACGGCGGTCCCGATGCGCCCCGAGTCACCGTTCCTGGCCGACTTCCTCGGCGCCCACGCCGACGACATCGCCACCAGCCAGCCGGCCTACCACCCGGCGGACGAGGACACCTTCATCCGCCTGGTGAACCGCGACGGCCTCCCCACCGGCGTGCTGGTGGGCGAGCCCGCGGGCAAGGAGCTGCTGGTCAAGCTCGACTACGTGACGCCGGCCTACCGCGACAGCCTCGGCGCGAAGTGGCTGTTCGGGCAGGGTCGCTCGACCTTCACCGAGGCGGGGTTCACCCGCCTGGTCGCGCACGCGCACACGGCGGTGCACCGCAACTACCTCGAGCTGGTCGGCTTCCGGCCTGAGGGCAACGCGTACGTGCTCGACCTCTCCTGACCGCCGGCGAAGGGCTCAGTACCGGTAGTTCTCCGCCTTGTACGGGCCCTGCACCGGGATGCCCAGATAGTCGGCCTGCGCGTCGGTCAGGGTGGTCAGCTTCACCCCGAGCGCGTCGAGGTGCAGCCGGGCGACCTCCTCGTCCAGGTGCTTGGGCAGCACGTGCACGCCGGTCGGGTACTCCTCGGGCTTGGTGAACAGCTCGACCTGGGCCAGCACCTGGTTGGTGAAGCTGTTGCTCATCACGAAGCTGGGGTGGCCGGTCGCGTTGCCGAGGTTCAGCAGGCGCCCCTCGGACAGGACGATCACGCCGTGCCCGTCGGGGAAGATCCAGCGGTCCACCTGCGGCTTGATGTTCTGCCGCTCGATGCCGGGGGTCGCCTCGAGGCCGGCCATGTCGATCTCGTTGTCGAAGTGGCCGATGTTGCCCACGATCGCGTTGTGCTTCATCTGCGCCATCTGGTCGGCGGTGACGACGTCGCGGTTGCCGGTGGCCGTGACGACGATGTCGGCGATGCCCACCACGTCGTCCAGCGTCGCGACCTGGTAGCCGTCCATGGACGCCTGCAACGCGCAGATGGGGTCGATCTCGGTGACGATGACGCGTGCGCCCTGCCCCGCGAGGCTCTCGGCGCAGCCCTTGCCGACGTCGCCGTAGCCGCACACGACCGCGACCTTGCCGCCGATGAGCACGTCGGTGGCGCGGTTGATGCCGTCGATGAGCGAGTGCCGGCAGCCGTACTTGTTGTCGAACTTGGACTTCGTCACCGAGTCGTTGACGTTGATCGCCGGGAACAGCAGCGCCTGGGCGTTCGCCATCTCGTAGAGGCGGTGGACGCCGGTGGTGGTCTCCTCCGTCACCCCGCGGATGCTGTTGGCCAGCTCCACGAAGTTGAGCGAGGAGTTCCGCAGCGTCTGCAGGATCACCTTCCACTCAGCCGAGTCGGACGCCGCAGGCTCGGGCACCGCGCCGGCCTTGGTGTACTCGACGCCCTTGTGGACGTACAGGGTCGCGTCGCCGCCGTCGTCGAGGATCATGTTCGGGTGCTGGCCGCCGGGCCAGGACAGGATCTGCTCGGTGCACCACCAGTACTCCGGCAGCGTCTCGCCCTTCCAGGCGAACACCGGGACGCCCTTGGGGTCCTCCGGCGTGCCGTCGCGGCCGACGACGATCGCGGCGGCGGCGTGGTCCTGGGTGGAGAAGATGTTGCAGGACGCCCAGCGCACCTCGGCGCCCAGCCCAACGAGCGTCTCGATCAGCACCGCCGTCTGCACGGTCATGTGCAGGCTCCCGGCGATCCGGGCGCCGGCCAGGGGCTTGGACGCCCCGTAGCGCTCGCGCATCGCCATCAGGCCGGGCATCTCGTGCTCGGCGAGGGTGATCTCCTTGCGGCCGAAGTCGGCCAGGTTCAGGTCAGCAACCTTGTAGTCCACGAGGGGCAACCCTACCGTCCCGGCGGCGGGCCGGACGCCCGGGTGCTACGCGGCGACCCCGGCGCCGAGCAGGGCGTCGCAGGCGGCGACGAGGCGGGCGCGCAGGGCGTCCCCGCGGTCGGCGACCCGGCGCTGCTCGGCGACGTAGGCCGCCTTGCCCTCGGGTGTCTCGATCCGGATCGGCTCCACGCCGAGCGCGGCCAGGTCGTAGGGCGCGGCACGCATGTCCAGCTCGCGGGCGTCGCGGGCCAGGGCGAGGGCGTCCATCACGAGGTCGGAGGGCACGCCGGGCACGAGCTTGTAGGCCCACTTGTACGTGTCCATCGAGGCGTGCAGGCAGCCGGGCTGCTCCAACTCGACCTGCCGCTCGCGGGTGGGGGCGTGCAGGTTGCGGCCCACGGCGTCCGGGGTGAAGAAGCGGAACGCGTCGAAGTGCGTGCACCGCAGCTGGTGGGCCTCGACCACCGCGTCGGTGCCGTCCGCGCCCAGGCGCAGCGGCCACGCGTGCCGGGTCGAGTCGGTGCGGTAGACCATCGCCCACTCGTGCAGCCCGAAGCACGACCACTGGGCCGGGCGCTCGCGGGTCGCGGCCAGGAGGCGGCGGACGAACGCGACCGTGTCACCCCGGTCGGCCAGGTAGGCGGCCATGTCGACCTCGACCAGGCCGTCGACCTCGCGGTGGTACCGCCAGGCCAGCCGCTCGGACGCCCCCTCCAGCCGGACGCCCGGGCCGGGATACCAGCGGCGCAGCTGCCCGGGGCGGTGGGAGTAGTAAGTCCACAGGAAGTCCTCGACCGGGTGCTTCTCGCCGCGGCGGCGGCGCTCCAGGTGCGCGGCCGCGAGCTCGTCGACGGCCGCGGCGTGGGCGTCCGCGAGCGGGCGCCACTGCGACTCGGCGAGGATCACTGCCGCGAGGCGAGGTGGGCCAGCGCCAGGTCGTAGCCGCCGAGCCCCAGGCCCATGATCGTGCCCACCACGTAGGGCGAGATGACGAGCTGGTGACGCCACTCCTCGCGCGCGTGCACGTTCGAGATGTGCACCTCCACCACCGTCTCGACCTGCACGACGGCGTCGGCGATCGCGTAGGAGTAGTGGGACCACGCGGCTGGGTTGATGACCACCGCGGCCCCGGTCGAGGCGGCCTCGTGCAGCCAGCCGACCATCTCGGCCTCGCTGTCGGTCTGGCGCACCTCGACGTCGAGGCCGAGCCCGCGGCCGGTCCCGACCAGGTGCTCGGCGAGCTCGGCGTGGGTGGTCGCCCCGTAGACCTCGGGCTGGCGCGTGCCCAGCCGGCCGAGGTTGACCCCGTTCAACACCAGGACCTTCATGCCATCCTCCTAGCGGCGGTACTCGCGGCCGAGGCCGACCTGCAGGTAGGCCGCGGCGAACAGGCCCTTGGCCAGCACGGTCGCGTACCGCTCCATCGTGGATCCCTCGGTGTGGGCGAGCTCGGTGACCCGCACGTCCATCACCCGGGCGTTCTCCTCCAGCGCGCGGCGCTGCTCGGCGTGCTCGGGGTCGCCCAGGCCGTCGTCGACCACCACGAGCGTGGGGCGCGCGTCCTCGGACGCCTCGAACGGGTCGGCGAACGGGTCGCGCGGGGCGACGGCGGCCAGGATCGGCAGCAGCTCGGTCGCGTCGGCGGCCAGGGCCACCCGACCGGACGCCGTGCGTACGGCCTCGGCGACCCGGCGGGACGCCCGGGCGGCGAGCACGGACCCGCCCCAGACCACCGGCTGGCTGTCGGCCAGCTCGAGGGCGACCATCTTCGCGGGGTTGGCGGCGATGTCGACGCCGTGGGCGGACTCCAGGGCCACGGCGTCCAGCGCGTCGGCCACGGCGGCGGGCGAGATCGGGGCGCCCAGCCCCATCTCGTGCAGCGCGGCCAGCGCGACGATCGCGGCGGGCATCGGGTCGGCGGTCGAGACCGGCAGCAGCGTGGTGGCGCGGGACTCGGCCTGGCGCGCCAGCGAGGAGTCCTCGGGCGCGGTCACCAGCAGGCGCGAGCCGCGGCGCAGGGCCTCGTGGGCGCAGGTCGCGGCGGCCTGGCCGCCGCCGAGCACGACGACGAGGTCGAGCGGGCCGACCCAGCCGGGCAGGCCCAGGTTGGGCCACGCCACGAAGGGCACCGGGCAGACGGGCTCGAGCACCGCGCGCAGCAGGCGGGCCTCGGGCCCGACCGCGATGACGGCGCGGGGCCGCTGCTCGCCGGCGAGCGACGCGATGGCCGCCTCGGCGGCGGCCGACTCGCGACGCAGGCGCGCCCCGGCCTCGGCCAGCGGGCGCAGCAGGTGGTCGGACTCGGCGAGGATCGCCGGGTCGTCGAGCCGGGACTCGTCGAACTCCGACGCCATGGTCACTTCGCCTCGGGCGCGCGTGCCTCGTCGACCACCAGGATCGGGATGCCGCCCCGCACCGGGTAGGCCAGCCCGCACACAGGGGACGTGCACACCAGCTCGGACACCTCGTAGGCCCAGGTCAGCTGGCCGTGGCAGGCCGGGCAGACCAGCAGCTCCAGGACGCCGGGAACCAGGTCACTCATCGTTTCCTCCTCGGATGACAGCCAGCGCCTCGTCGCGCAGGGCGGCCATGGTGGCCGCGTCGCGCGCCTCGACGTTGAGCCGCAGCAGCGGCTCGGTGTTGGACGGCCGCACGTTGACCCACCAGTCGTCGGTGGAGATCGTGGTGCCGTCCTCCTCATCGATCGTGCCACGCCCGGCGAACGCGGCGCGCACGCGGTCGAGCACCGGCGCCACGGCGGGCACCGTCGAGTTGATCTCGCCGGAGGGCTCCCACCCGGCGTAGCGGGCGGCCAGCTCGGACATCGACGCCTCGCCACGGCCGAGCATGGCCAGCACGTGCAGGCCGGCGAGCATGCCGGTGTCGGCGCCCCAGAAGTCGCGGAAGTAGTAGTGCGCCGAGTGCTCCCCGCCGAAGACCGCGTCGTGCTCGGCCATGTGCGCCTTGACGCTGGTGTGCCCGACCCGGCTGACGACGAGGCGGCCGCCCGCGGCGTCCACTGCCTCGGCCACGGACCGCGAGGTGATCTTGTTGACCACGATCGTGCCGCCGGGCTCGCGGGCGAGCTCCTGCGTGGCGATCATCGCCGTCACGATCGAGGGCGAGACGACCTCGCCGCGCTCGTCGATGATGAAGCAGCGGTCGGCGTCCCCGTCGAAGACCAGGCCGACGTCGGCGCCGTGCTCGCGCACCGCGGCCTGGGCGTCGAGGAGGTTCTCGGGGATGAGCGGGTTCGGCATGTGGTTCGGGAACGTGCCGTCGAGGTCGAGGTAGAGCCCCACGAGGTCGAGGTCGAGCGAGCCCAAGGCGGCGGGCGTGGTGAGGCCGGCCATGCCGTTGCCGGCGTCCACGACGACCTTCAGCCGGCGCAGCCCGGTCAGGTCGACCAGGTGGTGCAGGTGGGCGACGTAGGCGTCGAGCACGTCGACGGTGCGGTACCCGCCGGGCTCGGACGCCGGGGCGGGCCGGGCACCCAGGGCCGCGTCCCGCATCGCGACCAGCGCGTCGGCGGGGACCGGCGCGGCGCCGGGCAGGCAGAACTTCACGCCGTTGTACTCGGCGGGGTTGTGGGAGGCGGTGAACTGGACGCCGTGCAGGCCGAGCGTGCCCGAGGCGAACCAGAGCTCGTCCGTGCTGGTCAGGCCGGCGTCGACGACCGACGCCCCCTGGGCGCGAGCGCCCTCGGCGAACGCGGCGGCCACCTCGGCCCCCGTGACGCGCATGTCACGGCCCATGACGAACTCGGCACCGGCCAGCCCGAAGACCTCGACGAAGGCGGCACCCACGGCACGGACGCCGTCGAGGTCCCACTCGGCACCGGGCGCCCCGATGACGCCGCGGATGTCGTTGGCCTTGAAGATTCCCGCCGTGATCACCGCGCAAGACTATCGGCTGGTACCACCCGGGTCGGCCACGACGCCGAGGTGGCCCTTGCGCCGGGTCAGGACCGGCTCGGCGAGGGCGGCGGGGCGCGGGTCGTCCCACGTGAGGCCCACCTCGCGCACGGCGTCGGCCAGCGCGAGCAGGTCGTCGGCGGTGTGCACGGGGCCGCCCTCCTCCAGCGGGAGCCGGATCAGCTCCCAGCCGCGGGGCGTCGACAGGCCGGCGCAGTGGTCGCGGCACAGGTCGTGCGAGCCCGGCTCGTGGCGCAGGGCCAGCGGGCCCACGACCGCGGCGCGGTCGGAGTAGGCGTACGTCAGGGTCGCCACGGCCATCTGGCCGCAGCCCGTGCGCGAACACAACCGCTGCTTCACCCGAGGCACGCTACCGGCCGCCCGGGCCGGCGCCCGGCTGCGACACCCGCGCGGGCTAGAGTGACGGCCATGCTCAAGCACCGGGACCGGCACAACCGCGGGATGCGCGGCCGGCTCGCGTGGCCCAACCCCTACACCGGCGCGCCGGTGCCCCTGCGGTCGCGCCAGACCAAGGCGCAGTTCTTCGTGATGTGCGTCCACGACGCGCTCGCGCAGATCCAGGAGCACTGCCCGCAGGCGCTGGCGAACATGGACGTCGGGATCGAGGACGTGCCCGACGTCGGCGTGGGCTGGACGCAGGACCGGGTCCCCCTGGCGGCGGCGGTCTCGGCGCTGCCCGACCGGAACGGCCAGGTCGTGGTGTTCCGGCGGCCGCTGGAGCGGCGGGCGCGGACACGGCATGGCCTGCGGATCCTGGTGTTCCGCACGATCGTGGAGCAGTTGAGCGAGGCGACCGGCATCCCGGTCGACGACATCGACCCCGACGGCCACCGGGCCGACGACGACTGGGACGACTAGGTCAGACGGCGCGGCGCTTCAGCTTGCGGCGCTCGCGCTCGGAGAGGCCGCCCCAGATGCCGAAGCGCTCGTCGTGGCCGAGCGCGTACTCCAGGCACTCGGCCCGGACCTCGCACGTCTGGCAGACCTTCTTGGCCTCACGCGTCGAGCCACCCTTCTCGGGGAAGAAGGCCTCGGGGTCGGTCTGGGCGCACAGGGCACGCTCCTGCCACCCCAGGACGCCCTCGTCGACGTGGCCGACAACCGTGAGCTCGCGCATCCGTGGACCCTCCTCGACTCGCCGACGACGATGCTTGACAAGGGAATTACACCCTTGTCATTAGCGATCCGTCAAGCCGGATCGGGGAAATCTGTCGACAAATCCCACCGATGGCCCGGCTCAGGGCTGCCCGTCGGTGCCCTCCGGACGCGCCTCGGGCTCCCCCGCGTCGAGGGCCGGGCGGGTCACCGGCTGCCAGCCCGTGCCGCCCCCGGGGACGCCCCAGCCGCTCGGCTGCGCACCGCTGGCGGCGTCGCTGGCGGAGGTCCAGACGCTGCCGCTGGCGGCGTCCGGGGCCCACGTCGGGGCCGGCGGCGCGGGCTGGGACGCCTCGGCGATCGCCGGCGCCTCCTCCGCCACGACGGCCGGGGCGACCTGGATCCGCCCGGCGCTCATGCCGCGGTGGATCAGCCACAGGGTGACCGCACCGACGATCTTCAGCACCACGTCGAGCAGGCCGCCCAGCACCTCGAGCACGACCGCGAGCGCCCCCGAGGAGGCGGGCAGGCCCAGCAGCGCGCCGAGCACGGTGAGCACGGTGCCGATGGTCACGACGGTGGCGGCCGCGGCGACGAGGCGGCGGGCGCCCGGGACCGGCGCTTCGAACACGCACGCGGTGACCAGCGCCACCAGGGCCATCACCAGCGTGAGGCTCATGGCCTCGAGGGAGACGTCCTGGGCGGCCGCGGAGAACGGCGCCCCGGTCCCCAGCGCGAGCACGAACCGGACCACCGCCAGGACGATGCTGACGGCGGTCACGCCGACGACGATCCAGGCGACGGGCTCGCGGAGCCTCAACAGGTTCTCGACCATGGGTGCCTTCCTCAGGTGTACTCGGGTCCGGCGGCGTCGGAGACGGCCGCGACGAGGGACTTGACGGCCTCGGCGCCGGCCAGCGTGGTGACCAGCGTCGCGTCGGGGGTGTGCACCACGACCATGCCGTTCACCCCCGCCAGGGCCACGACGTGGTCGCCGGTGGTGTTGATGACGAGGTTGTCGGCGGCGTCGCGCGCCACGGCGAGGCCCTCGACGACGTTGCCGTGCTCGTCGGCGGCCAGCACCTCGGCCAGCGAGGCGAACCCGCCGACGTCGCGCCAGTCGATGGGCAGCGCGACGGCGGCCACGCGGCCGGTGGCCCGGCCCTGCGAGACGGGCTCCATGATCCCGAAGTCGACCGAGGTCTTCCGCAGGGTCGGGAAGATCGCGTCGAGGCGGTCGGGGTGCGCGGCCAGCTCGGCCACGCGGGCGTGGGTCTCGGGCTCGAGGGCGGCCAGCTGCTCCAGGAAGGTGGCGGCGCGCCAGACGAACATGCCGGCGTTCCACCAGTACTCCCCCGACGCGAGGTAGGCGGCCGCGGTGTCGGCGTCCGGCTTCTCGCGGAACTCGCGCACCGCGCAGGCGGTGGGGAACCCGTCGAGCGCCTCGCCGCGGTGCAGGTAGCCGTAGCCGGTGTGCGGGCTGGTCGGCACCACGCCGAGGGTGACCAGGGCCCGGTCGTCGGCCTCGGCGACGGCGAAGGCCTCCTCCAGGGCAGTGACGAAGGCGTCCATCGGCTCGATGAGCTGGTCGGCGGTGAGGTGCGCGACGACGGCCTCGGGGTCGCGGGCGGCCAGGACGGCGGCCGGCCACGCGACGGCGTTCAGGGAGTCGCGTCCCTCGGGCTCGCCGAGCAGGTTGGCGGCCGGGACCTCGGGGAGGTCCTCGGCCACGGCGTCCAGGTAGGCGGCGCCGGTGACCACGAGCACCCGCTCGGGCGGGACGACGCGGATCGCGCGCTCGAACGCCAGCCGGAGCAGGCTGGTGCCGCCGATCAGCTTGAGGAGCTGCTTGGGCGTGCCCTTGCGGGACAGGGGCCACAGGCGCGTGCCCGAGCCGCCCGCCATGATCACGACGTAGCGCATGACGCCGATGCTAGCGGCCGACCTAAGCTGGCCCCGTGAGCCCACTCCGCCCGGTCAGCGCCCACCTGGACCGCCTCACCCGCACCGCCGGCGGCGCACCGCTCCTCACCCACTACGGGCCCGCGGGCGAGCGCACCGAGCTGTCGGTGGCCAGCTTCGCCAACTGGGTGGCCAAGACCGTGAACCTCCTCGACGACCTCGGCATGGCCGACGGCGACGTCGTCTCCCTGCCGGTCCTGGCCGACCGCCCGGCGCACTGGATGGGGTTGGTCTGGCCCTTCGCGCTGTGGCGGGCCGGGCTGCCCGCCCACCTCGACGACCCGGACGCCGACGTCGCGGTCGTCGGGCCGATAGACCCCCGGCCGGTCGCCCCCACGACGCTCGCGTGCTCGCTCGACCCGTGGGGCCGGGCGCTGGCCGACCTGCCCGACGGCGTCTCCGACTACTCCTCCGAGGCGCTCGCCCAACCGGACGCCGCGGCCTCCACCCCCGCGCCGCCCGACGCCCCCGCCTGGGCCGACGGCGAGCGCACGCTCACCGTCGCCGACGTGGCCGCGCTGGAGCCGATCACCGACCGCGTGCTGGCCCGCCCCACCACCGCGTGGGAGGCCGTCTCGCTGCTGGCCCGCGCGATCCTCGGGGGCGGCTCGGTCGTGTTCACCGAATCCGACGGCGACCCGGCGCGCACGGCGTCCGCCGAGAAGGCGCGGGTCGTAGCATGAGGGGTCGCCCCGCCCCGAGGAAGGACCCGAGATGACCGTGTCGCGCCGCGCCCTGCTGCTGGGCGCCGCCTCGACCGCCGCACTGGCGGCGTGCTCGAAGGCCCCGGCCCCGCTGGTGACGCCATCGGCGTCCCCCACCGGCTCGGTGCGCGACCAGCTGCAGCAGGTCATGGACGCCTACGGCGCCAACACCGACCAGCTCGGCGTCTCGGTCAAGGACCTCCGCACCGGGGCCGAATTCGCCTGGCACGGCGACTACGTCAGCCAGTCGGCGTCGATGGCCAAGGTGATGATCGTGCTGATGGCGCTCGTCCAGGCGCGCGAGGCGGGTGAGGAGCTGTCCTTCGAGGACTACGGCCGCGCGTCCCGGGCGATCATCGACTCCGAGAACGACCCCGCCGACGAGCTGTGGGCCAAGGTGGGCGGGCGCGACGCCTACACCGAGCTGGCGCGCGAGCTGGGCCTGCCCAACACGCACGGCGACGACCGCAGCGAGTTCTGGTCCTGGACCAACACCACCCCCGACGACCAGCGCAAGCTGGCCGAGCTGCTGGTGAAGGGCTCCCCCGCCATCCACGTCGAGGACCAGCTCTACCTGCTCGACCTGATGTCCAAGACCAACCCCGGGCACACGTGGGGCGTCGGCCACGACCGCGAGCGCAACGTCGTGCACGTGAGCATGAAGAACGGCTGGGTGCAGTTCAAGAGCATCGACAACCTGTGGGGCGTCAACTCGATGGGCTACGTGCAGGGCAAGGGCCGCAGCTACGTGGCCGCGATCATGAGCCGCATGCCGACCTTCGACGAGGGCCGCGCCCTCGTGGACGCCATCGGCGCCGACCTCTTCGACATCCTCGAGGGCGAGCTGGCCTAGCATCCGGGCCCCGCCCGACGCGGCGCCCCCACGGGCCGGGGGGTGTCGCTGCGCGACTTTGCCGTTGGACCGCCCGGAACCGTCAAGCCTGCGGGCCGAATCTTGACGCATCTGAGCCGGACAACGTCAAACGCGTGGGGAGAACACCCGCGCTCACGTGCCGGCGGGTCAGGACACCCCGCAGATCTCAGTGAGGTCCTCGGTCCGGCGCTCCTCGCTGAACGTCGCGTCGGCCTTCGGCGCGGTCTTCGCCACCACGGGCTTGGCCTCCTCGGCCCCGCCCGACACGGGCTCGGCGGGCCGCTCCACCTTCTGCACCGGCGCGGCCACCTCCCCGGACGCCGCCCCACCGGACGCCGCAGGCTCGGCCTGCGCCTGCTCCCGGGCCTCCTTGTCGAGGGCCACGGACGCGGCGATGGTGTCCTTCACGGTCTGGCGGACCAGCCCCAGGTCGGGCTTGACCGGCTCGATGAGCGGCGGCGCGAAGCTGACCGAGGCGATCGGGAGGCGACGGCCGGCGTCCGCCAGCTCGGCCAGCCGGGCCAGCTGGGTCGTGGGCACGTCGGTGCGCACCATCGCGCTGCCGGCGCGGGCCAGCTCGGTGAAGCGGGTGACGACGTTGAGCGGGGTGGCCTGCTTGGCGAGCGCGTTCACCACGCACTTCTGGCGGGCCATGCGCTCGTAGTCCGACGACCCGTGGCGCGAGCGGGCGAACCACAGCGCCTGGAACCCGTCGAGGTGGACGCCCTTGCCGGGCTGGATGTACCCCTCCACCTTCGACGAGCCGCCGCCGATCGGGACGGCCTTGGCGATGTCGAGCGTGACACCGCCGAGGGCGTCCACGAGCGACTCGAAGCCGCGCATGTCGACCATGGCGTAGTAGTTGATCTTCAGCCCGAGGGTCTCGGCGATGACGTCGCGGGTGGCGGCGAGGCCGGGGTCCTTGACGCCGGTGAACAGCTCGGGGTGCTTCTCGGCCTCGGAGTGGACCGCGTTGAGCAGGCAGCTCTGGTCCTCGCACCAGTAGCCGCGCGGGTAGAGCTGGAAGAGCGGCGAGGTGCGCGGGAACGGCGCCCACTGCAGGTTGCGCGGCAGGCTGAACAGCACGGTGCGGCCGGTGGTCGCGCTGACCGAGGCCACCATCATCGTGTCGGTGCGGATGCCGGGGCGATCCGGCTCGGCGTCGGTGCCGAGCAGGAGCACATTGATGCGGCCGTCGTGGGCCACGGCGCTGCCGCCCCCGCCGAAGACGGAGCCGAACAGCTCGGCCTGGCTGCGGGACAGCGCCGAGGCCTGCATCGACCCGAAGCCGATGCCGAGGGCGAGCAGGCCGGACAGGGCGGCCATCCCCCAGCCGCGGCGTCCCATGCCCCGCGGGCGCGAGAGGCGCCAGGCATCGAGGAACAGCAGCGCCCACCCCACGCCGAGCACGACCACCACGACGGAGGCGACCCACTGCGTGACCGGGTGCGCATACACGGCCAGCGCCCAGTCGCGGCGCAGGAGGGCGAGCGCGATGAAGGAGACGAGGGCGGCGACGACGACCAGCCAGACCCTCAGGGCGAACCGTCCCACGCCCCGTCCGCCGGCGATCACCTGGGCCGAGCCGGGCACGAGCAGGGTCAACGCGAGCAGCGAGACGCCGCGGCGGAACGCGACGCGCTCACTGCGCTCCCGGACCGTCGGCGGGGACGCGTCGGACATACCTACACCTCTGGGGGAAGACAGCAGGATCGGTTGGTCCAGTCTTGCGGGTGTCGCGCGCCGGGGCGGGGAGGCCCGACGGCGTGTCCGGGGCGCTCAGCTGCCGCGGACGTTGGCGCCCTTCGCCGTCGCGACCGCGCGCAATTCGTCCTGGAAGGCGAGCAGGCGGTCGGTGAGCTCGGGGTCGCCCGCGGCGAGGATCCGCACGGCCAGCAGCCCGGCGTTGCGCGCGTTGCCGATGGCGACCGTCGCGACCGGGACGCCCGCGGGCATCTGCACCATCGAGAGCAGTGAGTCCATGCCGTCGAGGTACTTCAGCGGCACGGGGACGCCGATCACCGGCAGCGGGGTCAGCGAGGCGAGCATGCCGGGCAGGTGGGCGGCGCCGCCGGCCCCGGCGATGATGACCTCCAGGCCGCGGGAGTGGGCGTCGCGGCCGTAGCGGACCATGTCCTCCGGCATCCGGTGGGCGCTGACGACGTCGGCCTCGTACGGGACGTCGAACTCGGCCAGCGCCTCGGCGGCGGCCTGCATGGTGGGCCAGTCGGAGTCCGACCCCATGACGATCCCGACCCGGGGCTGTTGGGGGGCGGCGTGCTTGGGCATGTCAGGCTCCTTCCAGGTGGGCGGACGCCGCGCGCGCGGCCTCCTGCGTGGCCGCGACGTCGGTGCCGCGGACCGTGACGTGCCCGACCTTGCGGCCGGGCTTGACCGACTTCCCGTACAGGTGGACGCGGACGTCGGGGTTGGCCAGGACGACCGGGAGCGAGCCGACGAGGTCGGGGTTGGACCCGCCGAGGACGTTGCTCATCACGACCACCGGCGCGGTCAGGTCGGTGGAGCCCAGGGGCAGGTCGAGGACGGCCCGCAGGTGGTTCTCGAACTGGCTGGTGGCCGCGCCCTCGATGGTCCAGTGGCCGGTGTTGTGGGGGCGCATCGCGAGCTCGTTGACGACGACCTCGCCGGTGGGGCGCTCCATGAGCTCCACCGCGAGGACGCCGACCACCCCCAGCTCGTCGGCGATGCGCGTGGCGAAGGCCTGGATCTCGACGGCGTAGGCCGGGTCGAGCCCGGGGGCCGGCGTGGTGGTCTCGTGGCAGATGCCGTCGCGCTGCACGGTCTCGCTGACCGGGTAGACCACCGACTCCCCGCCGGGTCGGCGCACCACGAGCACCGACATCTCGCGGGTGAAGGGGACGAACTCCTCGGCCACGATGACGACACCGGCGTCCTGGGCCGAGCCCGCGGCGTCCGAGACCCGCTCGGTGGGGCCGAGCGCCCGGCCCAGCGCGGCGAACGGCTCGGCGGCGCCGTCGGGGCCGTCGACCTTCCACACGCCCTTGCCGTCGTAGCCGCCGCGGGAGGTCTTGGCGATCAGCGGCCAGCCGATCTCGTCGCCGAACGCGACGAACTCCTCGGGCGTGCGCGTCGCCCGCCACGCCGGGGCCGGGATGTCGAGGCCGGTCAGGCGCTCGCGCATGGCCGCCTTGTCCTGGGCGTACACCAGCGCGTCGGGGCCCGGGCGGACGGCGGTGCCGGCGTCCTGCAGCCCGCGCAGCAGGTCGGTGGGCACGTGCTCGTGGTCGAAGGTCACCGCGTCGACGCCCCGGGCGAACGCGCCCAGCGTCGCGGCGTCGGCGTAGTCGCCCACGTCGGTGCCCGGCACGACCTGGGCGGCCGAGGTGCCCTCGGCCTCGGCCAGCAGGCGCACGCCCAGCCCGAGGGGCGTCGCCGCCTCGTTCATCATGCGGGCGAGTTGCCCGCCGCCCACGATGCCGATGGTCAGGTCCGTCACCCGGTGAAGGTTATCTGGCTTCGCGTTCGGAGGTGGGTCGGTGCCAAGATGGCGACATGACCGCTCACATCGTCGCGATGGGTGGTGGCGGGTTCGCAACGTCGCAGCTCGGAGCCCCCACAGCCCTCGACCGTTACATCGTCGAACTGACCGGGAAGTCGGCGCCCCTGGTCTGCTTCATCCCGACCGCAGCCGCCGACGACCCCCATTACATCAACAAGTTCCTGGTGGCCTACGGCACGCTGGGCATCCGCCCCATGGTGATGACGCTGTGGCAGGACGCCGCCAACGCGGTCGAGCGCATCCAGGAGGCCGACCTGATCCTGGTCGGCAACGGCGCCACGGTGAACATGTACGCGCTGTGGAAGGCCCACGGCGTCCACAAGGCCATCAAGAAGCGCTACGAGGCCGGCGACGTCGTCCTGGCCGGCACCAGCGCCGGCGGCAACATCTGGTTCGAGGGTTGCGTCACTGACTCGTTCGGCGACTACCGCGCGTGGCGCGGCGGCCTCGGCCTGCTCGACGGCAGCTTCTGCAGCCACTTCGGTGACGAGGACGGCCGCGTGCAGGTCTACACCGAGGCCGTGGCGTCCGGTGACCTGCCCGGTGGCTTCGCCGCCGACGACGGCGCCGCGGTGCACTTCGCCGACGGCAAGCTCGTGGGTTGCTTCGCCGAGGCCCCCGGCCAGCGCGTGTTCTCGGTGCAGCCTTCCACGATGCCGACCGCGTCCGGCGTCCTGGTGGAGCAGCAGTCGGTGCAGCTCCTCTGAGGTCCTGACAGACGTCTCCGTGCGGCGCCCCGTACCCGTGGTGGGTACGGGGCGCCGCACGGTTTTCGTTCAGGCGAAGATCCAGACCCGCTGGACGACGAAGTTGACCGCCGTGGCCAGCCCCTGGGCGACGACGAAGCCGACGACCTGGGCCACCGTGGTCCCCCACGCGGCCTCGAGCGGGTGGAACAGGGCCGCGAACGTGCCGACCTGCAGCGCGAACGTCAGCAGGTAGAGCGTCGCGACGGCGGCGAGCTTGCCGCGGCTGCCGCGGGACTGGAACGTCCACCGCGAGTTGATGGCGTAGGCGGTCAGCGTCCCGAACACCCACGAGATCGCCTTGGCGAGGGTCGGGCCCAGGCCCAGGGCCATGCCGACCATGAGCAGGCCGAGGTCGACCACGGCCGAGACCCCGCCGGTCGCGACGAACCGGAACAGCTGCGTGCCCAGCGGCAACCGGGCGTCGGCGCCGGGCGGCTCGGGCGGGATCGTCACGCCCGCCATGCTCCCACGCCCGGACTAGATTGGCCCCATGCGCCTCCTCGCCCTGCTCCACGGCCTCGGCCAGACGCCCCAGTCCTGGCAGGACCAGGTCACCGCGATGCCCGCCGGCTTCAAGGCCGTGGCGCCGTGGCTGCGCGGGCTCCGCCCCGGCCGGGCCCAGGAGTTCAGCGTCGAGGGCGCCGCCGACGACGTGCTCGCCCTGCTGAACCAGCACGGGGTCGAGCAGATGTCCCTGGTCGGCGTCTCCCTGGGCGCGATGGTGGCGCTCGACGCCGCCATCCGGTCACCCGAGACCGTCTCCCACCTCGTGCTGGCCGCCGGGCAGGTGAACCCGCCGAGGTCGGTCATGCGCATGCAGCGGCTGGTGTTCTCGATGGTGCCGGCCAAGCGGCTGGCGTCCATGGGCGTGGAGAAGAAGCGGTTCCTGCAGGCCCTGGACCAGGCCGCCACGATCGACTACCGCTCGCGCCTGGGGCTGGTCACGGCCCGCACGCTGGTGGTCGTGGGCGCCGACGACAAGGCCAACCTGACCGCCGCCCGCGACCTCGCCGCCGGCATCCCCGGCGCGCGGCTCGAGGTCATCCCCGGCGTCGGCCACCAGCCCAACGTCGAGGACCCGGCCGCCTTCAACGCCCTCGTCTGGCCGTTCCTGGCCGACGAGGCCTAGGGCGTGTCGCGTAACTGATTTGGGTGGTTTGGGTCAGGGTTGTCTTTGTGACCAGGAGTCCTCAGTTCAGTGACGAGATGTGGGCGCGGATTGAGCCGTTGATGCCGCGTGGGGGCGCGAAGGGCGGCCGTCCGTGGAATGACCACCGGCGGACGGTGGAGGGCATCTGTT
>NZ_JACJFX010000025.1:0-41584 GCF_014164675.1 Propioniciclava sp. MC1683 | reverse complement strand
AACAGATGCCCTCCACCGTCCGCCGGTGGTCATTCCACGGACGGCCGCCCTTCGCGCCCCCACGCGGCATCAACGGCTCAATCCGCGCCCACATCTCGTCACTGAACTGAGGACTCCTGGTCACAAAGACAACCCTGACCCCCACCACCCAAATCAGTTACGCGACACGCCCTAGACCCGGGGTCGCCCGTCCGGTCGCAGAACGTGCCCCCTGAAGCGCGCGCCACGTGCACCAGACACAAGGAGCACATTCTGCGAGCAGAGGCTTGCCGACCCGACCCTCACCGACGCTCGGACGCCGATCGCCCCAGCAAGGAATCCATCCAGACCTCGGCGGCCTCGTACTCGTCGGCGGTGAATCCGCGTGCGATCTTGGGGCGCACCTGGTCGGCGCGCGGGTAGGACCCGAGGAAGGTCACCTCGCGGCAGATCCGGTGCAGGCCCTTGAGGGTGCCGCGCATGCGCGGCTCGCCGACGTGGCCCTCGGCGTCGATCGAGAAGCAGTACTCGCCGAAGGCCTTCTTGGTGGGGCGGCTCTCGATGCGGGTCAGGTTGACCCCGCGCATGGCGAACTGCTCGAGGATCTCCAGCAGCGCACCGGAGTGGTCGGCGTGCATGTAGGCCACCAGCGTGGTCTTGTCGGCCCCGGTCGGGGCCGGGATGTCGCCGGGCCGGCGCACGAGCACGAAGCGCGTGACGGCGTCCGGGTTGTCGGCGATGTCGGTGGCCGCGCAGTCGAGCTCGTAGAGGTCGGCGGCCACGCGGGCGCAGATGGCGCCGTCGTACTTCGAGGCCGGGTCGGCGACCTCGGCGGCCGCGGCGGCGGTGGAGCCGCCCTCGGTGACGGTCGCGTGGGGCACGTGCATGCGCACCCAGTCGCGGGTCTGCGCGTACGCGTGCGGGTGGGTGAGGATGCGCTGCACGTCGGCCAGCTCGTAGCCCGGGCGCACCGCGAGCACGAACGACACCGGCAGCAGCACCTCGCGCACGATGACCAGCGGGTCGCCGCCCAGGGCGAGGTTGTCCAGCGTCGCGGTCACGCCGCCCTCGACGGAGTTCTCGATCGGCACCAGACCGGCCTCGACCTCGCCGGCGCGCACGGCGTCCAGAACCGCGGCCACGGTGCTGTACGGCACGGCCTCCTCACCGGAGACGGTGCGCAGGGCCTGGTGGGTGAAGGTGCCTGCAGGGCCGAAGTAGCCGATCACCCTCGCGAGTCTAGGGCTGGGCGGGCGTGCGGGAGCCGGGCTCTCGCGGGTCGGCCACCCCCGGCCGGCGCCAGGGCCGCAGCGGCGAGCGCTTCGGTTGCGGCCGGTCGGCGGTCACCAGCAGCTGCCCGAACCCGTTCCTGATGAAGGCCGCCGTGGGCCACTGCCGGTTCGTGGTCCAGAACCAGTGGATGATCGCGATCAGGACGAACCACTGCACGCCGCTGGAGATGACGTCGCGGATCGTGAAGGCGACCACGTTCACCATCACGTCGGAGAACCCGACCGTGCGCCCGGTCACGTAGGCGACCGACAGCGCGACGCCGCGCAGGGCCATCAGCCAGTCGAGGCGGGTCGGCACGAGCAGGGCCAGGGGCGCCCAGACGATGAGGTCGTACCAGCTCAGGGTGTAGGGCGAGGTGACGATCCAGGCGGTGCAGAGGATCACCGCTGTGCGCACCGCGATGGTCAGCGGGTCGCGCTCGGCGGGCAGCTGCGCGCCGGGGACCGCGCGCCAGGGCAGCACGCGGGAGAGCATCCAGCCGATGACGAAGAGGCCGATCCAGCCGAGGGCGGCGGTGATGCCGTGGGCGGCGTCGGGCAGCACCCAGGCCAGGGCCGAGCGCATCCACGGCGCCCACGAGCCGCCCGACACGTAGCCGGTGTTGCGGCTGGCGGCGAACAGGGCCTGCGGCGCGAAGACGCCGTAGAGGATGCCGATCGGGATGAGCGCGCCGATGCCGAGCTGCAGCACCTTGCGCCAGTCGTGGCGGTATCCCCAGACCAGCGCGAGCCCGTAGAAGACCAGCGACACCTTCACCGCGCCGGCCAGGCCGATGAAGATGCCCGTGACGAACGGCGACTTGCGCACGAACCAGAGCGCGATGATCGCGAACACCAGGGTGAGCGCCTCGTTGTGGGCGCCGGCGACGACGGCCCAGATCAGCAGCGGGTTGAGGATCGTGAAGAGCACCGACCGGGTCTGCAGCGCGGCGTCGCCATGGGCGAGCTTGATCATCACCGTGCAGATCACGATGAAGGGGATCACCGCCATCATCTGCAGCCAGAACACGATGTCGTGCATCGACTCGCCCCCGAGCACGTTGGCCAGCCACTGCGACCACGACGCGATGGGCCCGTACACGCTGGGCGTGTCCTGCCAGGGACGCTCGGTCCAGACCAGGACGGGGTCGTAGGCCTGCCGGAAGATCTCGGCGGGGGTGATGTCGTAGGGGTTCATGCCCAGCCGCTGGAGGCGTCCGTAGGCGGCGTACATCAGCACGTCGGCGCTGGTGAGAGGCGGCACGATCGCGGTGAGCATGTTGAGCGCCACGCCGAGGTAGAACATGAGGTGGATCCGCGGACGCCAGCCGTCGGTCACCGCGCGCCACGCGATGACCAGCCCAATCGCCCCGACGGTGATGCCGATCCACAGCGCGGGGACGACGATCCACTCCGACAGGGGCAGGCCGAACCGCTGGCCCCACTCGACCGGGATGAAGTACGGCGGCAGCAGGCTGCCGTTCGCCGGACCGGGGTTCAGGGTGACCGTCGAGGGACCCAGGAACGCCACGACGATCGTGACCAGGCAGCTGATGACGATGAGGCGGAACCCGAGGCGTCCGTTCTTGGTCCACGGTTGGTCGCCGAAGCGGCTCAGCCGCTCGACAAGCGCAGTCACGGGACCTCCAGTGGGGACGGGTGGATCCAAGGCTACTGGCGCCGCAGGCCTCCCAGCACACGGGGCAGCCCTGTTACATCAGGTGAGACCGAGGTCGATCGCGCGGCCGGCGATGATGCCGTGCAGCCGGTCACGGACCCAGTCCGCGTTGTCGGAGACATCGATGGCATCGAACCGCACGACCATCCAGCCGAGTTCGGCCAGCTCGGGGTCACGCGTGCGGTCGCGCCGGAACTCGACCGGCCCGGAGTGGTGGTCGTACCCATCGACCTCGAACCCGAGCCGCAACTCGGGCAGCGCGAGGTCGATGTACGCAGCCCGCGTCGGGAGGTCGACCCGGTGGTTGGTGCGGTGGCGTCTGGACAGGTCGAGACCGCGATAGATCCGGTGGAGGTCCCGCTCGGCCGGCGACCAGGGAACATCGCGCGAGTCTTCGAGCAGCCAGCGCCGCTGCTTGTTGCCCGCACGCTGGGGGGTGAGGGCGAGCGCCTCCCAGAGCTGGTCGAGCGTGACGACCCCACGTCGGAGGGCCTCGTCGATGGCCTCCCCGCCCAGTTCGGGGACGAGGTCGAGCACGGTCAGGGAGGGATGGGTGAGCCGGATGCCGTTGCTCTCCACGATCAGCTCGGGGGGAACGACTCCCTTCGCGAAGGAGATGCCATCACCGCCCGCGAGCCGGTGGCGCGCGACAGCCGTCAGCCCAGAGGCCTCCAGCTCGGGCCACCATGTCAACGCGGCGGCGGCCCGGCCGGAGATCACCGCGTCGGGGTGCACTGTGCCGACGACGACGGCGAGTGCGTCGAGCCCGGCCGTGTCGGCCGCCGCGTAGACACCGGCCAACGGCCGGACCAGCTCACCGCGCTCGTAGGCACGTTGAGCGAGGCACTGGATGCGCTCTCGCCCGCGCACGAGGATCAGGTGGGGAGGCTGGGAGAGCTCGTCGATCAGGTCTCGATGCATGCCCTTAGGTATCGGCAGGCCGTGTCACGCGGCCTCTGATCGGATCGACCCCCAGCCGGAATACCCCCACCTCCGGCTGAGCGTGCCCCAAGAACCGCAGATTTCAGTCGGGGGACGATCCGATCAACAGGGCTGGGAGACCTACTTCAACAGCTTCGACAGCCGCCGGTCGGCCAGCAGTTTGCCGCCCGTCTGGCAGCCCGGACAGTAGTTGAGGAAGGTGTCGGCGAAGCTCACCTCGGCGATGGGCGTGCCGCAGGTGGCGCACGGTTCGCCCTTCTTGCCGTGGACGCGCAGGTGGGTCCGCTTGCCGTCCTTGAGGTCGGCAGGCTTGTTGCCCACGGCCCGGTCAATGGCGGCCCCCAGGTCGTCGCGCACCGCCGCGTACAGGGCGGTGACCTCGTCCTCGGTCAGCGAGCCGGCCAGCTTGAAGGGGCTCAACCGGGCGGCCTGCAGGATCTCGTCGGAGTAGGCGTTGCCGATGCCGGCGAGCACCGACTGGTCCTTGAGCAGGCCCTTCACTTGGGTGCGGGCGTGCGCGGCGAGGACGGCCGCGAAGTCGTCCCGCGTGAAGTCGTCGGCGAGCGGGTCGGGCCCGAGCCGGGCGATGCCGGGCACCTCGGCGAGGTCACCGACGACGTACACGGCCAGGTGCTTCTGCGTCCCCGCCTCGGTGAGGCTGAACCCCACCTCACCGTCGTCGCCCTCGAACACCACCCGCAGCGCGAGGGGTCCCTTGCCCGGGCGCACCGGGGTCGCCGGCACCGGGTCGTGCCACGTCAGCCACCCGGCCCGGGCGAGGTGGAACGCGAGCCACGTGCCGTCCACATTCAGGCACAGGAACTTGCCGTGCCGCTCGACCGCGGTGACCTCCAACCCGTGCAGCGCGCTGAGCGGGACCTCGTACGTCTTGAGCGCCGAGAAGGCGGCCAGGTCGGCGCGCACGACGGTGCGGCCCAGCACGCGCTGGGCGAGGAAGTCGCGCAGGGCCTCGACCTCGGGCATCTCCGGCATGGGGCGAGCCTAGACTGGCGGCATGTCCAACATCGAGCGACGCAAGCGACTGCGCGCGGGCGACACCGATCGCGACGCCGTGCTCGAGGTGCTGCACGCCGCCTTCGCGGCCGGACGCCTCACCCCCACCGACCTGGCCGACCGCCAGGAAGCCGCCCTGGCGGCCCGCTACATCGACGAGCTCCCCGAGCTGGTCGAGGACTGCCCCGAGGGCGCCCAGCTGGTGCGCGGCTGGGGCGGCGCACCCGTGCCGGCACCGCAGCCGTGGTCGTCGTCGGCCCCCGTGCCCACGGCCGGCGACGGCAACTGGACCGTCACCATCATGTCCGGCCGCCGGGTCGACCTCGCGCCGGGCCAGACGTACCGCAACTTCGCGATGATGGGCGGCGACGACGTCTACCTGCGCGACGCGCTGGGCCCGGGCGTCGTGCTGACGCTCGACCTGCCGTGCGTGATGGGCGGCCACAACCTGTACGTGCCCGAGGGCGTCCGCGTGGTCGAGGAGTCCCAGGGGATCATGGGCGGCAACTCCATCCGCCGCTCGGCCCAGGGCGACGGCAGCAACGGCACGCTGGTCATCCGGGGCGTCCTGCTCATGGGCGGGCACACGGTCAAGCTCGACAAGCGGCCCTGACCCCGACTCAGCCGGCCGTCAGCACGGACCAGTCCGGCGCCGGCAGGTCCAGCGCCTCCGACAGCAGGCGCAGGTAGTCGACGCGGTCCACCTCGACCGCGCCCAGTGACTCGAGGTGGTCGGTGACCCACTGCACGTCGAGCAGCCGGCCCTCGACGCCGTCGTCCAGCACGCGCGCGAGCCCGAGCAGGGCGACCTTCGAGGCATCCCGGCCCAGTGCCGGGTCGTGGAACATCGACTCCCCCGCGAACAGTCCCCCGAGCGCGACCCCGTAGAGGCCACCGGCCAGGTCGCCGGAGGGCGTCCACGCCTCGACCGAGTGGGCGAGCCCGTGCCGGTGCAGTTCGGTGTAGACCTCGACGATGCGCCCGTCGATCCACCCCGACGGACGCCGCGGGTCGGCGCAGCGGGCGATCACCTCGGCGAACGCACGGTCGGCCGTCACCTCGTAGCGGCCGGCCGACTTGCGCAACGAACGGGTGATGCGGAGGTCGTCCAGTGGCAGGATCCCGCGGTGGAGGGGCGACCACCAGCCCATCGCGTCGGGCCAGCCCGACTCGGGCAGCGGCATCGGGAACACGCCCGAGCGGTAGGCGGCCTCGACGAGGCCGGCGTCGAACTCCAGCGACAGCGCGATCAGGTCCTGGTCGGGCCACTCCCCCTCCGGCCCGAACACCCCCGACAGCTGCATGGGGCAGTCTTACCACGCACGGGCCACGGTTCAGCGCAAGCCCCTCAGGGACCGATCCGGGGCGACCCGCTTCGCCGCACGCACGCGGGCGCCTAGCCTTGGCCCATGGCCGAGCAATCCCGCGACGTGAGCAAGAACTTCGTCACGCGCGCACCCGAGGTCGGCGGCAACCTGCTCCGGAACCTCCTCGAGGTCGCGATCAACGGCACGGCGAACCTGCCGGGCGCGAAGACGACGGCAGCCAAGCACCTCGTCAAGCGCGAGACCGTCGAGGAGGTGATCGAGTCCCTCGTCCTGACCCACGTCGGGCTCGCCGGGGCGCAGGGGTTCCTGACCAGCCTCGGCGGCCTCCCCACCCTCGCCGTCACCCTCCCCGCCAACATCGCGGGCCTCGCGATCGTGCAGATCCGCATGATCGCCTCGATCGCCCACCTGCGCGGCTACGACATCGACTCCCGGCAGGTCCGCACGGCGATGATCCTGTGCCTGATGGGCCGCGACGGCACGCAGAAGCTCGTCGACGACGGCGTCCTGCCCACCACCCCCCTGGCCATCGCGACCGCCCCGGTGTTCGACTCCACGCTCGACCAGTCCGTCAGCGAGAAGGTGCTGGGCGAACTCGTGTCCCGCCTCGGCGGCCGTCGGGCGTCCCTCATCCTGGTCCGCCGCGTGCCGCTGCTGGGCGGCGGCATCGGCGCCACCATGGACGGCTTCTCCACCATCGAGATCGGCGGCTACGCCCGCGAGGTCTTCGTCAACCGCCGCCGGCTGACCCGCGACTGATCAGTCCCGCGGGCGCGCCAGGTCGAGCCGGCTGCCGTCCGCGATCCCGAAGTAGGCCGTAGGACCGCCCCCGCGCAGCAGCGGCTCGGCGCGCACGGTGTCGAAGATCCCGTCGACCAGCAGGTCGTCGTCGATGTGCACCATCACGACCTCCCCGACCGTCAGCACGGCCCCGCTGGGGCGTCCGGCCACGTCGGTCAGCTCGATCTGCTGCGTCACCCGGCACTCGAACGTGACCCGCGCCTCACCCACGCGGGGCGCGGCGATGACCTCGGACGCCTCGGGCGTCAGCCCAGCGCGCACGAACTCGTCGACGTCGGAGAGCGTCGCCGTCTCGTTCATCGGCACCAGCAGGTCACGGGAGACGAGGTTCCAGGTGAACTCGCCCGTGTCGGCGCAGTTCTGGGCCGTGTGCTTCCACGCCGTGCTCGAGAACCCCACCAGCGGCGGGGTGTAGTTGAACGCGTTGAAGAACGAGTAGGGAGCGAGGTTACGGCGTCCGTCGGCGGCAAGGGTGCCGATCCAGCCGATCGGGCGCGGCCCGACGATCGCGTTGAACGGGTTGTGGGCCAGCCCGTGCCCCTCGGCGGGGCGATAGGTGTGGACGCCCATCACGCACCCTGCACGGCGCCGCGGATGAGGGCACCGAGCCAGGCGGACTCCCCCGCCGGCGCCTCCTGCGCCTCGTTCGGGTGCCGCTCGGGTGGGGCGTCGGCGACGCGGTAGGTGCCCTCGGAGCGGGTCAGGTAGCGGTAATCGATGAGCTCGCGGCGCAGGGTGGCGACGTCGTCGTGCGCCTCGCGCAGGATCGCGTTCACCTCGGGCTCGCTGTAGTCGCGGCCGGCCTCGAAGCGGCGCAGCAGCTCGAGCAGCACCGAAACCCGCGCCTTGCGCTTGGCCGGGATCTGCCGAAGCCGCGGCCCGTCGAAGAAGATCCGCACCGTGCGCTGGTGGTCGGCGTCCTCGATTCCCGACAGGGCCGCGGCCGGCGACGACCCACGCACGTGGCTCAGCAGCCCGTCGTTGAGCGTGTAGACGCGCCGCGTGGCGTCGGGGGTGGCGGTGACGATGCCGACCCCCTCGAGCCGGTGCATGTGGTGGCTCACCGTGGCGGCGCTGAGGCCCAGTGCGTCGGCGAGCTCGCGGCCGCTGTGGGGCCGATCCGCGAGCAGGCCGAGGATGCGCAGGCGGGTGGCGTCCGCGATGGTCTTCAGCAGGTGGACGCGATCATCCAGCTCGTTCGACATGCATCGAACGTTAGATCAGCGTCGAACAAGGGGTCAACTCAGTGCGGGAAGACGAACTCCCCGATCACGAAGTAGATCGCGAACAGCGACGGCAGCACCGTCAGCAGCACGAGCAGCGAGCGCTCCTGCCGGCGGAACCACGCGACCACCGCGATGATGCCCGCCGCGATCAGCCCGCCGAACGCCGACACGCGGACCAGGAACATCGGGACGCCCGGGCCCTCCGGACGGTTCGACGTCAGGACGAACGCGCCGACCACGAACAGCGCCACGCCCGCGATCGCGACGCCGAGCGACCACCAGCCGAGCCGGGTCTGGGGCAGGAACACCAACCGCTGGTGGCGTTCGTGCAGGCTGTCGGCGGCTGCGAGCGCCACCCCGACCAGACCGACGAAGAACGCGGCCGTGTAGACCCAGGCGGCGGCCTCCATCGGACGCACGAACAGGACGGCGATGAGCATCACCACCGCGAGAACTCCGGCCGCGACAGCCGCCAGGTTGAGCTTGGACCTCACCAACACCGACATCGTTCCCACCCCCGTCCGGGGAACGCGACCCGGTCGATCCGGGCCTGGCGATGCCTCGATGCTACGCCGCGTAGGACCGCCCCCGACAGGAGGAGAGATGCCCCTGCCCGGGGCCTCGAACCTCAGCCGACGACAGCCCGCGCGACGCGGGCGTTGATGAGGCAGGTGACCTCGTACGGGATGGTCCCCATGAGGTCGGCGACGTCCTGCACGGTGATCTCCTCGTCGCCTTGGCGACCGACCAGGGCGACCTCGTCACCCGTAGCCACAGTCGAATCGGGCCCGAGGTCGACCATCGTCTGGTCCATGCAGACGCGCCCCACGATGGGGTACGAGGACCCACCGATGAGCACCCGCCCGCGGTTGGAGAGCAGGCGGCTGTACCCGTCGCCGTACCCCACCGGGATCGTCGCGATCGTCGTGTCGAGCGGAGCCACCCACGTGCGGCCGTAGCCGACGCTCTCCCCCGCCGCGACGGGCTTGGTGAACGTGACCCGGGTCGTCCACTCCAGCCCCGGCAGCAGGGGCACGGTGGCGGGGGTCGTCGGGTCGGGCAGCGAGCCGTAGACCATGATCCCGGGGCGCACCATGTCGAACCACGAGTCGGGGTGCATCAGCACGCCCCCCGAGTTGGCCAGGTGCGCGATCTCAACCCGCCCGCGGGCCGCGGTCACGGCGTCCAGCACGTCGGCGATCAGCGCGACCTGGGCCTCAGTGAACTCCCGGCCCCCCTCGGTGTCGGACACCGGGAGGTGGCTGAAGAGGCCGCGCAGGCGCAGGCCCGCGGCGTCCGCACGACGGGCCAGGTCGGGCGCAGCCTCGGGTGGGCAGCCGATGCGGCGCATGCCGGTGTCCACCTTCAGGTGCACGGACGCCGTGCGCCCCAGCCCGGCGGCCACCCGTCCCACCTGGTCGATGGACTCAGCCGACACGACGGCGAGGTCGACATCTCGCTCGACGCACGCCGCGACCTCGTCGTCACCCAGCGCGTGGCTGAGCTTGAGGATGGGCAGGCGCACGCCGGCGTCGCGGATCGCGACCGCCTCGTCGACGGTCGCGACGCCGAGCCAGTCAGCCGCACCGGTGGCCTCGAGCATGCGCGACACTGGCACGGCCCCATGGCCGTAGGCGTCGGCCTTGACCGCAACCAGCACGAGCCGCCCACCGACCCGCGCGCGGATGGCGTCGAGGTTGGCGCGGATGTGGTCCAGGCGCGTGGTGGCCGTGGTCGCGTACAGCATGGGGACCATTCTGGCCCCCTCGCCGTCAGCTCGCCTTGTCGCGCTCGGCCATCTCGGTGACGCGGTCGTGGATGCGGATCAGCGCCACGATGCCCTCGAGCACGAAGCGCGTGAACGCGATCGAGAGCAGCACCGGGATCCACCCGACGAGCAGCACGAGCAGGCCGACCGCCGCACCGCCGTCGAAGCGGCTGGCGCCGAACGCCGCGAGCAGCCACAGCAGCCACGCGCCGACCGCGCCGACGACCTGGAGGATGTAGACGATCTTGACCAGGCCGGGCGTGGCGAACTTGGTGAAGCTGAAGTCGAACAGCGCCATGAGCGGGTTGGCGTCCCGGTGCTGGGGCACGCCGGGCCCGGCCGACCCGGGGGCCCACGCCGGGCCGCTCGCCGCGTAGGGCGCCGGGTACTGCTGCGCCTCGGGGGCGGGGGCGCTGGGGGAGCTCGCCGCGTACGGCGCCGCCGGCGGGGGCGGGGGAGGCGTGCTGCCCGGGAAGGGCGGCAGCTGCGAGATGGGCTCGCTGCCCCACGGGGAGGTGTCGTAGGGGTTCTCGGGCTGGGCCGGCTCCACCGGCGGCTGGACGGCGGTCGGCTCGGCCTGCTCGACCGGCTCGGGCGGCTGCCAGGGATTGGCGGCCGGGCGGGCGAACGGGGACTCGTCGCCGGGCGGCGTCAGGTTCTGCCGCGGCATGGTGGCCCACGGGTCGGGTTCGGGCGAGGGCTGGCTCTGAGGGTTGCCTGGGTAGTTGTCTGCCATGGCGCCCATCCAAGCAGACGCCCCCGACAGGCCCCGGCGGCTTCCACCCGTCAGCGGAGCCCCGGCCGGGGGAGGCCGGGGCTCCGTCCGACCGACCGGGGGGACGGTCTGGTCGACGGGGCAGCCCGGCGCATCGCACACACAGGGTCAGGTGCGCGCCACCGAATCGGCGCCCCGCGCAACACTAGGAACCGACCGGGGCACCGGGACAGTCCCCCCACGGGGACGTGGGCCCCCACCGTGTTCCCGCTTGTCAGAACAGCAACGACAGCCCCGGGTCGGCCAGGATCGTGGCCACGTCGGCCAGGAACCGCGAGGCCTGCTCACCGTCGAGCACACGGTGGTCGATGGTCAGGGTGAGCTTGGCGATCGTGCGGATCTCGAGGCGCTCGTCCTCACCCGACCCGACCACCCACGGGCGCCGGTTGAACGTGCCCAGCAGCAGGATCGCCGACTCGTTCGGGTTGAGGATCGGCGTGCCGCCCTCCACCCCGAACACCCCCACGTTGGTGATGGTGAAGGTGCCGTGGGCGGCGTCGGCCGGGGTGATCCGGCCCTCGCGCACCTTGGTGACGAGGTCGTTGAGCGCCTGGGCGAGTTCGAGCAGGTTCATGTCCTGAGCGCTCTTGATGTTGGGGACCACCAGCCCCCGTTGCGTGGCCGCGGCGATGCCGAGGTTCACGTCGGGGCTGACCACGATCTCCTGGCGGTCGAGGTCGAGGCTGGAGTTCACCTCGGGGTGGCGGGCCATCGCCAGGCAGACGGCCTTGGCGAGCACGATGATCGGCGAGATGCGCAGGCCGGCGAACTCGCGGCGTCCCTTGAGCTGCTCGATGAGCTCGACGGTGTTGGTGACGTCGACGTCCATCCAGACCGACGCCTGCGGCACCTGCAGGGACGCCTGCATCGACTGCAGCATCTGGCGGCGCACCCCCCGCAGGGGGATGCGGGTGGGGCCCCTGCGGCCGGAGGCCTCACCCGCCGCCGCTTGGGCGACGTCGGTCGGGGTGATCGCGCCGTTGGGTCCGGTGCCGGCGATCGTGGCGAGGTCGATGCCCAGGTCGCGCGCGAGCCGGCGCACCGCGGGCTTGGCCAGCGGACGCCCCACCGGGTCCGTCACCGCGATCGCCCGGTCACCGGACCGGCCGGCCTCGGGCCGCGGCAGGGCGGGTTCGTGCGCCTCTGCGTCCACCTTGCCGGTGGGGTGCACCTCCTCGGTCCGGTGGCCCGGGCTGTCGTCGAGGCCGTAGCTCTCGTGCACCTGGTCGGTCGCGGGAGCGGGCGCGGCGACCACGCCCTTGCGGGCCCGCCGCGTGACGGGCGCATCGGTCGTGCCGTACCCGACCAGCACCGCGCCCGAGGCAGCGGGTTCCGCCGACGGCTCCACTTGTTCGCGCCCAGGGCTTGGGTTTTCGGCGTCCAGGGCTTGGGTTCCGCCCTCCTGGACCGGTTCGCCCGGCCCGGCGGGGCGTCCGTCGTCGATGGTGAGGATCACCGACCCGACCGGCACGACGTCGCCCTCGGCACAGCGCAGCTCGGCCACCACCCCCGCCACCGCGGCGGGCAGCTCCACCAGCGACTTGGCGGTCTCGACCTCGACGACGACCTGGTTGACCTCGACGGTGTCGCCGGGCGCGACGAGCCACTGGGTGATCTCGGCCTCGAGCAGGCCCTCGCCGGGGTCGGGCAGCTTCATCTCGAACATGGGACTCCTAGTGGGACAGCGATCGGTCGACGGCATCCAGGATGCGGTCGAGGTCGGGCAGGTAGGCCATCTCGACGCGGCTGGGCGGGTAGGGCATGTCGTAAGCGGCCACGCGCAGGACGGGCGCCTCGAGGGAGTAGAAGCTCGTCTCCTGGATGCGCGCGGCGATCTCGGCCCCCAACCCGCCCGAGCGGACGGCCTCGTGCACGACGATCGCGCGGCCGGTCTTCTCGACCGACGCCCTGATCGCCGCGTCGTCGAGCGGCGAGAGCGAGCGCAGGTCGACGACCTCGAGGGAGCGTCCCTCGGCCTGGGCGGCGATGGCTGCCTCGACGCAGGTCTTCACCATGGGTCCGTAGGTGAGCAGCGTGGCGTCGGTGCCCTGCAGCACGACGCGCGCGGCGTCCAGGGCCAGCGGCGGCTCGGCGAGGTCGACCTCGCCCTTCTCGTGGTAGCGCCGCTTGGGCTCGAGGAAGATCACCGGGTCGTCGGAGGCGATCGCCTGCTGGATCATCCAGTACGCGTCGAGCGGGGTCGACGGGCTCACCACCACGAGGCCCGGGGTGTGCGCGAAGTACGCCTCGGGCGACTCGGAGTGGTGCTCGATCGCACCGATGCCGCCGCCGTACGGGATGCGGATCACCATCGGCACGGACAGCTGCCCCATCGACCGGAACCGCATCCGCGACACCTGCGACACGATCTGGTCGAAGGCCGGGTACACGAACCCGTCGAACTGGATCTCCACCACCGGCCGGTAGCCGCGCAACGCCAGCCCCAGGCTCGTGCCGACGATGCCCGACTCGGCCAGCGGCGAGTCGACCACCCGCTCGGGGCCGAAGTCGCGCTGCAGGTGCTCGGTGATCCGGAAGACGCCGCCCAGCTTGCCGATGTCCTCCCCCGCCAGCAGCACCTTGGGGTCGGCCTCCAGCGCGCGGCGCAGGCCGGCGTTGAGCGCCTTGGCCATGGTCATGGTCTGGGTCATGCCGGCTCCTCGTCGAAGCTGGCCTCGTAGGCGAGGTACTCGTCGCGTTGTTGGGCCAGGCCGGGTGGCAGGGACGCGTAGGTGAGCGCCCAGAAGTCCTCCAGGCGGGGTTCGGGCAGCTGCCCCACACCTTCACGAATCCGGACGCCGAGGGCTTCACTTTCCTCGGCCAGGGAGTCGAGCCAGGCCTGGTCGATCGCGCCGCGTCCGAGGAGGTACGTCGTGACGCGCTCGATCGGGTCCTTGGCGCGCCAGGCTGCCTCCTCCTCGCGGCGGCGGTACTTGGTCGGGTCGTCGGAGGTCGTGTGCGCGCCCATGCGGTAGGTGAACGCCTCGATCAGGGCCGGGCCCTCGCCGCGCCGGGCACGATCGAGCGCCCACTCGGTGACGGCCTGCACGGCCAGCACGTCGTTGCCGTCGACCCGCAGGCCCGGGATGCCGAAGCCCGCCGCGCGCCGGTACAGCGGGATGCGAGACTGCACCTCGATGGGCTCCGAGATCGCCCACTGGTTGTTCTGCACGAAGAACACGACCGGCGCCTGGTAGCTGGCCGCGAAGACGAGCGCCTCGCTCACGTCGCCCTGGCTGGTCGCCCCGTCGCCGAAGTAGACCAGCACGGCGCCGTTGTCGTCGGGGTCGTCGTTGCCGACGAGGCCGTCGCGCTGCAGCCCCATCGCGTAGCCCGTGGCGTGCAGCGCCTGGGTGCCGATGACGAAGGAGTAGAGGTGGAACCTTGCTCGCCTCGAATCCCAGTCGATCATGCTCGTGCCCCGGAACGTCTGGAGCATGTCGAGCGGGTCCACCCCGCACATGAGGGCGACGGAGTGCTCGCGGTAGGAGGGGAACACCTCGTCGAGGCGTCCGAGGGCGGCCCCCGAGCCGACCTGGGCGGCCTCCTGCCCGAGCGACGGCGGCCACAGGCCGAGCTCTCCCTTGCGCTGCAGCGCCGTGGCCTCGGTGTCGAAGCGGCGGCCCAGCACCATGTGGCGCAGGTTGGCCGCGATGGTCGCGTCGTCGTGGGCGTAGGCGAAGGTCTCGTCGTCGACGCGCTCACCGTCGGGGGTGAGCAACTGGATGAACTCCTCGCTCCGCTCGATCCGCGTACCGCCGGGAGTCACCACCGTCTCGGACGCGTCCGGGTTCGTACTCGTGGTCACCATCACCACCATACAGTTACGTAACCGTAGCTATGAAGAGGGTTGCCGCGTTGCCCAGGCTGTGGGCGCACGGAAGGCAGGCTGTCGGCGGCGTCCCGTACGCTTTCCCCGTGCCGAAACCACCCGCCCCTGAGGCACAGCGCAGCTTCACGCAGGTCCTGGTCAACACGTTCATCGCGAACCTGACCACCAGCTTCCTGTGGCAGTGCGTCGTGTTCTGGATGTTCCTCGAGACACGCAACGTCATGATCACCGCCATCCTCGGCGGGGCGTACATGCTCGGCTTCGCGATCTTCGGCGTCCCGTTCGGCTCGTGGATCGACCGCACCCGCAAGCGCAGCGTCATGCTCATCGCGCAGGGCGTCACGGCGGTCTTCTTCGCCCTCGCGGCCGCGATCTACTTCCTCACCCCGCGCGAGGTCCTGCTCACGATCGGCAGCGCCCCGTTCGTCGCGTTCGTGCTCATGCTGCTGGCCGGTGGGATCATGGAGTCCGCCCGCGGCATCGCCCTCTCGACCGTCGTCACGCTGCTCATCCCCGACGGCGAGCGCGACCGCGCGAACGGCCTGGTCGGCATCGTCAACGGGCTCAGCTTCATGGTCACGTCGGTCATCGCCGGGCTCGCGATCGGCCAGCTCGGCATGACCACCTCGCTCGTCATCGCGCTGGCCCTCACCCTCGCCTCCTTCGCGCATATGCTCACCGTCGCGATCCCCGAGGCCGAGATCGTGCACGCCGACGGCGCCCCCAAGCCGGTCGACTTCGCCGGAGCCTGGCGGGCCATCCGCGAGGTCCCGTCGCTGATCTGGCTGATCATCTTCAGCACCTTCAACAACCTCATCGGCGGCGTCTACATGGCCCTGCTCGACCCCTACGGCCTGTCGCTGGTGTCGGTCGAGACCTGGGGAATCCTCTTCGGCATCCTCGGCCTCGGCTTCCTCGCCGGCGGTGCCTTCATCAGCAAGAAGGGCCTCGGCCCCAAGCCGCTGCGCACGCTGCTGGTCGTCAACGTGATCATGTGGATCATCGGCGGCACCTTCGCGATCCGCGAGTCGATCGTGCTGCTCGCGGTCGGCATCTTCGTCTACATGGCGCTCATCCCGTTCGCCGAGGCGGCCGAGCAGACCGTCCTCCAGCGCGTGGTGCCGGTCACCAAGCAGGGACGCGTGTTCGGCTTCGCCCAGAGCATCGAGGTCGCGGCTGCCCCGATCAGCTCGTTCCTGATCGGGCCGATCGCCCAGTTCGGCCTCATCCCCTACATGGAGAGCCCCGAGGGCCGGGCCGCGTGGGGCTGGTTGCTCGGCGACGGCGACGCCCGCGGCATCGCGCTGGTGTTCGTGCTCAGCTCGATCGTGGGCCTGGTCGTCACCATCGGCGCCCTCGCGTCGCGCCCCTACCGCACCCTCTCGGACGCCTACGCCACAGCCTCCCCCACCCCGGCCGCGCCGGCGCCGGGCGACCCGCTGCCACCGACCACTACCGTGGGGTCATGATCCGCGCCGTCGTCCTCGACCTGGGAGGGGTGCTGGCCTCCGGCGAGGGGGTCACCGCCGAACCCGCAGCCCTCCTCGGCGTCCCCGAGGAGGAGTTCGCCCGCCTCTACTGGGAGGGCCGCACCGACTACGACCTCGGCCTGCCCGACTCCGCCTACTGGGGCCCGCTGCTCGAGGCGCTCGGCAAGCCGGCTGCCGTCGAGACCGTGCAGCAGCTCGCGAAGCTGGACGCCGACCTCTGGCTCCGCCTCCTGCCGGAGCCCCGGCAGTTGCTGGCTGACCTACGGGCCGCCGGGATGACCACGGCCGTGCTCAGCAACGCGCCCTTCAACCTCGACATGGGCCTGATCGAGACCGACTTCGCCGACGAGGCCGACTACTGGTTCGTCTCGGCCTCGATGGGCGTGGCCAAGCCTGAGAAGGCGGCGTTCCACCGGGTGACCGAGGTGCTCGAGCTCGCCCCGGGCGAGATCGCATTCCTCGACGACAAGGACCACAACGTCGAGGCCGCCGAGCGCTACGGCTGGCGCGCCCACCAGTGGACGTCCGCCGACGACGCCCGCGCCTGGCTGGCCTCGCTCGGGGTACTCGCCCCGGCGTCCTGACCCCTGCCGAACCCCGCGCGGGCCCGGCCCGAGCACAGGCACAGAGAAGCGCCGCTCCCCGTCAGGAGCGCCGGCTGCATCCGGCGCGTCCGACTGGGAACGGCGCTTCTTTTTCGGGGGAGTGTCTGGCAGGTCTTCTCAGGCCCCCCGGATCGACGGTCGTTTACCAGACCCTGATGCGCTTGCCGCCCATCGGGACGAGGTTCAGGATCAGGCCGATGACGATCAGTGCGAGTCCGATGTAGGTCAGCGGAAGACCGGTGTTCACCAGCAGGCCGATGATCAGCAGGATGATGCCGAGGGTAACCATGATGTTCTCCCCTTTCATGCCGCTGACTCAGCGGCTTGTCGTTACCACCACCGTCCCGTTTCACGGCAGGGGGGCGCCTCACCCCAGCGGGTGAATGCACCCAAGAAGAACCTGAGACGGTGTTGTCCGTTTGTTGTCCGGCTGGGGAAGGCGCCCCAACGCGGAGCAGCGTCTGGTGGGCTGGCCCGATGGACGACTACCTGCTGCGCCCGATCGCCAAGCTTCGCGAGGAGGGCTGGAGCGACCGACGGCTGCGCGCGGCCATCGCCAACGGTGAACTCGCCCGCCCGGTGCGGAGCATCTACGGCGAGCCCCGCGAGCTGTCGGGCAAGGACGCCCACCTGGCCCGGGCGCGCGGCATCCTGATGCGCCAGGGGACGTCGGTGGCGCTGTCCCACGTGACAGCAGCGATCGTGCACGGGCTGTCCGTCTCCGACAACGACCCGGGCGATGTCCACCTCACCGTGCCCCCTCCCGCGCGGGGGCGCAAGCGGTCGGGGTACCACGTCCACGTCGCGCCCCTGACCGAGGAGGACGTGACCGAGGTGGGTGGCGTCCGGGTGACGTCCCTGGCCCGCACGGCTGCGGACCTGGCGCGGGGCGTCCAGTTCGCATGGGGGGTCATCGCGATGGACCACGCCCTGCGCCGCGGGGTGACCCGCACGGAACTGGACCGACTCGTCGAGGCGGCGGCCCGGCGGTCCGGGGTCGAGACCCTGCGGAGAGTGGTCGCATTCGCCGACGGGCGCTCCCAGTCGGCGGCCGAGTCGGCGAGCCGCGTGACGATGGACCGCGCCGGCCTGCCGGCACCGACGCTGCAGTTCCGCGTGTCGAACCCCTCGGGCTGGATCGCCGACTGCGACTTCGGTTGGCCCGACCGCGGGGTCGTCGGCGAGGTCGACGGGGAAGGCAAGTACGACGAGCGGGTCGCGCGAGGGTCCTCGGCCGGCAAGGTGGTGCGGGAGCAGCAGGACCGCGACGAGCTCATCCGCCAGTGCAGGTGGTGGCCCACCCACTGGGGCTGGAGCCTGGCCTGGGACGTCCAAGGACTGGGCGACCGCATCCGCGGGGCGTTCGAGTCCGCCCTGGGCTTCACCCGCTGAACGATGGGCGCTGAACCCCGAGCGCGCCCGCCCCTGAACAAACGCGCCGGATACCGTCAGGTGCGCCGGGTGCAGCCGGCGTCTCTGACGGTATCCGGCGCATCTGTGATCTGAGGGCGACACTATCCGGCGCAACTGAAGGTATGCGGCGCATCTGTGGTGTGAGGGCGCCGCCAACCCCCTAGGCCAGGGTCGCCACCATCACGGCCTTGATGGTGTGCAGGCGGTTCTCGGCCTGCTCGAACACGATGGACGCCTCGGACTCGAAGACCTCGTGGGAGACCTCGAGCTCGCGCATGCCGGTCAGGTCGTGCACCAGGCGGGCGGTGGTGGTCTCCAGGTCGTGGAACGCGGGGAGGCAGTGCATGAACTTGGCGTCCGGCCCGGCGAGCCGCATCACGGCGGGGGTCACCCGGTACGGCGCCAGCACGCGCACGCGCTCGGCCCACACGCCCTTGGGCTCGCCCATCGACACCCAGACGTCGGTGTGCACGAAGTCCGACCCACGAACGGCCTCGATGTCGTCGGTGATGGTGATGCGCGCGCCGGTGAACTCGGCGATCTCGCGGGCGGCGTCGACCAGATCGGCCGACGGCGCGAACGAGCGGGGCGAGACCAGGCGGACGTCCATCCCCATCATCGCGCCCATGGTCAGCAGCGAGTTGCCCATGTTGAACCGGCAGTCGCCCAGGTACGAGAAGGCGATCTCCCCGGCCGGCTTCGGCGAGGCCTCGAGCATCGTGAACGCGTCACACAGCGACTGGGTGGGGTGCCAGTCGTCGGTGAGGCCGTTCCACACCGGCACCGAGGAGTACTCGGCCAGCGTCTCGACCGTGTCCTGCCGCGCACCCCGGAATTCGATGCCGTCGTACATGCGCTCCAGCACACGGGCGGTGTCGGCGGGCGACTCCTTCGAGCCGATGTGCGAGCCCGACGGGTCGAGGTAGGTGGTGAAGGCGCCTTGGTGCCAGGCGGCCACCTCGAAGGCGGCGCGCGTCCGGGTGGAGCCCTTCTCGAAGATCAGCGCGATCGACTTCCCGCTCAGGCGTCGCTCCTCGCGGCCTTCCCGCCGGGCGGCCTTCAGCTCGCCCGAGAGGTCGATGAGGTGCATCCACTCCTCGGGGGTGAAGTCCACCTCCTTGAGGAAGTCCCGTCCGGTCAGTTCGCCCACCGTCGCAGCCTTTCGCGTCACCCGGGTTCAGGGCCAGTGCAGGGGCCTCCCGGGGACGCCATTCTTGCGCACGTGACAGGATGGACGCCGTGATCATTCGCTTCTTGGTCAGTGCCCTGTCGCTCGGTCTCGCGACGTGGATCCTGCCCGGCATCAAGCTCGACTACGCCGGCGAGCCCGCAGGGGCGGCCATCACCATGCTCATCGTGGCCGCGATCTTCGGCCTGGTGAACGCGCTCATCAAGCCGCTGTTCGTCTTCGTCACCTCGCCGCTGCTGCTCGTCACCCTGGGCCTGTTCCTGCTCATCATCAACGCCGCCCTGCTCATGCTCACGTCGTGGGTGTGTGCCCAACTCGGCGTCCCGTGGGGGGTCGACGGCTTCTGGAGCGCCTTCTGGGGCGCCCTCATGGTGTCGGTGGTCAGCTTCGTCCTGAACTCGTTCGTCGGCCGCCGCGGGGAGGTCCACAACTGATGGTGCGCGTCGCCTTCGTCTGCCTGGGCAACATCTGCCGCTCCCCCATGGCCGAGCGCGTCGCCCGCGGGCACGCCGAGCGCGAAGGCCTCACCGACGTCGAGTTCGTCTCCTTCGGGGTCAGCTCCGAGGAGACCGGCAACCCCATCGACCGGCGCGCCCGCGCGGTCCTCGACCGCCACGGCTACGCCTCCGGCAACCACCGCGCCCGGCGCATCACGGCGTCCGACATCGCCGACGCCGACCTGGTGATCGGCCTGGAGCCGTACCACCTCGACCGCATGCGCCGCCTGGCCCCCGACGCCGAGCTGCACCTGCTCACCGACTTCGACCCCGCCGCCGAGCCGGGATCGGGAATCGACGACCCGTGGTACGGCGACGCGGCCGGATTCGACGACACCCTCGCCTCCATCGAGGCGGCCATGCCCGGCGTGCTGGCCCGGGTGAGGGAGTTGCAACGCCGTTAGGATGGCCCCATGCACATCCTCGTGGTGGACGACGACCAGGCCGTCCGTGACTCGCTGAAGCGGTCGCTGCAGTACAGCGGCTACGAGGTGGCATCCGCCAACGACGGCATCGAGGCCCTCGCCCACCTGTCCTCCCACAAGGTGGACGCCGTGATCATGGACGTCATGATGCCCCGCCTCGACGGGCTCGAGACCACCCGCATGCTGCGCGGCCAGGGCAACGACGTGCCGATCCTCGTCCTCACCGCGCGCGACGCCGTCGGCGATCGTGTCGACGGGCTGGACGCCGGCGCCGACGACTACATGGCCAAGCCCTTCGCGCTCGACGAGCTGATGGCCCGCCTGCGCGCCCTCACCCGGCGCTCGCGCCCCGAGACCGAGGACTCCGCCCCCACCGAGGGCCAGGTGCTCGCCTTCGAGGACCTGCGCGTCGACCTCAACACCCGCGAGGTCACCCGCGCCGGCAACCGCATCTCCCTCACCCGCACCGAGTTCGCCCTGCTGCAGACGTTCATGGAGCACCCCCGCAAGGTGCTCGAGCGCTCGTGGCTGCTGAACGAGGTGTGGGGGTTCGAGTTCCCGACGACGGCGAACTCGCTGGAGGTCTACATCGGCTACCTGCGCCGCAAGACCGAGGGTGAGGGCGGCTCCCGCCTCATCCACACCGTGCGCGGCATCGGGTACGTGCTGCGCGAGACGGCCCCGTGAGCCGACTGCGCAACTTCCTCTTCGCGGCCAACCGCCCGCTCCAGGACCGCCTGGCGATCCTGATCGCCTCCGCGGTGGCCGCCGCCGTCGCGGTCACCGGCATCGCGGCGTACGCGATGACCCTCCTCACCGTCTACGACCAGTTCGACAACGAGCTGGTCGAGGTGGCGAACATCACCTCGGGCGCCCTCTCGGAGGACCTCGAGAACATGGGCGGCATCGACACTTCCGCCTGGCGGGCGGCGAACGTGATCGTCATGCTGGTCCGCTCCGACGCCCACCCGATCAACCAGCCCGGCCGCAACACCACGCTGGTGTGGGGCGCCGACGAGGTCGCCATCGCCCGCACCGCGCAGGGCTTCTCGGCGCGTACGGGCGTCGACTCGAACGGGGTCCCGACGCGCATCGTGGCGGTGCCGCTGGTCGACGGCGACTCCTACTACGCGCTCGTGATCGGGCGGCCGCTGGCCACCCAGCAGGCCATCCTGCAGACCACCGGCCTGGCCCTGTTGCTGTTCGGTGGCATCGGAGCAGCGGTCGCCGCCGCGATGGGCTACTTCATCGCGAAGTCCGGCATGGGCCCCATCCGGCACCTCTCGGACGCCGTGCTGGCCATCACCGAGACCAACAAGCTGACCCCCATCGACGTCAAGGGTGACGACGAGGTCGCCGACCTGGGCCGCTCCTTCAACCGGATGCTCACCGCGCTGGAGAGCTCGCGCGAGCGCCAGAAGCGCCTCATCGCCGACGCCGGCCACGAGCTGCGCACCCCGCTCACCTCGATGCGCACCAACGTCGAACTGCTCGTCGCTGACGAGCGCCAGCACATGCTGCCAGAGGGGGCCCGCTCCGAGATCCTGCGCGACGTCGCCGCGCAGCTGGGCGAGTTCACCCAGCTCGTGGGCGACCTGGTGCAGCTGAGCCGCGAGGAGGGCGTCCAGCCGGCGCCCGAGCCGGTCGACCTGCGCGACATCATCAACAGCGCCCTCGACCGCGTGAAGCGGCGCGGCCCCGGCATCACCTGGGACGTCACCCTCGAGCCGCTCTACCTCACCGGCGAGCCCGATGCGCTCGAGCGCGCCTTCACCAACCTGCTCGACAACGCCGTGAAGTTCTCCCCGCCGGGCGGCACGATCACCGTCGAGCTGATCGGCGACCGCTTCCGTGTGGCCGACGAGGGCCCCGGCATCGCCGAGGACGACCTGCCCCACGTGTTCGAGCGCTTCTACCGCTCCGAGCACGCGCGCACCACGCCGGGCTCCGGGCTGGGCCTCTCGATCGTCGCGCAGACCATCCAGGCCCACGGCGGCTGGGTGAAGGCGGGCCGCTCCCCCAGCGGCGGCGCCGAGTTCATCACGCGCCTGCCGGGGTCGCCGGTCCCGCCCGAGGAGCACGAGGCACTCGACGACGAGGACGACTTCGACCTCGGCCCCTACACCGACTGACCCGTCTCCTGTGGACAAGGCTGGGCACAACTCCCAGTGAACGAGTCAAAGATCCCCTGACAAGCGGATTCAGATGGTAGCGATACCCCCGGGGCAGCCTCCCCGGGGTTGTGCGCCCTCGTCACTGTCCACAGGTTGTCCCCACAGTGGGACTGGGAATCAGAGGCCGGCGCACTGTCCTTCCTTGTCACCGGAGACCGTGTTGCCCGACCCTGTCGGTGCCGGGTCGTTGCCCTCGCACTGGAGGTTCCCGTCGATGGTGTTGCCGCTGAACTCCTGCGCGCCGCTGTTGCCCTCGGCTTGCAGGTCGCCGTCGATCGCGACCCCCGAGACCACCGCCTCGCCGCCCCGCTCGAGCTGGATGTTGCCGTCCACCGAGCCGCCGCTCACCCGGACCGCGGCGTGGCCCTCGCCCTGGATGTTCCCGTCGACACGCAGGTCCGTGGCGATGAACGTCGCCCCCTGACGCACCTCGACGTTGCCGCCGACGGCGCCGCCGGTCAGCTCGCAGGTCGTCCCCGCCGCCACGACGAGATCGCCACTGCCGGCCACGCAGGCCGCGGCGTCCGTGCTGCCGCCGGCCGTGGGGGACGCCGCGGGTGCGGCCGCGCTCGTGGCGGGCGCCGGCGACACGGTGACGCCCGGGCGGGGGGCGGACGGCGCCGAGGTGGTGCAGGCGGCCAGTGCCACGGCGAGGACGGTCAGGGCGAGGAGCTTCTTCGTCATGTTTCCATCCTGCCGGGCAGCCGTGAGGACAACATGAGAGCCGTGGGAGAGTGGTCCCATGGACGACGCCACCCCCGAGCAGCCGCCCGTCGAGGCACCGGCCCCGCGCGCGAAGGGCGCCTGGCTGGCCCCGACGGGCGCCGCGGCTGGGTCTCGGTCGTGGTCGCCCTCATTCCCCAGCTCGCGGTGACCCTGTGGGCCAACATGACGGCGGGGGCGGATGCCGAGCGCGCCCAGGTGTTGGGCTTCACCCTGATGCTGGTGTTCTTCTATGCGGCCTACCTCGGGCTCACGTGGTGGGTGTTCGGACGCCTCGACCCGCACCGGCTGCGCGACGCGATCCGCGCCTCCAACAGCGCGCACGTCCGCCGCTTCGACCGGCTCTCGGGCATGGACGCCACCAGCTGGGTGCTGGGCAGCGTCGGCACGTCCCTGGTCGTGGTGGCGTACACGCTGCTCGAGGCGGAGACCCGGAAGGACCCGCTCGCTGACGACGTTCGCGACCTCCGACGTCACGGTGACGTCCACGGCCGGACGGCGGGCGATCACGACGCTGGCGATCGCGGCGATGGTGTTCAACTCGTTCGTCTTGGCGCTGCTGGTCGCGGCGTTCCTCGGGCTCACGAGCTGAGCGGGAACCGCCCGAGCACCCGGCAGCCGCCGTCCTCCCACCACGTCAGCAGCAGCTCGGACGCCCGTGCCCGGCAGGGCAGGAGGTGGGCGACGGCGTCCCGGGTCGAGGACTCGGTGACGCCCGGGCCGAGCCGGTCCAGCGTCACGTGGGGCACCGGCTCGAACCGGCCCCAGTAGGGCGCGACCTCGGGCACCAGGCGGCGGGCGGCGTCCGTCAGTGCGCGGAACCCGCGGTCGGGCTCGGGCACGAGGTGGACCACCCCGTCGGGGAAGGTCGCCACTCGGCGAAGCGTGTAGTCGAAGGCCCTGACCTCGGACGCCGCCGCCGCGGCCCGATCGGTGGCACCGACCGGGAACGGGGCCAGCACCGTCACGTGCGCGTGGGCGAAGGCCGGGTCGGCGGAGACGAAGCCCTCGTCGTAGTGCGCCGTCCGCTCGCGCACCCACGCCTCGAGCGGGGGGACGCCCACGAGCAGGACCGCGTGACCCGGGAACGACGGACGCCGCGACCCGGGGGTCGCGGCGTCCGGTGTGGTGCTGTTCAGATCAGACCGGGGTGATGTTGGTCGCCTGGAGGCCCTTGGGGCCCTGCTCGGTCTCGAACTCGACCTTGTCGCCCTCGTTCAGCGAGCGGAAGCCGCGCGAGTTGATGGCGGAGTAGTGGGCGAAGACGTCAGCCGAGCCGTCGTCGGGGGAGATGAAGCCGTAGCCCTTGTCGGCGTTGAACCACTTGACGGTTCCGGTGGCCATGTTTCCTGCTTTCGTGATGTGGTGCTACCCCCGGGATCGGAGGCATGTGGGTGACGCTCGAACTTCTGCCAACGGGGTGCCGCACGCAAGAACTACCAACCTCAACCGACATGAACCCTACACGTACCCACCCCCCCGGCGTCCATCCGTTCGGCCTGAGAAGCCCAGACGTCTCCGAATCGTCACCCACAGTTCTCCAATCGCCTCTGGACAACGGCGGAAACAGGCATAGGCTTGAGAGGATCACTCGCCACCGGGGACTTCCCCACCCGGGTGACCACGAGGAAATTGATGCAGAGCGCACATGGCGGCCCCACGCCATTCTCTCGACGACGTCGTCGGCGTCCGTCCGTACTGTTGGCTGCCCTCTCGACCTCCGCGTGCCTGACGGTCCCCTTCGCCGGGGTGCTGCCCGTGCAGGCCACCGTCACCGCCACGCCCGCCGTCATCGCCGACACGCATGACGACGTGGTGGAGCTGCGGTCGACGAGCGCCGCGATGTGGTCCGACGCCGACGCGCTCGCGTCCCGCGCCCGTTCCCGCGCCGCGACTCCCCTGGGCTTCTCCGACGTGCTCGCGCCGGCGGTGCGGGTCCCCACCGCGCCCGGCGGCATCCCGCTGACGAACCTGAACCTGCCGCTGGTCGCGGGCACGCCACTCGGCGACGCGGCCGCCCTGTTCGCGACGCCGTACGTGTCGCCGGTGCCCGGCCCGATCACCTCGCCCTACGGCCCGCGGTTCCACCCGATCCTGAACTACGTCCGCAACCACAACGGCGTCGACATGACGGCCGCCTGCGGCACCCCGATCGTCGCGATGACCGACGGCACCGTCACCCGCTCCGGCAACGCCGGCGGTTACGGCCTGCTGGTCGAGATCGACCACGGCACCATCGACGAGGACCGGATGAGCAGCCGCTACGCGCACCTGTCGGTGCTGGGCGTGACGGTCGGCCAGAAGGTCAGCAAGGGCCAGCAGATCGGCCTGGCGGGCACGACGGGCCTGTCGACCGGGTGCCACCTGCACTTCGAGGTGCTCGTCAACGGCGCGTTCGTCGACCCGCGCGCGGTCCTGTCCGGGGCGCCGTTCCTGCGGCTGAACACCCCGATGGTGCCGTGGACGCCGGGCGCCCAGAAGGACAAGCCCAAGGGCACGATCCCGAAGGCCCCGCCGGGCGAGTCCGGCCCGCTTCCCGACCTGGACGAGGTCCCGCTGGTCCCGGCCGACCCGAGCGCCACCCCGACACCAGACCCGAGCGCCACCCCGACACCAGACCCGAGCGCCACCCCGACACCAGACCCGAGCGCCACCCCGACACCCGACCCCAGCGCCACCCCGACACCCGACCCCAGCGCCACCCCAACACCCGACCCCAGCGACCCGGGCACCACACCCTCGCCCGACCCGGTCGACCCCGGTACGACGCCGACCGCCGACCCGTCGACGCCGCCACCGGCTGCCCCGCCCTCGACCCCGACCCCCGAGCCCAGCCCTGAGCCGAGCCCGGAACCCGCACCGGCTCCGTCGCCCGCACCGTCCACCCCCGCTCCCCCACCCTCGGCGCCGCTACCGACCCTGACGGCCACCCCGGTCGAGACCGCCGCCCCCACAGCCACAGCCACAGCCGCCCCCACAGCCACCGCCACGGCCGAGCCCACCGTCGACGCCGACGGGGAGTGACCTGCGAGGAAGCCGGGCGAGGCTAGGATGCCGCCATGGCCGAGACCCGCAAGCACCGCGTCGAGGTGCGCGACGAACTCGACAAGGCCCTCCGCGCCGCCCTCGGTGACCCCGTCCGTCCGACCGAGCCCGGGCCGCGCCCCGAACCCGCGGCAGCAGGCGAGGCCGAGCCCGAGGCGTCCGAGAAGCCCACGGTGACGTTCGTGTCGCCCTCCAGCACGATCGCCGGCTTCACGTTCGGCCAGACCCGCCCGCGCGAGGGCTGAGGCGGGCCGACGATGGTCGTCGAGTGGTGGAGCATCATCCCGTTCGTGGTGATGCTCGCCTCGATCGCCGTGCTGCCGCTCGTGCCGGCCGTCGAGCACACCTGGGAGAGGAACTCGACCAAGCTCGCGGTCGCGCTGGTGCTGGGCGTGCCGGTGGCGATCTGGTTCCTGGCGTCGGGGGCCGGGTCGAGCGTGGTGCACGCGCTGGTGGAGTACTTCCAGTTCATCATGCTACTGCTGGCGCTCTTCGTGGTGTCAGGCGGCATCTTCCTGACCGGTGACATCCGGGCGACGCCGCGCAACAACACGATCTTCCTCGCCGTCGGGGGCCTGATCGCCTCGTTCATCGGCACGACGGGCGCGGCGATGCTGCTGATCCGGCCGCTGCTCAACACGAACCGCGAACGCAAGCACCGCGTCCACACGGTGGTGTTCACGATCCTCATCGTGGCCAACTGCGGCGGACTGCTGACGCCGCTGGGCGACCCCCCGTTGTTCCTGGGGTTCCTGCGCGGGGTGCCGTTCGAGTGGACGTTCAACCTGTTCCCCGAGTGGCTGTTCGTCAACGCGATGCTGCTGGCCACCTACTACGGGCTCGACCGCCGCGCGTACGCCCGCGAGGACGCCGCCGCCATCACGCTCGACGACACCCAGCAGACCCCGCTCGGCATCGCCGGGAAGATCAACTTCGTCTTCTTCGCCATGGTGATCCTCGCGGTGGCGTTCGTGCCGTCGATCGACCTGCACGCCATCGAGGGCGGGCACGCGGCGTGGTACCAGTTCGTCCCGTGGCGGGAGCTGGCGTTCGCGACGGCCGCCGCGCTGTCGTTCCTCCTGGGCAACAAGGAGGTGCGGTTCCACCTCAACCAGTTCACGTGGACGCCGATCCTCGAGGTCGCCGCCCTGTTCATCGGCATCTTCCTCACGATGATGCCCGCGCTGAAGTACCTCGCCCAGGTGGCCCCGTCGCTGCCGCTGAACAAGATCACGTTCTTCGTGTTCTCGGGCGGGCTGTCGGCGGTGCTCGACAACGCCCCCACCTACGTGACGTTCTTCGAGATGGCCGCCCAACTGCCCGGCGACCCACGCATCGCCGCCAACCCCGCGCTCGGCATGCCCGGTGTGCCCGAGGGCTACCTGGTCGCGATCTCGCTCGGATCGGTGTTCTGCGGCGCGATCACCTACATCGGCAACGGGCCCAACTTCATGACGAAGGCCGTCGCCGACGCGGCGGGGGTCAAGATGCCGACCTTCGGCGGCTACGTGGTGTGGACGTTCATGTACCTCGTGCCCACCCTCGTCGCGATGGTGCTGATCTTCCTCGCCGAGGGGTGGCTGTGGACGGTGCTCGGGGTCGGCCTGGCCGTCGGGATGCTCGCCCGCGCGGTCTGGCTCGCGCGGTCCCACGTCCACCCCACCGAGCGGGTCGGCGCGGGAGCCGACCGCTAGGCGAGGCCGCGGCGGAGTCCCGTGCGGTAGACTGATTCGTCTACACGTCTTAGGATGGTGACCATGGCCGAAACGACGACGATCCGCATCAGTCGGGAGACCCATGCGAGCGTGACCCGGCTTGCGGCTGAGCGCCACGAGACGATCGATGTGACCGTGAGCAAGGCGATCCGGGCGCTGAGGCAGGACGCCATGGCGCGTGACCTCGGCGCCGACCTGAGGGGCGACGAAGCGGCGTGGCTGGATGCTGACGCCGGGTGACGTGGTCGAGATCGACCTGGGCACACCGATCGGGAGCGAGGCCGGCCTGAGGCGTCCTGCGGTCGTGGTGACGGCTGGCAGGATCCTGCGAGACGTCCCGAACGTCGTACAGGTCGTCCCCCTGACCCGAACGATCCGACGGAGCAGCGCCGAGGTGGCCCTCGAGCCCGACGACACCAACGGTCTGGCAGCCGTGTCATCGGCGCAGTGCCAGCATGTCCGTTCGATCGCGACGGCCCGCATCCATGCGAACACGGGGAACGTCGGTCCTGTGGTGCTCGGTGAGATCCGTGAGGTGCTCGGACTCCTTCTGGACCTCTAGGAGGAGAGGCTGCGCAGTAGGGCTCTGCAGCGCAGGTTCACTCGCGTGACGCCGCCGCCCCCTCCTCGCGAGGGTCGGGGGCGTCGCCGGTCCTGGGGGGCACGTCTGCGGCCTTGGCACGACGGGCGCGGCGCCACAGCAGGAGCGGCACGAGGACGAGGGCCGCGAACAGCGCGAACGGGAGGATCGCCGCGACGACGGTGATCAGGATGGAGACCGACTCCAGGAACGCGGCCCACCCGCGCGACCACCCGGTCTGGATCGGGTTGGTGGAGCTCGACTGCGTCGGCGTGATCAGCGTGATCGTCAGGCTGGACCGCTCGACGATGCCCGCGTAGTACAGTCGCTGGGACTTCATGGCCTCGAGGTCGGCCTGCCGGGTGGCGAGCTCGCGCTCGACCGCGGCGATGTCGGCGACGCTGCCGGAGCGGCCGACCAGCTCCTGCAGGCGCTTCACGGACGCCTCGAGGCTGGTGATGCGGGCATCCAGGTCGACGACGACGTCGGTGACGTCCTGGGCGCTGGCCTGCCGGTCGCGGACCGTGCCCAACTCCCCCACCCGCGCGATCGCGTCGTCGAGCCGGGACGCCGGCACCGACAGGGTGATCCACGAGCCGGCGACCGGGCCGCGGATGCCGTCGGCGCCCGTCAGGGCCAGCGACTCCTCCGACACCCAGCCGTCCAATGCGGCCGCGAGCGCGCGCACGCGTTCGGCTGAGGCCTGTACGTCGTCGACCACCAGCGTGAGGGACGCCGACCGTGCGATCTGGCGCTGGACGCCGGTCTGGTAGGGCTCGGCCTGGTCGGCGGGCTTGGACTCGCCGCGAACGGGGCCGTCGGCAACTCCACCCGCGGGCTGCCCGGGGGCGGGGGCGCCGGCGGGTTCGACCATCGAGGGGCTCTCCGCGGTGCCGCAGCCGGTGAGCAGGATGGCGCTGGCGGCGAGGGCGGCCAGGAGGCGGGTCGTGGTGCTCATGCCCGTTCCACGCCCGGGGCGTCCGGTTCGTTGCGCCGGGGTGGCACCCACCTCCACGGACAAGGAAACCGGCCGGCCCCGAGGGGACCGGCCGGTCAGTGCCTGGGTGGGGCGCCGCTCAGGCGGCGACGACCTTCACGGGCAGGTGCGCGACGACGGCGTCAGTCAGCTTCACGCCGACCTTGTGCTCGCCGACGGTCTTGATCGGCTTGCCGATCTGGACCGAGCGCTTGTCGACGGCGGGGCCGCCGGCCTTCTTGATCGCGGACGCGATGTCGGCGGCCGTGACGGCACCGAACAGGCGACCCTCGCCACCGGCGCGCGCGGGGACCTCGACCGCGAGCTCCTCCAGTTGCGTGCGCAGCTGGACGGCGTGCTCGTTGTCGCGGACCGTGCGGGCCTCGCGGGCGCGGTTGATGCCCTCGATCTGCTTCTCCGCACCGCGGGTCCACTTGATGGCGTAACCGCGGGGCAGGAGGTAGTTGCGGCCGTAGCCGTCCTTGACCTCGACGACGTCACCGGCGATGCCGAGGTGGTCGACGGCGGCAGTGAGAATGAGCTTCATCTGTTCGTCTTCCTTTCTCAGCGAGCGGTGGACGCGTAGGGCAGCAGCGCGACCTCGCGGGCGTTCTTGATCGCGATCGCGACCTTGCGCTGCTCCTGGACGGACAGGCCGGTCACACGCCGGGCGCGGATCTTCCCGCGCTCGGAGATGAACTTCCGCAGGGTCGCGGTGTCCTTGTAGTCGATGTGACCGATCTTGATGGACTTCGCCGGAGCGATCTTCTTCTTGTTCACAGGCTTGCGCTGTGGGGCCATTGTGGTGCTCTCTCTCGTGAGCCCGGCTCATGCCGGAATGACGTGTGTGGAAAAGGGTGGATCAGAACGGGGGTTCGTCGCTCTGGGCGCTGGCCCAGGGGTCGCTCACCGGCTGCTGCTGCGGACGGCCTCCGCCGCCGTAGCCCCCACCCTGGCCCTGGTTGGACGACCACTGGTCGCCACCACCGGAGCCGCCCTGCTGCTGGGGACCACCCCAGTTGCCGCCGCCACCGCCGCCGCCACCCGAGCGGGTGACCTTCGCGGTCGCGAACTGCAGGGAGGGACCGACCTCGTCGACATCGATCTCGAACACCGTGCGGCGCTCGCCCTCGCGCGTCTCGTAGGAGCGGCTCTTCAGCCGGCCCTGCACGATGACGCGCATGCCCTTGGTGAGCGACTCGGCCACGTTCTCCGCGGCCCGACGCCACACCGAGCAGTTGATGAACATGGCCTCCCCGTCCTTCCACTCACTGGTGGTGCGGTCGAAGGTGCGCGGCGTCGAGGCGACGGTGAAGTTCGCCACGGGCGCCCCGGAGGGAGTGAAACGAAGCTCGGGGTCAGCCGTCAGGTTGCCCACGAGCGTGATGATGGTCTCGCCTGCCATGTGATGTCTCCGATTCTCGGACGTGTGTCGATTCGGTTCCCACTCTGTCAGCCGCCTCCGACGAAACGGAAGGAGTCGGCGTCCAGACTGGGGAAAAGAATCAGTGGTGCAGGTCGGGGCGGATGACCTTCGTCCGCATGATCTGCTCGTTCAGCGTGTACTGGCGGTCGAGCTCCTTGACGACAGCCGGCTCAGCGGTCACGTTGAGCACCACGTAGATGCCCTCGGACTTCTTCTGGATGTCGTACGCGAGACGACGACGGCCCCAGGTGTCGACGTTGTCGACGGTGCCACCGGCGGCCTTGAACGCCTCGAACGGCTTCTCCACGACGCCCTGGACCTGACGGTCGTCCACGTCGGGGCTCACGATCACCATGATCTCGTAGTTGCGCATGTGAGTATCCCCACCTCCTCTGGTCTTGACGGCCACGGGTATCTCCCGGGGCAGGAGGGTTCTCATGCATCGGTGCACCCGAGCGGGCGCACCGACGGCTCACTCTACCGGACGCCGGGACTAGGGTCACTTCCATGCGCCAACCCCTCGCGGACGCCGTCGCCGACCTCCAGCCCGCCCTCACCACGCTGGCCCGTGAGCTGCACGCCGACCCCGAGACCGCCTTCGAGGAGGTCCGCGCCGCGGGGCGGATCGCGACCCTCCTGGCCGCGGAAGGGGTGGAGCCGCGCGTCGGCGTCCACGGCCTCGACACCGCCGTGCGGGCGGAGGTCGGGAGCGACACCGGGCGCACGATCGCGATCCTGGCCGAGTACGACGCCCTGCCCGGCATCGGGCACGCGTGTGGCCACAACGTCATCGCGGCGACCGGAGTGGGCGCGTTCCTCGCGCTGGCCCGCCTCGCCGCCTCAGACCCGGACGCCGTCCCCGGCCGGGTCGTCCTGCTCGGCACGCCCGCCGAGGAGGGCCACACGGGCAAGGAGTACATGGCCCGGGAGGGCGCCTTCGACGGCCTCGACGCCGCGATCATGCTGCACCCCTACGCCCACGACCTCGCCGACCACGTGTGGCTCGGCCGGCGCACGGCGCGGGTGACGTTCTCGGGGGTGGCGGCGCACGCGTCGTCGGAGCCCGAGAAGGGCCGCAACGCCTTGGACGCCGCGACGTTGTTCTACACGGGGATCGGGTTGTTCCGGCAGCAGATGACCCCCGGAGACCGGGTGCACGCGATCGTCGCCGACGGCGGGACCCGCGCCTCGATCATCCCCGAGGCGGCCGCCCTCGACCTGTACGTGCGCTCCCCCGGGATCGACGGGCTGGGTGCCCTGTCGGCCCGCGTCGAGGACATCGCCCGCGGCGCCGCGCTCATGGCCGGCGTCGAGGTCGACCTCGCCTGGGACGCCCACCCCGCCTCGCTGCCCGTGCGCACCAACGGCCCGCTCACCGAGCGCTGGGTCGCGGCCCAGGCCGATCGCGGACGCCGCGCGCTCCCGTTGGGCAGCGTCCCGGCCTCGACCGCCGCCTCGACCGACTTCGGGAACGTGAGCGTCCGCGTGCCGGGGATCCACCCCCTGCTGGCGATCGCCCCGGCCGGGGTCGCCCTGCACACCCGCACGTTCGCCGACGCGGCCGGCTCCTCGGCCGCGATGGACGCCGTCGCCGACGGCGCCTACGGGCTGGCCGCCGTGGCACTGGAGTACCTGCGCGATGACGCGCTGGCGGCAGCGGTGCGGGCCGACTTCGAGGCGTCCGGGGGCTTGGTCGACGTGCCGGCGCTGTTCGGCTGAGGTGGCACGATGGCCGACGTGACGACGAGCTTCTACGACCGCGTGGGCGGCGCGCCGACCTTCAAGGCCCTGGTGGACCGCTTCTACGAGGGCGTCGCGAACGACCCGCCCCTGCGGGCGATGTACCCCGAGGAGGACCTCGGCCCCGCGAACGACCGGCTGCGGATGTTCCTCGAGCAGTACTGGGGCGGGCCCAAGACCTACGGCGAGACCCGCGGGCACCCGCGCCTGCGCATGCGGCACGCGCCCTTCATCGTGACCCCCACCCAGCGCGACCGCTGGCTGCACCACATGCTGGCAGCCGTCGACACGCTGGCGCTGCCCGAGGCCGAGGACGCGGAGCTGCGCGAGTACCTCGTCCGGGCGGCGCAGTTCATGGTGAACACCTTCGACGACCCGGAGGCCTGACCCTCAGCGCACCGGGCGGCAGACGTCGGTCGCCTCGTCGAGGGTCGCCAGCCAGAGCGGGCCGACGAGGAGGTCGCCGCAGGTGGCGCGGGTGGGCGTCCGGCGGGTGACCCCGTCGTCGAGGACGAAAGCGCTGCAGGCGTCCATGTTCAGCCGCACCTCGCGGGTGCCGTCGAACCGCAGCACCAGCCAGTTCCCGGTGTCGGCGCAGGTCGGGTGCGGCGGGTCGGTGGCCTCGGGGGCCGCGAGCACGGCGTCCAGGACGCCCTGGGCCTGCTCGCCGGTGAGGGCGTACGACCCGACGAGGTTCGGCCGTTCGGGCCCGCCGTACTGGCAGACCACGACCTCGGACGCCGTGGCGAGGTCCGCGACCGCGCCCAGGTCGGGCAACCCGGTGGGACTGAACGTGCGGCACCCCCGCGGGTCGTACGCGAACAACTCCGCGCTGCCGAGGATCTCGTCGGCGAGGTCGATCTGCTCAGCGGGGACCTCGACCGTGAGGTACGCCGAGCCGACCACCCGGTTCACGCGGAGCCACTCGCCGGCGGGGTCCGCCTCCACGGCGTTGTCGGTGTCGCCCGGCTGGACGCGTCGCCACGTGAGGTGGGTCTGGCGCAGCTCGTTGGGCACCGTCGCGTCGCACAGGATGTTCCGGGTCGCCCGCCCGAGCGGGTTGCGGTCGACGAACGGCGCGGACGGCCGCTGGTAGCCGGGCTCGGCGCACCAGTCGGACCCGGGCGCGAAGTCGTGGCCCCAATCGACGGGGACCTGCACGGCGGCGTCCAACATCGACTCCCAGCGCCAACCGGGCCTGGGGGCGGGCCGGTCGTCCGCGGAGGCCGGCTTCCCAGCTGCCTCGGGACCGCCGGCCGCCTGGTCGATCGGGGCCGCGCCACCCGCCGCGGGAGCGTTGGCCGGGCGGGCCTCGAAGCTCGGCGCCGACGACCCGGCGTTGAACATCGAGGACAACAGCGACGCCCCGAACGGCACCGCCAGCACCAGCACCAGGGCCGCCGCGACGAGCCCCATCCAGGGTCCCCGACGGCGCGGGGGGTCGGCAACCGCCGTCCCGTGCTTGAGTCCCTCGGGGTCGAGCGGGGCGAAGTCGTGGTCGCGGTCGTGCTCGCGCAGCGCCCGGGCGAGGGCGCGTTCGGCGCGGTCGTGGTCGGTCATCGCGGGTCCTCCAGCAACTGCGTGCGGAGCCGGGTCAGCGCGCGGTGCACGTGGCTGCGCGCGGTGGCCTCCGCGCAGCCGAGCACGTCGGCGATCTCGGCGAAGGTCAGGCCCGACCAGTACCGCAGCACGACGGCCGCGCGCTGGTCGGGACCGAGGGTCTCGCACAGACGCCAGGCGGCGTCCGCGTCGGCGACCTCGTCCTCGAAGCCGGACGCCGCGGCCTGCGGCAGGTCCTCGGGCGCCTCGACGGGGGTGGAGCGGCGCGTGCGGCGCCAGCGCGAGACGGAGGCGTTCACGATCGAGCGGTGGACGTAGGCGTCCACGTCACCCCGTGCGCGCACCTCGTCGAAGCGGGGCCACAGCCCGATGAGGGCGTCCTGGACGGCGTCGCGGGCGTCCTCGGGGTGGCGGGTGACGAGGTACGCGAACCGCTGGAGCGCGACGGAGCGCTCGCGCACGTACTCCTCGAACGTGCGCGCCCCCTCGCCCTGCAGCGTCACGGGCCTCTCCTCCACCAGGGTCACACCCCCATCCACGCAGCGGATGGCCCCAGCGTTGCAGAGAACTAGTGCCCGCGGCGGGCCCTTCGCTCCTGAACCTTGGCGTACATGTCCTCGATGAGCGCCGAGAAGCGCTCCTCGACCTGGCGGCGGCGCACCTTGAGCGTCGGCGTGAGCAGCCCGTTCTCCATGGTGAACTCCTCCAGCGCGACGCGGAGGTCCTTGATCTGCTCCTGGCTGGGCAGCCGCTCGGTGAGCGCGGCGACCCGGCGGCGGATCTCCTCGGTGACCTCGGGCGAGTTCACCAGCTCCGCGGCGTCGGAGAAGCGCACCTGCAGGCGCTCGGCGAGCTCCTCGAGGTGGGGCAGCGACGGGCGCACGAGCAGCGTCACGAAGGGGCGGTTGTTACCCAGCACGACCGCGTGCTCGAACAGCGGGTCGGCCAGGATCATGCCCTCGATCGGCGCCGGGGCGATGTTCTTGCCGCCGGAGGTGACGATGATGTCCTTGATCCGGTCGGTGATGACCAGGTAGCCGTCAGTGTCGACGTAGCCGACGTCACCGGTGTGCAGCCAGCCCTCGTCGTCGACCGCGGCGGCGGTGGCCTCGGGCTGGTTCCAGTAGCCCTGCATCACGTTGGGACCGCGGTACCAGATCTCGCCCTCGTCGGCGATCTTCACCTCGCCGCCCACGACCACGCGCCCGACCGTGCCGAACTTGAACGCACCCGGGGAGTTGAACGACACCAGCGGCGACGCCTCGGTCAGGCCGTAGCCCTGCGAGACCAGGATGCCGGCGGCCGAGAAGAACTCCTCGATCTCCTTCCGCAGCGGGGCGCCGCCGCACGCCATCACGGTCTTGGGACCGCCGAGGGCGTCCCGGATCGACGAGAACACCAGCTTGTCCGCGATCGGCAGCTGGGCCTTCAGCCAGGCCGAGGGCTGGCGTCCCTTGCGGTAGGCGTGCTGGCTCTGCGCGCCGACGCCCATGGCCCACTCGAAGATCTTCTTCTTCGCCGGCGAGGCCGCCACCCGCTCGTGCACGGTGAGGAAGACCTTCTCGTACAGCCGCGGCACCGACACGAACATCGTGGGCCGGGCCTCGACCAACGCCTCGGCGACGGTGCGGGCGTCGGCGACGTAGGTGTTGAGGCAGCCGCCGGTGAGCACCTTGTAGGTCCAGGCGCGCTCGAGCGCGTGCGACAGCGGCAGGAACGCCAGCGAGCTGTCCTCGGGCGTCATGTCGAAGAAGGCGTCGAGCGCGTCGAGCTCGAAGGTGAAGCCGCGGTGGGTCAGCGCGGCCCCGCGCGGCTCACCCGTGGTGCCCGAGGTGTAGATGATCGAGGCCAGCTCGTCCGCGGACGCCTCGGCCAGCCGCGCCTGCACGGCCGCGACCGCGTCGTCGCCGGCCGGCTGGGCCAGGACGTCGGCCAGCGTGCGCACCCGGTCGTCCCCGGACGCCGTGGGTTCGAACGTCCACACCCCGCGGAGGCCGTCGAGCTGGTCCCACACCTCGGTGAGGCGGCCCAGCAGCGCGGCGGTCTCGACGAAGCCGAAGACGGCCCCGGAGTCGCCGGCGATGTGCCGCACCTGCTCGGGGGTGCTCGTCGAGTAGATCGGCACCGGCACCGCCCGGATCGTCAGCAGCGCCAGGTCGGCGATGCTCCACTCGGGGCGGTTGTTGCTCAGCAGCAGCACCCGGTCGCCCGCCTCGACGCCCTGGGCCACCAGGTGTGCGGCCAGCGCGTTCACCCGGATCGCCAGCTCGCGGTAGCTCTGCACCCGCCACCCGTCGCCGGACTTGATGCGGGTGGCCGGGCGCGACGCGTGCGTGCGCGCGGTCTCGGCGAAACGAACGGCGAGGTGCGAGGTGTGCATGGCGAGTACGTCCTTGTCATCGTGGAGTGGGTCCACCCTCCCACGCCCACGGCGTCCGGCGCACGGATCAGGGGCCACTCGCGGCGACTCCCACCTCCCTACACTGCTGCCATGGCCGGACTCACCAACCTGCACGAGATCCTCGGCGCGCTGCGCCCGAGCGTGCGCCAGGGCTCCTTCGTCTACGTCACGCTGCCCACGCCGCCGGAGGTGGAGGCGTACGCCCGCATCGTCGAGGACGAGGGCATCACGCTCGTCGTCGACCAGTCCACCGCCGACGAGCACGGCTGGGAGTACGAGGGCGTCTTCGCGTGGATCACGCTGCAGGTGCACACGTCGCTGACCTCGGTGGGCATCACCGCGGCGGTCTCGACGGCGCTGGCGCGGGTCGGCATCTCCTGCAACGTGCTCGCCGGCTACTACCACGACCACCTCCTCGTGCCGGCCGAGTCGGTCGACGAGGCCATCGACGTGCTGGGCGGTCTCGAGTCGTGACCCCCACCCAGCAGGGCTTCCACGTCGGCGCCCACGCGGACGCCGACCCGCTCGCCCACGCCGCCGCCGGCGGCTTCTCGATCATGCAGACCTTCATCGGCGACCCGCAGGCCTGGAAGGGCCACGCGGTCGACCACCCGGGCGGCGCCGAGGGCCTCAAGCAGGACGCCGCCACGGCCGGCGTGGGCCTCTACATCCACGCGCCCTACGTGATCAACGTGGCGACCACGAACAACCGCATCCGCATCCCGAGCCGCCAGATCCTGGCCCGCCAGGTGAAGCTGGCCGCCGAGGTCGGCGCCCGCGGCGTCATCGTGCACGGCGGGCACGTGTCGGCCAACGACGACCCCGCGGTCGGCTTCGACAACTGGCGCAAGGCGATCGAGGGGCTCGACCTCGAGGTGCCGATCCTCATCGAGAACACCGCCGGCGGGGCCAACGCGATGGCCCGCCACCTCGACCGCATCGCCCAGCTGTGGGACGCCATCTCCGGCGCCGAGGGCTTCGAGAACGTCGGTTTCTGCCTCGACACCTGCCACGCGCACGCCGGCGGGCTCGACCCGTCGGGGCTGGTCGACACGATCAAGGGCATCACCGGGCGCATCGACCTGGTGCACCTCAACGACTCCCGGGACGCCGCGGGCTCAGGTGCCGACCGCCACGAGGTGCTGGGGCTGGGCCAGGTCGACCCGGAGTTCCTCGTCGAGGTCGTGCGCGAGGCGAACACCGCGACGATCCTGGAGACCCCCGGTGACGCGGCCTCCCATGCCGCCCAGGTGGAGTGGTTGCGCGAGCTCCTCTGAGGCAGGCGATTTCTGTCGGTCGGCGCTCACCAAGCCGTCCGTCACCTTTCAGGCGCCGGCCAGCGGCGGCACCGACAGGGTCGTCCCGTCGATGAGGTAACCGCGGTGCAACTCGTGGCGGGCCCGGACCGGCTCGGGGGCGTCCATGAGTTGACGCATGACCTCGACGCCGCGGCGGGCCACCGTCTCGACGGGCACGCGAATCGTCGCCAACCCCAACAACGGCAGGCCGGGCGCGATGCCGTCACAGCCGGTGACCGACAGGTCGTCGGGCACGCGGACGCCAGCCTTCACCGCGATCTCGAGGAAGTGGATGGCCCGCCAGTCGCTCGGGAACATGGCGGCGGTGACGCCACCTTCCCGGGCCACCCGGATGATCTCGTCGTCGCGCTCGCCCGAGACGCCGAACTGGTGGGCCTCGAACTCCAGCACCTCGGCGCCCCGTTCCTGCAACCGCGTGACGATCGCGAGCGAGCGTCGGTTCTCGGCCGTCGACACCTCGGGGCCGGTCACGAGCACGGCCACGCGCCGATGGCCGTGGGCCACCACCCGGTCGGCGAGCAGGGCGCCGTGGGCGTCCTCGTCGTAGGAGACGGCGTGGATGCGCGGGTCCAGTTCCACGCGTCCGACCGACACGACGGGCACCGCGGACAGGAACGGCGTGAGCAGGTCGGACTGCAGCACACCGGTGGCCACGAACAGGCCTCCCACGCGCAGCCCGAGCAGGCGTTGCAGGCTGCTGGCTTCGAACTCGGCGCGCTGGGCCACCGACGGCACGACGGTCACCAGTTGCAGTTCGGCGTCGGTCGTCTCCTGCTGCAGGCGGCTGTGCAGGAGCCCGTAGGTGGGGTTGCGCGGGTCGCGCAGCAGCAGCCCGGACACCCCGTCTAAATGAAAGCGCGTTCACACTCAGTATGGGCATGACGGGTGACGTCAGGGGGCAAGTTGCGCAAACACGGCGTGAACGACTTCGGGATCTTCGGCGTCGGAGGGATACCTCCACCCAGGCCTGGGACCACAGGCCCAATGACCTCGACCGGGACTCGGGGTCCACCCGGCGGCCGATGGTGCCCTTGACCTTGCCGACGACCCCCGACGGGTCAATGCCCGAGGTGCATGCATGGCAGGCGTCGAGGAAAGACCCGACCCCGAGGCGTCGATCGTGTCGTCCTTAAGTACTAGATTGATGCTTCAACTTGACACCTTCGACGGATGCCAGTGCGCGATGCCATCCTCTACCGTCTAGGAGCCCCCAATTATGGATACAGGAGACTCAACCACATGAGCCTGGACCGCAGGGGCATCCCTGCGAAACTCCGCATCGCTGAGCCTCACTGTCGGTTCCTCCGTGGGCGCCAGCGCCAGCTCTTCTTGGCAGTCGGTGACCCAGACCAAGTACTGGTTCAACACCAATGGCGCACGGAGCGCCTCCTACCGCTCGAACATGGTGGTGGCTCCGCAGCAGGACTACCGGTCCAACACCGTTTGGATCCAGAACACTGCGTACGTGAAGTTCCGCGGGGACGCGCGGAACTGGCAGATCATCGCTTCAGCCTAGTGATCAACTTCCGTCGCGTGGTGGTCGCCATGATGGTGACCACCACGCTGCTGACCGCATGCACTTCGGCACCGGCTGCTCCGATTCAGGGGCTTCCAGGTCAAGCGCCCGCCCACCATGTTTTTCTGTTCAGGCACTCAACCAACCGCGTCATTCTCTACAACATGGGGGATGGCACTGAAGTGAAAAACGGGGACCAACCACCCCAGACCTTTCAGTATCAGTTCCCAAACGGCGGCCGACTTCTGACCAGCGGTGACAGTGAGAAATTCGGGTTCAAGCTGATCGATCGAACCAATGAGTCATTGACGACCCTGTTGGAACTCGGACCCCGTGAAGCATTGTTTCCCGTCGTCTCGTCCGACGTGAATCACATTTTTCAGCGGGTCGGCCACGATGAACGTGGAGCCCCGACCAGCGCCGTACTGATGTCATGGAGCGGCACACAGTTGACGACGCTGACCGAGCTACCCGCCAGCGCGGTCAGAGGGGCCATTCTGGGTGACCGAATCTTCGTCACCATGCCTGACCCCGTGGACGACAGCAGCTACCTTCTGGCCAGCACCTCGCTCGGCGGGGGGGATCTAGCCGTCGAGCAGCGCGGTCTCCAGACTCCGCGGTTGGCCACCTGGCGCGGGAGTCTCGTGGTCGAGGACACCGTCCCCGGAAGCGCCGCGCCCTTGCCTTGTGACTACCACTGCACGTTCCGCGAAGACCGGGGGGATGTCCTCGCGTTGGCTCCCAACTCCCAAGGCGATCTGACCCTGACCAGCGTCAACCCCTCGACGAGTGCGTCGCGCGAGCTTGCGCGGGGATCAATCATCGACTTCACGTGGGACGACACAACCACCACCGTCTACCTCGACGGCTCCACGAAAGAGGTCGAAGGGTGACTGCACGTCTTGAAGGAGTCAGCGTTACTTTTGGAGGGCGCAACGTTCTGCAGGACCTCAACCAGGAGTTCACTCCGGGGAGACCGTATGTCCTGCGCGGCCCCTCCGGAGCCGGCAAGACCACCCTCCTCAACGTTCTAGCCGGCTACGTGCCCGTCAACTCCGGGAAAGTGACCGCACCCGCCTCACGTGCCTACCTCATCCAGGAAGACCTTCTCTTCAGCGAGCTGACAGCCTTCGAGAACTTGGCCATCATCGCGTGGGCGAAGTTGAACCAGGTGTTGACACGGTCACAGGGCCTGGCCCACCTCGATGAACTCCACGTGGGTTCGCTCGTCGACACGAAGGTCGCGACCCTGTCCGGCGGTGAACGACGACGCGTGGAACTGGCCGCGCTCCGCCTCTCCGAACCCGAACTCATCCTGGTGGATGAACCCACTGCGAACTTGGACGTGGACAACCGGCGCCGCGTGTACGAAGGTCTCTGGAACATGCACCCGGGCCGAATCCTGGTGGTGGCCACCCACGATGCCGAGATCCCGTGGCCCTCCCCTGATTGGACGCGACTGGATCTCGAGGATGGACGTCTCCGTGTCTCGTAGCCCTTTGACAATCGCGGTGACTCGCTCGCGTCGCTACCTCACGACCGCGACCCTTCTCCTGGTCGGCGTGACCATCACCTTGGTATCTGTTCTCTCAGTGGCCCAACACAGCCTCCAGCGAGTTCGGTCGGACTTCACTGACAACATTCTGGCCCGCGTGATGACGGTGACACAGTCCTTCGGGACTGATGGATTGCAGCCCCTCAACCGCGCCGCCGTGCAGTCCATTGAGACAGTTGCTGCCGTTGGAACCCAGGTTCCCGGGTTCACGGCCGTCCAGTTCGAACTGGGTGGAGGCGTGGAGGACGAGCGCGGCCGGGTCCGCCACGTGCTGGGAGTCGACGACGATGGCTCACGCCTCTTCGGCCTCCCGGACACCCCGGCCACGGTCGCCTTCGCCCTTGACGGCTCCACGGGGGCAACCTCTCTGCGCATCCCCGTGGTGGAGGTGGGCGACGATGGCTACACGGCTCACGACTCCCGCACCATCGGGCTCACTTTGGAGGCCGTCCCCAACCCAGATGCGGCAACCTACCTTCTGGGCGGACACACTGAGCCTCGATCCGCCGATGCTGTAGGGCGGGTCTGATGGCGAATGCTCCTGTGACAAGCAAGGATAGGACTGCTTAGGTTCCGTTCCAGCTGCTTGACAGGAGCACTCGTAGTGCGAGTCTGCCACAC
>NZ_JACJFX010000024.1:0-47446 GCF_014164675.1 Propioniciclava sp. MC1683 | reverse complement strand
GCGCGACGCCGTCGAGCGGGCGCGGGGTCGAGGTGAAGCCCTGCAGCGGCGTGCGGTACTTGCCCTGCCAGTCGACGACGTCCTCGGTCCACAGCCGACGCAGCAGCGCGTAGTTCTCGACGGCCAGGGCGACTCCGGCGCGGATGTCCTTGCCGAACCAGGGGTAGACCGGGCCGGTGTTGCCGCGGCCGAGCATGATGTCGACGCGGCCGTCGGCGAGGTGCTGGAGCATCGCGAAGTCCTCGGCGATCTTGACCGGGTCGTTGGTCGTGATCAGCGTGGTCGCGGTCGACAGCAGGAGCGTGTCGGTCTGCGCGGCGATGTAGCCCAGCGTCGTCGTGGGCGAGCTGCTGAAGAACGGCTCGTTGTGGTGCTCACCGATGGCGTAGAAGTCGAGGCCGACATCTTCGGCCTTCTTGGCGATCGCGACGGACGCCTTGATGCGCTCGTGCTCGCTGGGGGTGTGACCCGTCGTCGGGTCGGTGGTGATGTCGCTCACCGAGAAGATGCCGATCTGCATGACCACTCCTGATTAGTTGATGTTTAAAGTATCTCAACGCAGGGGCGGTCCTGTCCATTCCCGTTGGCAACTCAGGACAACTCAGTCCTGGTGACGGTCTCCTCCTCGACCGGGCCGCGCTCGCGGCGCTTGCGTACCATGCGCCACACCCGGTGCATGGCGATCACGACCCCCGCCCACGCGACGCCGAGCATCGCGGCCGCGAACACGTCGGTGAGCCAGTGGTAACCGAGGAAGACCCGCGAGAAGCCCATCGCGCACGCGTAGACGAAGGCGACGACGCCGATGAGGACCTTCACGGCGGCCGAGCGGTCCCACAGGTGCCGGACCAGCAGGTACGTGAGCATCGTGGCGATCACGAACGCCTCGATGGTGTGCCCCGACGGGAAGCTCGGTGACGTCTCGAACGGCGGCACGGCGTCCGCCTCGGGGGGCCGGGCGCGACCGATCACGCCCTTGCCCACCTGGGCGATGAGGAGCGCCCCGCCCTCGGCGAGCGCGACCAGGACCAGGGGCGTCCAGTCGCGCCAGCGCCACGCGAGCACGATGGCCAGCCCGAAGAAGATGATCGGCTGCCAGATCGGTCCGCCGGAGTTGTTCGCGTCGCACCCGCCATCGAGTAGCGGGTCGAGCGCCTGCACGGGATGGCCGTCGACCTCGGGCAGGTACCGCCGGCCTGACCGCGACCCGGGCGCGCGGTTTGCGACACGCGTTGTCAGCGTGGTGGGGTGGTCGGCAGACACGTCCGTACAGCCTCCGACACCGAAGGAAACCACCCGTGACGAGCCCAGCGAAGACCCGACCCTCCGCGCCCCCGGGGCGCCTCAACAGACGGGTCTTCTGGCCCGCCGCGATCATCGTCGGGGCCTTCGTGCTCATGGCGGTCCTGGTCCCCGGCCAGCTCGCGAAGGTCCTCGGGGACGCCAACACCGGCGTCGTCAACGGCCTCGGCTGGTACTACGTACTCATCGTCGTCGGCTTCGTCGCGTTCGCGCTGTACGCCGCCTTCTCCCAGTACGGCGACATCACTCTGGGCAAGGACGGCGAGAAGCCGCAGTACTCGGTGTTCTCCTGGTTCGCGATGCTGTTCGCGGCCGGCATGGGCATCGGCCTGGTCTTCTGGGGCGTGGCCGAGCCGCTGAACCACTTCGCCTCCCCGCCGCCGGGCACCTCGTCTGTCGCCAGCGACGCGACCATCGCCCAGGCGGCGATGACCACGACGTTCCTGCACTGGGGCCTGCACGCCTGGGCCATCTACATCGTCGTGGGCCTGGCCGTCGCCTTCGCCGCCCACCGCAAGGGACGCCCCATCTCCATGCGCTGGATGCTCGAGCCCCTGCTCGGCAAGCGCGTCGAGGGCTGGATCGGCGACGTCATCGACATCGTCGCCGTCGTCGGCACGCTGTTCGGCGTCGCCACCTCGCTCGGCTTCGGCGCGACCCAGTTCTCGGCCGGCCTGGCCTACCTGGGCATCGCCGAGGAGTCGATCGTGCTGCTCGTCGTGATCGTGGTCGTCATCACCGCCCTGGCCACCGTCTCGGTCGCCACCGGCGTCGACAAGGGCATCAAGTGGCTCTCCAACGGCAACCTCGTGCTCGCCGGGGTGCTCATGCTGCTGGTGCTGCTGCTCGGCGAGCCCCTGTTCGTGCTGCGCGAGTTCGTGCAGTCGATCGGCGACTACGTGGCCAACTTCATCCGGCTCTCGTTCCGCACCATGCCCTACCAAGGCGCCTCCGGTGAGACCTGGCTGGGCGGCTGGACGACCTACTACTGGGGCTGGTGGATGAGCTGGTCCCCCTTCGTCGGCGTGTTCATCGCCCGCATCTCCCGCGGCCGCAGCGTGCGCGAGTTCATCCTCGGCGTCATGCTCGTGCCGACGCTGCTGACCTTCCTGTGGTTCGCCATCATGGGCGGAACCGCCCTGTGGCAGCAGGTCTACGGCGACGGTGCCCTCGTCGCCGAGGACGGCTCGGTCAGCACGACCACCGCGCTGTTCCAGATGCTCGAGGGCATCCCCGGTGGGTCGGTCATGGCCGGGCTGTTCCTCATCCTGATCGTGGTGTTCTTCGTCACGTCGTCGGACTCGGCGTCCTTCGTGGTCGGCATGCTCTCGACGGGGGGCGACCCGAACCCGCCGCTGGGGGCCCGCCTGTTCTGGGCGGTCATGGAGGGTGCCATCGCCGCCGTGCTGCTCTGGGCCGGGGCCCAGGCCGGCAACCTCACCGGGGGACTGTCGGCGCTGCAGACGATGTCGATCCTCGTCGCCGCACCGTTCTCGATCATCATGGTGATGACCTGCGCGGCGACCCTGCGGGCCCTGCACCAGGAACATCGCCGACGGGTCCGGACCGAGGAGGTCCTCATCCGGCGCGAGCTCGAACGCAACGTTGGGGAACTCGTCGAGCAGCACGTGAACGGGCCGAACGACGGGTGACAGAACCGCGTACCGGGTCGGGCACCCAGCCGGACCCGCGGCGTCCGAACACCACCCGCCTGTGGCGCGGGGTCGTGCACGCGGTCCGGGACCCGCAGATGCCCCGCCACTTCAGCCACATCGGCGACCGCGACCGGGCGGTGGAGGCGATCCACGCCCGCCGGGTCGTCGACCTCGTCCTGCGCATCTGCGAGATGGGCCTGGCGACCGGGTCACCGGCCTCCGACGTGACCGGCTACGGCGTCCGGGTCGCCGACGCGCTCGGGGTCACGGCCAACATCGACATCACCTCGACGTCGGTCACGGTCTCGCAGGCGGGCACCGACTTCGAGGACCCGGTGACGTCGGTGCGCATCGTCCAGGTGCGCACGCAGGACTACCAGCGCCTCGCCCTGCTCGAGCAGCTGGTCGACGACATCGTCGCGGGCCACCTCGACGTCGACCCGGCCCGAGAGCGGCTGGCCGCGATCGCGCACGCGTCGCACGCCTACCGGCCGTGGGTCCAGTCGATCGCGATGGCGGTGCTGGGCGCGGCGGTGGTGACCTCGCTCGGGGGCGGCTGGCGCGAGGTGGTGGCCGGGTTCGTCGTCACGGCCCTGGTCGCTGGCGCGGTCGTCGTGTTCGGACGCCTCGGGTGGTCGTTGTTCTTCACCCAGGCCGGCGGGTCCGCGATCGCCACCCTCGCGGCGCTGGGGCTGATGGTGGGCAACGACGGGGTGCCGCTGCTGCAGGGGGTCTCGCCGTCGCTCGTGGTGGCGTCCGGGATCGTCTCGCTGCTGACCGGGCTGTCGCTGGTCGCCTCGTCGCGCGACGCGCTGGACGGGTTCCACGTCACCGCGGCCGCGGGCCTGCTCGAGGTCGTGGTCGCCACCGGCGGGATCGTGGTCGGCATCATGTCCGCCCTGTGGGTGGGGATCGTGGCCGGGGTGCCGCTGTACCTGACCGACGTGGGCGGGCGGGTCGGCGTCCCGCTCTGGCTGGGCCTGCTGGCCGCCGGGCTGATGGCGCTGGCGATCGGGGTCGGCGCGCACGTCCGCCCGCGCGGGCTGCTGCCGTTCTTCGGCCTGGGGGCGCTGGCCTGGCTCGTGCACGCGGGCGCGCTCGCGCTGTTCGACGAGCGCATCCCCGCCACCGCGATGGCCGCGATCGCCGTGGGGGCGGTGGCCCAGCTCGGCCACGCGCGCTGGCGGATGCCCGTGGTGGCCCTGATCACGGCCGGGATCATCCCGCTGCTGCCCGGCCTCACCCTCTACCGCGGCCTCTACGGACTGCTGCAGGACGTCGAGGACGGCGGCCACGTCGCCGCCCCCGGCATGCTGCTCACCGCCCTGATGGTCGGCGTCGCGCTGGCGGTCGGGACCTCGCTGGGGTCGCAGGTCGTCCGGGGTGGGAGACTGGCGGCATGGACGACGTCACGCGCGCCACGGAGCTGATCGCCCGCTCGCACCGCATCCTCGCGCTCACGGGGGCGGGGCTGTCCACGGCCTCGGGGATCCCCGACTTCCGAGGCCCGCAGGGCCGCTGGACGCAGGACCCCGACGCCGAGAAGGTCTCGGTGCTGTCGTACTACCTCGGCGACGAGGACATCCGCCGCAAGGCGTGGCGCATCCGGGCGACGTCGCCCGCGTTGACCGCGCAGCCGAACCCCGCCCACCGCGCGCTGGTCGACCTCGAGCGCGCCGGACGTCTGGCCGGCATCGTCACCCAGAACACCGACGGGCTGCACCTGGTCGCGGGCTCGGACCCGGCGATCGTGCACGAGATCCACGGCAACGCGCGCCAGTGGCGCTGCGAGGACTGCGGCGAGACCGGGCCGCTGTCGGACATGGTCGAGCGGATCAACGCCGGCGACGACGACCCGCGCTGCCCCGCGTGCGACGGCATCACCCGGGCCACCGTGATCCTGTTCGAGGAGATGCTCGACCCCGCCGTGCTCGACGCGTCGGTGAAGCTCGCCGAGACCGCCGACCTCGTGCTCGCCATCGGCACGTCGCTGACCGTGCACCCCGTCGCCGGGCTGGTGCCCTACGCGTTCGGCCACTCGGCGAAGGTGGTCATCGTCAACGCCCAGGAGACCCCGTACGACTACCTCGCCGACGCGATCCTGCGCGACCCGATCGAGGAGGTTGTGCCCCGCCTGGTCGCCCAAGGCTTGGGTGTTGAGCGCCCAGGGCTTGGGTTTCCTGCGCCGAGGGCTTGAGTTTTCGCATGCCTGAGGGTGACGCGGTCTGGCGCGTGGCGCGGCGGCTGAACGGCGCGCTCGCCGGGGAGCGCCTCGTCCGCTCCGACCTGCGCTGGCCGTCGCTGGCCACCGCCGACCTGGTCGGCGCCACCACGCTCGAGGTCGTGCCGCGCGGCAAGCACCTGCTGCACCGACTCGACAACGGCCTCACCCTGCACAGCCACCTGCGCATGGACGGCACGTGGCGCGTCTCGGCCACGACGGACCCGCCCCAGCCGTTCGGCGGCCACCTCGTGCGCGCGGTCGTGGCCACCGCGCAGTGGACGGCGGTCGGCACCGCCCTGGGCATGCTCGACCTGGCCCGCACCCGCGACGAGGCGCGGCTGGTCGGCCACCTCGGCCCCGACCTGCTCGGCCCCGACTGGGACGCCCGCGAGGCCGCCCGGCGCCTCGCCGCCAGCCCGGACGCCCTCGGCGCGGCCCTGCTCGACCAGGGCAACCTCGCCGGGCTGGGCACGATCTGGACCGCCGAGTCGCTGTTCGCGCAGGGGCTGGACCCGTGGCGTCCGGCCTCGGCTGTGCCCGCGGCCGAGCTGGTGGCGCTGGCCGACCGGGCCCACCGCCTGCTCAACGCCTCGATCCGGGGGCAGGTCGACCCGCGGCGCGGGTACGCGGTCTATCGACGGCTGCGCCAGCCCTGCCGGCGCTGCGGGACCCCGGTGAAGGCCGGCACGATCGGCACCGCTCCCCGGGCGCGCACGCTGTTCTTCTGCCCGCGGTGCCAGGCCTGACTCAGGCGCGGGCCACGGCGTCGAGCACGCGGGTGGCCTCGACCACGTAGGCGTCCTGGTCGAAGCCGGGGTCGAGGGTGCTCTGGGCCAGGAAGCCCATGGCCTGGCCGAGGGTGACGCGGGCGATGGCGTCCACGCGGCCGGCGGCGTCGGCCACACCTTGGCCGACCAACCACCGCTCGATGTGGCCGTACATGGCCACGCGGGCGTCCTCGAACTGGGTGTGCAGGATCGTGCGCAGCTCGGGGTCGACGTAGGAGCCCGCCCACAGCTGCACGATCATCGGCGGCTCCACCGCGCCCGCGCGCACGGCGCCCACGATCAGGCCGAAGATCTGCGCGGGGGCCAGCGGCCCCTCGACCGGGGCGAACACGGCCGCGCGCAGCGGCTCGGCCAGCCGGGTGCGGGCCACCTCGAGCACGATCTCGTTCTTGTTCGCGAAGTGGTGGTAGATCGAGCCGGCCGACGCGTGGGACGCGGCGATGATCCCCGAGATCGACGCGGCGTGCACACCCTGCTGCTTGATGAGCTGGGCGGCGGCGTCGACGATGTCCTCGCGCTTGGTGGCCATGGGTCCATCATTCACCATCCGATCGACTACGCTACGTCGTAGCAGAACGATCATTCTGGTTGGAGAAGTGAATGGGCCCCTACACCCTCGGTCTCGACATCGGTTCCACCACCGTCAAGGCGGTGGTGATCCACGGCACGGACACGGTCTTCTCCGACTACCGCCGCCACCACGCCGATGTGCGCCGCGAGGTGCGCAACCTGCTGGCCGACATCGACCGGGCCCTCCCCAACGCCGTGCTGACCGCGGCGGTGACCGGGTCGGGCGGCCTGCAGGTCGCCGAGCTGATGGGCGTCGGCTTCGTCCAGGAGGTCATCGCCGCCACCGAGGCCATCGAGCGGTTCCACCCCGAGGCCGACGTCGTCATCGAGCTCGGCGGCGAGGATGCCAAGATCACCTACCTCAAGCCCACCCCCGAGCAGCGCATGAACGGCACCTGCGCGGGCGGCACCGGCGCGTTCATCGACCAGATGGCCACCCTCCTGCACACGGACGCCGCGGGCCTGAACGCCCTCGCCGCCCAGTACCGGACCCTCTACCCCATCGCGTCGCGCTGCGGCGTGTTCGCCAAGACCGACGTGCAGCCCCTGCTCAACCAGGGCGCCGCGCACCCCGACATCGCCGCGTCGGTGTTCCAGGCGGTGGCCACCCAGACGATCGCCGGGCTGGCCTGCGGGCGCCCGATCCGCGGCCACCTCGTCTTCCTCGGCGGACCGCTGCACTTCCTGCCCCAGCTGCGCGCCGCCTACGAGCGAGCGCTCTCCGCCCAGGTCGAGTCGTTCACCACCCCCGCCGACGCCCAGCTCTACGTCGCGCTGGGGGCCGCGCTGCTGGCGTCCGGGCGTGAGGTCTTCACCACCCAGCTCATCGACGCGCTGGACGCCGCGGCCGGCACGGCGTCCATGGCCAGCAAGCCGATGCGCGCGCTGTTCGCCGACGACCACGAGCGGGCCGCGTTCGAGGGCCGCCACGCGCGCGCGTTCGTGCGGCAGGCCGACCTGACCTCGGCGTCCGGGCCGGTGTTCCTGGGCATCGACGCGGGCTCGACCACGATCAAGTGCGTCGTGCTGACCGAGGACGACCGGATCGTCTTCACCCACTACGCCTCCAACGCCGGCGACCCCGTGACCGCCGCGGTCGACATCGTGCGGCGGGTGCGCGAGGCCCTGCCCGCCGACGCGTTCATCGCCCGCGCCTGCGTGACCGGGTACGGCGAGGGACTGATCCGGGCGGCTCTGCGCGTGGACGACGGCGAGATCGAGACCATGGCCCACTACCGCGCCGCCGAGCACGTCTCGCCGGGCGTGACGAGCGTCATCGACATCGGCGGGCAGGACATGAAGTACCTGCGCATCCGCAACGGGGCCGTCGACTCGATCGCGGTCAACGAGGCCTGTTCGTCGGGGTGCGGCAGCTTCCTGCAGACGTTCGCCGAGACGATGGGCACCGACGTGCGCACGTTCGCGCGGGCGGCCCTGCAGGCCGACCAGCCCGTCGACCTGGGCTCGCGCTGCACGGTGTTCATGAACTCCTCGGTGAAGCAGGCCCAGAAGGAGGGCGCCGACGTCGGGGCGATCTCGGCGGGGCTGTCGTACTCGGTGGTGCGCAACGCGCTCTACAAGGTGATCAAGCTCAAGTCGCCCGAGGACCTCGGCGAGAAGGTCGTCGTGCAGGGCGGCACGTTCCTCAACGACGCGGTGCTGCGCGCGTTCGAGCTGCTGACCGGGCGCGAGGTCGTCCGGCCCGACATCGCCGGGCTGATGGGCGCCTACGGGGCGGCGCTCACCGCGCGCCGCAACTGGGTGCCGGGCACGGCGTCCGAGCTGCTGGAGCTCGACGAGCTCGACTCGTTCACCGTCGACACCTCCACGCGCACCTGCAAGCTGTGCCAGAACCACTGCGGGCTGACGATCTCGACGTTCGGCGACGGGACGCGGCACGTGTCGGGCAACCGGTGCGAGCGCGGGGCGTCCGAGGAGCGCAACCCGCAGCGGTCGGACCTGCCGAACCTCTACGACTACAAGTACAAGCGCACGTTCGGGTACCGGCGGCTGACCGACGCCAAGGCGCACCGGGGCGCGATCGGGATCCCGCGCGTGCTGAACATGTACGAGAACTACCCGCTGTGGTTCACGATCCTGACCTCGCTGGGGTTCAAGGTCATGCTGTCGGGCCGGTCGAACCACGACCTCTTCGAGGCGGGCATGGAGTCGATCCCGTCGGAGAACGTCTGCTACCCCGCCAAGCTCGCGCACGGCCACATCGAGTGGCTGCTCGATCGCGACGTGCGGACGATCTTCTACCCGTGCGTGAGCTACGAGCAGAAGGCCAAGGCGTCCGACAACCACTTCAACTGCCCGGTCGTCGCGTTCTACCCGCAGGTGCTGGAGAAGAACGCCGACCGGCTGCGCGAGCCGGGCGTGCGCTACCTCGACCCGTTCGTGAACCTGGCCGACCCCGGCAAGCTCGCCGAGCGGCTGGTGGAGGTCTTCGCCTGGTGCGGGGTCACCGACGAGGAGGCCCGCGAGGCCGTGCGCCTGGGGTTCGAGGAGGACGCCCGGTTCAAGGCGGACGTCGCGGCCGAGGGCGTCCGGGCGCTGGAGTACATGGCCGACCACGGCACCAAGGGCATCGTGCTCGCGGGGCGGCCGTACCACGTGGACCCGGAGGTGAACCACGGCATCCCCGAGATGATCACCCAGCTGGGCATGGTGGTGCTGAGCGAGGACGCGATCGCGCTCAACCCCGACCTGGTCGACCGGCGGCTGGAGCGGCCGCTGCGCGTCATGGACCAGTGGTCGTACCACTCGCGGTTGTACGAGGCGGCCGGCGCGGTGCGATCGGAGCCCGCGCTGCAGCTGGTGCAGCTCAACTCGTTCGGCTGCGGGCTGGACGCCGTCACCACCGACCAGGTGCAGGAGATCCTCGAGGCGGCCGACGACGTCTACACGGTGCTGAAGATCGACGAGGTGTCGAACCTGGGCGCCGCGCGGATCCGGCTGCGCTCGCTCGCGGCGGCGACGGCCGAGCGGCGCCGCTCGGCGTCCATCGTCACCTACGACCCCGACCTCGTCGGCGACCGGTTCCCGGTGTTCGACAAGGCCGCGCGGAGGACGCACACGCTGTACGCGCCGCAGATGGCGCCCATCCACTTCCGGCTGCTGGTGCCGGTGATGCGGCGGGTCGGCTACGACGTGAAGCTGCTTGAGCACGCGTCGGCCGACGACGTCGAGGTGGGCCTGCGCTACGTCAACAACGACGTCTGCTACCCGGCGATCATGGTGGTGGGACAGTTGATCAACGCGTTCATCGCGGGCGGGGCCGACCCCGAGACCTCCTCGGTCGCGATCACGCAGACGGGCGGCATGTGCCGCGCGACGAACTACGCGGGCATGCTGCGCAAGGGGCTCAAGGACGCCGGGTTCGGCCAGGTGCCCGTGCTCGCCATCTCGGCCCAGGGGCTCGAGGAGTCGTCGGGCTTCAAGCTGACGCCCGGGCTGGTGCACCGCGCGATGCAGGCGATCGTCGTCGGCGATGTGCTGCAGACGGTGCTGCTGCGCACGCGTCCGTACGAGGCCGAGCCCGGATCGGCCGACGCGCTGTACCGGCGCTGGGACGCCATCGCGACGGAGTACTTCGAATCCGGCTGGTCGGCGACCCTCGGACGCCGGGTCGGGTACGGCTCGCTGATCGACGGGATCGTGGCGGAGTTCGCTTCACTCCCGCTGCGGGACGAGCCCCGCCGCCCGCGGGTGGGGCTGGTCGGCGAGATCCTGGTGAAGTTCCAGCCGGACGCCAACAACGACGCCGTGCGCGTGATCGAGTCCGAGGGGTGCGAGGCGGCCCTGCCCGGGTTGCTGGAGTTCTTCCTGATGAACATGACCTCCGCGCAGTGGCGCCTGGACAACCTCGGCATCGGGTCGCGGCGGTCGGTGAGGCTGCAGCAGGGGCTGGTGTGGCTGATCGAGCAGTACCAGCGCCCAGCCGTGCGCGCCCTGCGGCGGGCCAACGACACCTCGCGCGCCGAGGGCTTGGGTTTTGAGCGTCGAGGGCTTGAGTTTTCGGTCCCCCATCCGATCGCCGAGCTCGCGCAGCGGGCCGAGTCGATCATCTCGCTGGGCACCACGGCGGGCGAGGGTTGGCTGCTCGTGTCCGAGATGATGCAGCTGATCGAGGAGGGCTGCCCGAACATCATCGTCGCGCAGCCGTTCGCGTGCCTGCCGAACCACGTGGTCGGCAAGGGCGTCTTCCGCGAGCTGCGGCGGTTCTACCCCGAGGCGAACGTGGTGTCGATCGACTACGACCCCGGGGCGTCCGAGGTCAACCAGCTCAACCGCATCAAGCTGATGGTCGCGACGGCCCACAAGAACGCGGGCAAGATCAAGGCCGAGCCCGTCGGGCCACGCGCACTGAGCATCACGCCGGTGGTGCCGGGGGTGCGCGTCTGACCCCGTGATGCATCTCCGGGTGGCAGAACCCCAAGAATTCTTGGGGTTCTGCCACCCGGAGATGCGTCCAGCGAATCGTCAGTTCGGGTCCAGCGAATCGTCAGTTCGGGTCCATCGAATCGTCAGGTCACCGGTCGTTGCCGCTGTTGACGCACACCATCACCCCGGACCCGATGTCGAAGAACTCAGTGATCCACGACTCCAGCGAGGTCAGGTCGGCGACGAGCTGGTCGACGCTCACCTGGTGCCCGTCCGGCCAGCCCGGTTGCGGGTAGAGGTCGTCGACGAGGTACCACCCGCCGGGCTTCACCAGACGCATGGCCAGGTCACGGTCGTGGTACTTACCCGGCCAGGTGTCGGCAAACACCCCGTCGAAGGTGCCTTCCTGGTCCTTCACCGCGGCCCGCAGCCACGCCGACCCGTCCCCCAGCACCCAGGTGACGCGGTCGTCGGCACCCAGTTCGGCGCGGGCCACCGCCTGGAGGTCGGCCTCGAACTCGACCGTCACGATCTCCCCGTCGGCGCCGAGGGCACTCAGCAGCCAGACGAGACCCGTCCCCATCCCGGTGCCCAGCTCGACATAGCGACCACCGGGCTTCAGTGCAACGAGCAGGCGCAGCAGACGACCCACCACTTCTTCGGAAGACTGAACAAATCCGGCCTCGGCCGCTCTGGCAGCCAGACGGCTCGTGATCTCCGGCGCGTCCACCGGCCACTCCTTCCCTGAACCCCGACCCGACGTAGGCATAGGCGTCCGCAGATTGTGTCACGCGAGTTGCGCACCGAGCGGCATCCGCTGGGCATGACCCGTCCCGCGGAGCCACGCACATTTCCGGGTGGCAAATCCCCAAGAATTCTTGGGGATTTGCCACCCGGAAATGCAGCTGGGGCTAGACCCACACCCCCCGGTGGAGCACCTTCTCGACCGACCAGTCGGGGCCGAACACCACCGCGTCGGCGAGGGCACCGGGGGCGAACTCGCCCACGGCGTCCAGGTCGAGGTAGCGGGCGGGGTTGAGCGTGGCGGCCCGGAGGGCCACCTCGGGGGTCACGCCCGCCTCGATGGCGACCTGCACCCCGCGCGAGAGCACGAGGGTGGAGCCGGCGATGGTGTCGGTGCCGGCGATCCGCGCGACGCCGGAGTCGACGACCACGGGGAGGTCGCCGAGCAGGTAGTCCCCGTCGTGGCAGCCGGCCGCGGCCATGGCGTCCGTCACGAGGACGACGCGGTCGGAGACCGACATGACCCACGCCGCCAACTCGGGACGCAGGTGGACGCCGTCGACGATCAGCTCGCACCAGACGCGCTGGTCGTCGAGCAGGGCGAGGATCGGGCCGGGCTCGCGGTGGTGCAGGCCCGGCATGGCGTTGAACAGGTGGGTGGCGCCGGTCACGCCGGCCTCGATCGCGGCGACCGCCTGGTCGTAGGTGCAGTCCGAGTGCCCCAGGGCCGCGACGACGCCGCGGTCGGCCATGAGCCTGACGGACTCCAGGGCACCGGGCTTCTCGACGGCGATGGTGACCATCTTCACGGCGCCGCCGCCGGCGTCCAGCAGCCGGCGGACCTCGTCGACCAGCGGGTCGCGCAGCTTGTCGACCGGGTGGGCGCCCTTGTACTTCTCGGCCAGCCACGGTCCCTCGAGGTGGATGCCGGCCAGCGACCCGTCGCGGACGCGCTCGGCGAGCAGGCGGATCTGGCGCTCCAGTTCGTCCAGCGACTGGGTGACGGTCGACGCGACCATCGTCGTGGTGCCGTGGACGCGGTGGGTGGCGAGCACGGCGTCCGGGTCCTCGCCGAACGCGAAGCCGCCGCCGCCGTGGCTGTGCACGTCGACGAGGCCGGGCGCGAGCGTGACGTCGCCGAGGTCGACGACCTCGATCGGGGCTGTCGACGCAGAAGGCCGGGGCTGTCGGCGGACAACACCGGGGCTGTCGGCGGAGGGGGTGGGGGCCTCCCCCACGTCGACCACGCGGTCGCCGTCGAGCAGGAGCTCACCGGGGGCGAGCATCTCCGACCCGGTGAAGACGCGGTCGGCGCGGAGGAGGAGCACGGCGATCAGTCCTGTCCGAAGCCCTGCCAGGCGGGCTTGTTGGCGTAGGCCCAGCGGTAGTACTCGTGGTTGGCGAGCTTGGAGGCCGCGGCCTCGTCGACGACGATCGTCGCGTACTGGTGGGTCTGCAGGATCGAACCGGGGCAGCTGGCCGAAACGGGGCCCTCGACCATGGCGGCAACGGCGTCCGCCTTGCTCGCGCCCTGCGCGACGAGGACCACCTCGTCGGCGTCCAGGATCGTGCCCAGACCCTGGGTGAGGCAGTGCACCGGCACCCGGTCGAGGGAGTCGAAGAAGCGGGCGTTGTCCGCGCGGGTCTTCGGCGTGAGGGTCTTGATCCGCGTGCGGGAGGACAGCGACGACGACGGCTCGTTGAAGCCGATGTGGCCGTTGGCGCCGATGCCGAGGATCTGGATGTCCACGCCCCCGGCGTCCCGGATGGCCAGCTCGTACCGCTCGCAGGCCTCCTCGATGTCGTCGGCGCGGCCGTCCGGCACGCGCACCCGGGCGGGGTCGAGGCCCAGCGGCTCGGTCACGGTGCGGCGGATCACCTCGGCGTACGACTCGGGGTGCCCCTCGGGGAGCCCGACGTACTCATCGAGGGCGAACGCCGAGGCGCCCGACAGGTCGACCTTGCCCGCGGACACCAGCGCCGCGAGGTCGCGGTACAGGGCGAGCGGGGAGGACCCGGTGGCCACGCCGAGAACGACGTCGGGGCCGACGCGCCAGCACACCTGGGCGACGGTCTCGGCGGCGACACGGGCGACCTCGTCGCCGTCGGGGCAGATGATGATTTCCATGGAGTGAATCCTTACCGGGTCAGGACGCCCACGAGGTGAGCATGCGCAGGATGGGTTCGTAATGGGCGTGCACGGCGTCCTGGTACTCGGCCAGATCGCCGGCGAGGGCGGCATCGAGCATGCGCTCGTGCGCCAGCGCGGTGGCGTTCAGCTCGCGCTGCGGGGCGGCGCCGAGCGAGGGGCCGACGGTCATGTGGATGTCCCAGAAGGCGGCGACGAGCTGGCCGTAGAGGGCGTTGCCCAGGCGCTGGGCGAGCTGGAGGTGGAAGATCCGGTCCTCCTCGGGGAACGGCTCGTTGCGGGCCGCGCGCTCCTTCATCTGCTCGACGCACGCGCGCAGGTCGTCCGCGTCGCCATGGGAGAGCCGCTCGACGATCTGGGGCGCGAGGCTCATGTCGAGCCCCGTCCGCACCTCCACGATCTCGCGCAGAATGGCGTTCTCGTCGCCGGGCATCAGGACGCCGCGGAACACCATCCCCTCCACCAGCGGCCGCAGCGACAGCTTGCCCACGAAGGTGCCGGTGCCGTGGCGCACCTCGAGGATGTCGAGTGCCACCAGGGTGCGGACGGCCTCGCGGATGCTGGAGCGCGAGACGCCGAGTTCCTCGACGAGGACGGCCTCGGTCGGCATCGGATCGCCGGGCTTCAGGCCCCTGGCCAGGATCAGGTCCTTGATCCCCTGCACCGTGACGTTCCTCCCGTCACGGTAACGATCGGGCTTCATTGCTTGCTCCCTCGACGTTGGACCTGCCTATAATGACACAACGTCAGACATCCGACGTCCGACATCTAGGAGCACTTCAATGGAGAACCTGCCCGGCACGACTCGCCGCGGATTCCTTCGTCTCGTCGGCGCGATGGGCGCCGCCGCCACGCTGACCGGCACGCTCAGCGCCTGCGGCACGACGCCGGCGCAGACCAGCGCCCCGACCACGGGTGGCTCGGCCGCCCCCACCGCAGGCACGGCCGGCACCGGCGAAAAGATCACCGCCGCCATCAGCTACCAGCTCGGCACCAACGGCTACGACCCGATGACCACGTCGTCCGCGCTGACCCTGGCCGCCAACTGGCACACCATGGAGGGCCTGACCGAGATCCACCCGGCGACCCGCGAGGTGTACGCCGCGCTCGGCGCCGGCCTGCCCACGAAGGTCGACGACACGACCTACGAGGTCACCCTGCGTGACGGCGCCGTGTTCCACGACGGGTCGCCGGTCACCACCGACGATGTCGAGTTCTCCTTCGCCCGCGTCCTCGACCCGGCCAACAAGAGCCTGTACGCCACCTTCATCGCCTTCGTCGACTCCGTCACCAAGAAGGACGACACGACGGTCACCGTGAAGCTGAAGTACCCCTTCTCGCTGGTCGCCGAGCGCCTCTCGGTGGTCAAGATCGTCCCCAAGGCCGCGGTCGAGGCGGACGCCAAGGCGTTCGACCTCAACCCGATCGGCTCGGGCCCGTACAAGATGACCGACAACGGTGCGGCCTCCCAGAAGCTGGTCTTCGAGAAGTTCGACACCTACACGGGCCAGTACCCGGCGCGGGTGAAGACCATGGAGTGGCAGGTCATCCCCGACGACTCCACCCGCACCAACGCGCTGACCTCGGACTCCGTCCAGGCCATCGACTCCGTCCCGGCCGCGAACCTGGCCACGCTGGCGTCCACCAAGTCGGTCGCCGCCGAGCAGGGCTTCGGTCTGCTGTTCGCGATGTTCAACTGCGGCACGGGCCCGATGGCCGAGGTCAAGAACCGCCAGGCCGTCATGGCCGCGCTGGACTACGACAAGATCTGCAAGGTCGGCATGTCCGACCTCGCGACCCCGTCGACGTCCTTCGTGCACAAGGAGCACCCCGCCTACAAGGAGGCCGCGTCCCAGTGGGTCGGCAAGGCCGACCAGGCGAAGGCGCTGCTGGCCGAGACCGGCCTCAAGGAGGTCCGCCTCCTCGCGTCGAACCACGGCTGGTTCGCCGCCGTGCGCCCGATGATCAAGGAGTCCCTGGAGGCCGTCGGCCTGACCGTGAACTACGAGGAGAAGGCCTCCTCCGACGTCTACGGCACCATCGACGGCAAGCCCGAGTCGTTCGACATCGTCATCGCCCCCGGCGACCCCTCGGTCTTCGGGGACGACGCCGACCTGCTGCTCCGCTGGTGGTACGCCGGCGACACCTGGACCGACTCCCGGATGCACTGGAAGGGCCAGGAGTCCTACACCAAGGTGCAGGAGCTGCTCGAGACGGCCGCGGCCGCCACGGGTGACGCCCAGAAGGCCGCGTGGCACGAGATCTTCGACGTGGTGGCGGAGAACGTGCCGCTCTACCCGATCTTCCACCGCAAGTCCCCCACCGCGTTCGACCCGGAGACCCTGATCGACTTCAAGCCGATCGCGGTCACCGGCCTGTCGTTCGTCGGCGTCGGCTCCACCAAGTGATCCGCTGAGGGGGCGCCGCCCGCGCGGCGCCCCCTCACACCCCACCTCACCCCCACCCCACACCGCCCCAGGTGTGATTCATCCGGGTCGACGGCGACCCGTTGGCGTTGCCGCCGTCGCCCTCGATGAGTCCCCCCTTCGCTAGGAGCGATCCACCGTGTCCAACCTGTTCCGCCTGCTCGGACGCCGCCTGCTGGCGATGCCGATCATGGTCCTGGGCGTGACGTTGCTGGTCTTCTTCGTGATGTCGCTGTCCACGGCCGACCCGGCCCGCCTGGCTCTGGGCGAGTCCGCCTCGCTCGAGGCGCTGGAGGCCTACCGCGTCGCCAACGGCCTCGACGATCCCGTGCTCGTCCGCCTCGGCCGCTACCTCGCCATGCTGGTGCAGGGCGACCTCGGCCAGTCGTTCACCGGCGTCCCGATCACGCAGATGGTCGCCGAGAGCTTCCCGATCACGCTGCAGCTGACGTTCATCGGCCTGATCATCGCCGTCGTGTTCGCGCTGGTGCTCGGCGTCGTCGCCGCCCTCTACCGCGACCAGTGGCCCGACCAGGTGATCCGCGTCCTGTCGATCGCCGGCCTCGCCACCCCGTCCTTCTGGTTGGCGTTGCTGCTGATCCAGGCGTTCTCCACCGTCCCCGGCGGCACCGGCACCTTCCCGGCGCTGGTCAACGACTGGATCCCGTTCAGCCAGGACCCGGCCGGCTACGTCAACCAGATCGCGCTGCCCGCCATCTCCCTGGCCATCCCGGTCGCCGGCTCGCTCACCCGCGTCGTCCGCACCGCCATGGTCGAGGAGCTCGACAAGGACTACGTCCGCACCGCCATCGGCGCCGGCATCCCCAAGCCCGTCGTGATCGCCCGCAACGTCCTGCGCAACGCGCTGATCACCCCGCTCACCGTGCTCGGCCTGCGCGTCGGCTACCTGATGGGTGGCGCCGTGGTCATCGAGATGATCTTCAACATCAAGGGCATGGGCCAGCTCATCTTCCAGGGCATCACCCGCAACGACGTGAACATCGTCCAGGGCGTGACGATCACCGTCGCCATCGCGTTCATCGTCATCAACCTGGTGGTCGACCTGCTGTACGTGCTGGTCAACCCCCGGATCAGGAGCATCTGATGCTGTCCGCCGACTCCCGCACCAAGCTGCAGCAGCCCGGCCTGCGGTTCCAGGGCTTCAAGACCCTGCCCATCGGCTCCAAGATCGCCGTCGTCGTGCTGTCCCTGATGGCCCTCGTCGCGATCTTCGCCCCCGTGGTCGCCCCCTACTCCCCCGACGCGACGAGCCTCGTGCCGGCCGACATGGTCGTCATGCAGGAGGTCGAGATCGCCGGCGTGGGCAAGACCGTCATCCCCGACAACTCGGTGCCCCCGAACTCGATGTTCTGGTTCGGCACGGACGACGGCGGCCGCGACATCTTCTCCCGCGCCGTCCACGGCACCCGCATCTCGCTCGTCGTCGGCCTCGCCGCCACCGGCCTGGCGCTCGTCGTCGCCGCCGTCCTCGGCTCGATCGCGGCGACGTCGCGCAAGTGGGTCTCCGAGGTGCTCATGCGCGTGCTCGACATCATCATGAGCTTCCCCGGCATCGCGCTGGCGGCCGTCCTGGTGCTCGCGCTCAGTTCGCGCCTGCCGATCCTGCCCGTGGTCATCATCGCCATCGCGCTGCTGTACGTGCCGCAGCTCACCCGCGTCGTCCGCGCCAACGTCCTGGCCCAGTTCGGCGAGGACTACGTCGCCGCCTCCCAGGTGATGGGTGCGCGCACGTGGTGGATCCTCGCCAAGCACGTCGCCCGCAACTGCATCGCGCCGATCCTCGTGTTCGCCACCGTGCTGGTCGCCGACGCGATCGTGTTCGAGGCTTCCCTGTCCTTCATCGGCGCCGGCATCACCTCGGTGAACACGCCCACGTGGGGGAACATGCTGAGCGAGGGCAAGATCCTGCTGCTGTCGGGCCACTGGTGGACGACCTTCTTCCCCGGCCTGCTCATCCTCATCACCACACTGAGCCTGAACGTGTTGTCCGAGGGCCTGACCGACTCGCTGGCCTCGCCGAAGATCAAGAAGCGCGTCAACGTCCAGGCCGACGAGGAGTCTATGAGCGGCGCCGGCACCGCCGCGGGCATCGCCGCCGCGCACGTCGCGCAGGCCGACACCCTGCAGCAGCGGCTGGGCTCCCTCAGGGCCGCCGAGCTGGCCCGCAACGACCGGCTCGTGCTGTCCGTCGCGGACGCCGCGGCCGCGCCCCTGCTGGAGGTCAGGAACCTCTCGATCTCCTTCCCCAACGCCCACGGAGACGTCGAGATCGTCGACAACGTGTCCTTCGAGGTTCGCCCCGGCGAGACGATGGGCCTGGTCGGCGAGTCCGGCTGCGGCAAGTCGATCACGTCGATGGCGATCATGGGCCTGCTGCCCCCGACCGCGAAGCTGACCGGCGAGATCCTGTTCAACGGGGTCGACCTGCTCGAGCTCAGCCCCAAGGAGCACAACGCCCTGCGCGGCCACGAGATCGCGATGATCTACCAGGACGCCCTGAGCTCCCTCAACCCGTCGATGCTGATCAGCGCCCAGTTCAAGCAGCTGACCAGCCGCGGCGGCCAGCGCACCGCGCAGGAGCTGCTCGAGCTCGTCGGCCTCGACCCCGACCGCACGCTCAAGAGCTACCCGCACGAGCTGTCGGGCGGCCAGCGTCAGCGCGTCCTCATCGCCATGGCCCTGACCCGCAACCCGAAGCTGGTCATCGCCGACGAGCCGACCACGGCCCTCGACGTGACCGTGCAGAAGCAGGTCGTCGACCTGCTCAACGAGCTGCGCACCAAGCTGGGCTTCGCGATGGTGTTCGTGTCCCACGACCTCGCGCTCGTCGCGAGCGTCGCGCACCGGATCACCGTCATGTACGCCGGCCAGGTCGTCGAGACCGGCCCGACCCTCGAGCTGCTCACCGACCCGCGCCACGAGTACACCCGCGGCCTGCTGGGCGCGGTGCTGTCGATCGAGTCCGGCTCCGGCCGCCTGCACCAGGTGCCCGGCGTCGTGCCCAGCCCGCGCGAGTTCGTCCAGGGCGACCGGTTCGCCCCGCGCTCGTCGCACCCGACCGTCGGCCTCGACGTCCGGCCCGAGATGGTCGCCGTCTCCGAAACCGGGCACCGCTACGCGGCCCACCCCGACTCCGCCTACACCGAGGAGGCCCAGCGATGACCGACTCCGCACCGCTGTCCGGCACCGGGCTGCCCCCGGGCCACGCCGCGCTGTCCGTGCCGGCCGACGGCCCGTCGACCGCCCCGGCATCCGAAGCCGACGTCCGCTCGCACACGCCGGTCGCCGGGGCGCCGACGCTGCAACTCAAGGGCGTCCACGTCATCCACAGGACGCGCACCGGCGGGCTGTTCAAGCCCGGCACCGTGCACGCCGTCAACGACGTCGACTTCCAGGTCTCCCGCGGCGAGACCGTCGGCATCGTCGGCGAGTCGGGCTGTGGCAAGTCGACCCTGGCCCGCGTCCTGGTGGGCCTGCAGCGGCCCACGCAGGGCCAGGTGCTCTTCCGCGGGCGACCGCTCGGCTACGACGCGGCGTCCCGGCGCGAGCTGGGCCGCGCGGTGTCGGTCGTGTTCCAGGACCCGGCCACCGCGCTCAACCCGCGCATGCTCGTCCGCGAGCAGCTGATCGACCCGCTCAAGGTGCACGGCATCGGCACCGAGGACGAGCGCGAGGAGCGCGTCAAGCGCCTGCTCGGGCTGGTCGGCCTGCCGCTGTCGGCGCTCGACGTCCTGCCCCGCCAGATCTCGGGTGGCCAGCGCCAACGCGTCGCCATCGCCCGCGCCCTGGCCCTCGAGCCGGACATCATCGTCGCCGACGAGCCGACCTCGGCCCTCGACGTGTCGGTCCGCGCCCAGGTGCTCAACCTGCTGACCGACCTGAAGGACGAGCTCGGCCTCGGCATGGTCTTCATCAGCCACGACATCTCCACGGTCCGCTACGTCTCCGACCGCATGGCGGTGATGTTCGCCGGACAGGTCGTGGAGACCGGCCCCGCCGAGCAGCTCTTCAACAACCCCCAGCACGCCTACACGCGCACCCTCCTGGGTGCCGTCCCGTCCCTTCTGTGAGGAAAACCATGTCCATCCTCCGCGGCGTCGTCCCGCCCGTCCTGACCCCCTTCCACGCCGACGGGTCGCTCGACCTGGCCAGCCTCGACTCCCTCGTCGAGCACCTCATCGGCGGCGGCGTCCACGGCCTGTTCGTGCTCGGCAGCTCGGGTCAGGTGGCCTACCTGACCGACGCCGAGCGGGACACCGTGGTCGAGCGCGTCATCGCCACGGCCGCCGGCCGCGTGCCCGTCATGGTCGGGACGCCCGACCTCACCGCCCGCCGCGTCCTCGACCACGCCCGCCGCGCCCAGGCCCTGGGCGCCAGCGCCGTCGTCGTCACCGCGCCGCTGTACGCGCTGAACAACTCCGCCGAGATCGCCGACCACTTCCGGCTCGTCGCCGCCGGACTCGACATCCCCGTCATCGCCTACGACGTGCCCGTGCGTGGCCCGGCCAAGCTCGGCCGCGACATGCTCGTGCAACTCGGGCGCGAGGGCGTCATCGCGGGTGTCAAGGACTCCTCCGGCGACGACGTCGCCTTCCGCCGCCTCGTGGACGCCAACCGTGCGGCCGGCTCCCCGCTGTCGGTCTCGACCGGCCACGAGGTCATGTGCGACGGCATGTTCCTGCTGGGCGCCGACGGCTGCGTGCCGGGCCTGGCCAACGTCGACCCCGCCGGCTACGTGCGCCTGTTCGAGGCCGCCGAGCGCGGCGACTGGGAGGCCGCCCGCGCCGAGCAGGACCGCATCAACCGCCTCTTCGAGATCGCCTTCGTCCCTCAGGGCCGCTCCGGCGACGCCGGGGGCATCGGCGCCTTCAAGGCCGCCTGCGCGGCGCTCGGCGTGATCGCGTCCGGCACCATGCCCGCCCCGATCGAGGCCCTGTCGGCCGAGGAGGTCGCCGACGTCGAGGCGATCGTGCGCGAGGCCGGCCTGCTGCGATGACCCCTGCGACCCCCCTCGCCATCGCCCTGGACGTCGGTGGCACCAAGATCGCCGCCGCGACCGTCGACGCCACCGGCGAGCTGGTCACGCCCACCTCCAAGGTGCCCACGCCCGCCCACGCGGGCGCCGGTGCGGTGCTGGACGCCCTCGCCGAGGCCGTCGCCGGACAGCTGGCCGGCCTCGACCCCGAACGCCTGGCCGGCATCGGGATCGGCACGGCCGGAGGCGTCGACACCACCACCGGCACCGTCGTGTCCTCCTCCGACACCTTCACCGCGTGGCTGGGCACCGACGTCGTGGCGGGACTGCGGGAGCGGCTGCCGTGGGCGAGGACGCTGCCGATCCACGTCCAGAACGACGTGGACGCCCACGCCGTGGGCGAGTCGTGGCGCGGCGCCGGAGCCGGGGCGGCGTCCATGCTGATGCTGGCCGTCGGCACCGGGATCGGCGCCGCGTTCTGCCTCGACGGGCAGGTGCTGCGGGGCGCGCACGCGATGGCCGGCGAGGTCGGCCGCCTGCGCTTCACCCCCGACGACGGCCTCGTGGTCCTGCCGGGCCAGGGCCCGCACTCGTTCGAGGACGAGGCCGCCGGGCCGGCCATCCTGAACGCCTACCTGGCCCTCGGCGGCAACGGTTCCGCGGCCCGTGGCCAGGACGTCGTGAAGCTGGCCGCCGACGGCGACCCGCTCGCCGACCGCGTCGTACGGCTGCTCGGGCGCCGGGTGGGCCGCGTGCTCAGCTGGCTGGTGCTCGTGCTCGACCCCGCGGTGGTCGTGCTGGGCGGCGGCGTCCCCAGGCCCTCGTCGGTCTGGTGGTCGGAGATGGAGGAAGAACTGCGCGCCGGGCTGCCCGACGCGCTCGCCGAGGTGCCCGTCGTCCGCGCCCGGCACCGCAACAACGCCGCGCTGCTGGGCGCGGCCCGGGACGTGTTCCGGCTCGCCGGCGTCCCGACCACGAGTGAGGAGCGTTGATGAACAAGGTGCTGGACGCCCTCCGCGGCGGCCTGGTGGTGTCCTGCCAGGCCTACCCGGGGGAGCCGATGCTGGACCCGAACACCATGGCCCAGGTCGCGCAGGCGGTCGTGGCCGGCGGCGCCGTCGGCGTCCGCGGCAAGGGCCTGGACGACCTGCGCGCGATGCGCCCGGTCGTCGACGTCCCGATCATCGGCCTGGTCAAGGTCGGCGACACCGGCGTGTACATCACCCCGACGCTGGCCGACTGCCTCGAGGTCGCCGCCACGGGCTGCGAGGTCGTGGCGCTGGACGGCACCCGCCGCCCGCGGCCCGACGGGCTCACGCTGGCCGAGACCATCGTCGGCCTGCGCGCGGAGTACCCCGAGGTGCTGGTCATGGCCGACTGCGGCTCGGTCGACGACGCCGAGGCCGCGCTGGCGGCCGGCGCCGACATCCTGGGCACCACGCTGGCCGGCTACACCGGCGAGCGCGACACGACCGACGGCCCGGACTGGGAGGTCGTCGACGGCATGGTCGCCCTGGCGGCCGCCTCGGGCACCCCGGTGCTGGTCGAGGGCCGCGTGCACACCACCGCGCAGGCCGCCGAGGCCGTGCGCCGCGGCGCGTGGGCCGTCGTCGTCGGCACCGCCATCACCCACCCGACGTCGATCACCCGCTGGTTCGCCGAGGCCGTGCGAGGCTGAGGTCATGGACCTCATCACCCTGGCGCGCGCGGGCGACCCGTTCCCGGGCTCGGCCTTCGACGCGCCCTGCCACCGCATCCCCGCCCTGGCCGTCACGGCGTCCGGGCGGGTGCTCGCGGCGTGGGACGTGCGCGCCGACTGGCGCGACCTGCCGGGTGACTTCGACATCGCGCTGCGCCACTCCGACGACCACGGCCGGACCTGGAGCGAGCCCCGCGCGCTGCGCCGGCACTCCCCAGGGCACGGCTACGGGGACGCGTCGCTGCTGGTCGACCCCGCCACCGGGCGCATCTTCTGCTGGTACGTCGGCTCGACCGGCCGGTCGTTCTTCTCCGCCGAGGAGGGGCCCGACGGCGAGGGCCTCGAGCTCTGGGTCTCGACCTCCGACGACGACGGGCTGACCTGGGCGCACTGCGCCATGACCCGACTGAAGCCCCGCGACGTCACCGGCATGTTCGCCTCCTCGGGCAACGGCTCGGTGGTCGGACGCCGGCTGCTGCAGCCGTTCGTCCTGCGCACCGCCGCCGGGGAGCACTTCGCGGCCACGGCCCACTCCGACGACCACGGGGACAGCTGGGCGCTCGGCGAACGCGTCGGCCCCGACTGCGACGAGAACAAGGTGCTCGGGCTACCCGACGGCAGCGTGCTGCTGCACGCCCGGGCCACCCCGCGGCGCCGGAGCACGCGCTCGACCGACGGCGGGGAGACGTTCTCCGCGCCGGTCCCCGACGCCGCGCTGGTCGACCCGGCCTGCAACGGCGGCCTCGCGCTGCTGCCGAGTTCCGACGGGCCGGTGGTGGTGGCGTCCACGTGCGACGACCCCGACGTGCGCACCCGGCTGTCGGTGCGCACCTCGACCGACCTCGGCCGCACCTGGTCGGCCCCGCTGCTGGTGGACGCCGGCGCCTCGGCCTACTCGGTGTGCGTGCCGCTGGCCGACGGTGCGCTGGGCCTGGCCTGGGAGGCCGGCGACTACGACGAGATCGTGTTCGCCCGGATCACCCTCGAGGAGCTGGGTCTCACGGGCGGAACCCCGACCCTGGTCGCCCGCGCCGGGCGTGCGGGGGCCGCGAAGCCGCCCGAAGTGGCTGGGTGATCCCAATGGCGAGCGCGGGGCCCCGACCGGCCACTAGCCTCGTCGCAGGTCACCGTGAGGACGAGGAGGCACCGTGACACACGCCGTCGTGGGCTCCCGCGGGCTGGGCATCCTCGTGCTCGCCTGCGGCGCCCTGTGGCTCGCCGGCTTCGCGGCGCTGGGCACGTCCCTGCCCCACCTCGCGGTCGGCGCCGGCTACACGCTGCTGGCCGCCGCCGTGCTCAGCCACCCCGGCCGCCTGGGTCGCGCCCTGCTCGGGCTCTACCTGTCCGCGGTCGTGCTGGTGTGGGCGGCCATCGTGCTGCCGAGCACCCGTGACCTCACGATCGCCGACTGGTTCGCGTGGGACCACGCGCTGGTCCTCGGCGTCTCGCTGCTGTGGGGCGGCTTCGTGTGGGCGGGCCTGCTGGCCTTCCCGTTCCTCATCGCGACCCTGCTCCCCCGGCGCTCCCCGTCGGGGGTGGGGAGCACTCCCCAAACCCTGTGGACAGCTGGGAATGGCCCCCGGCCCCCTGTTAGCGTGGAACACGTCGACCCACCCCGACAGCTTCCAGGACGTGGGTAACCCGACCGAAGAGCAACCAAGGAGACACACATGTCACGCGTTCTTTCCACCGAGCAGGCCAAGGCGGCCATCCGCGGCCTGATCTCCACCATCAACGGTGGCTTCAGCGAGCAGATCACCCAGCTCGACAACCACGGCCGCACCCTGTCCGACCCGAACAACTGGGACGGTCCGCTGGCCCAGCAGTTCCGCACCTCCACCTGGCCCGAGACGAAGGCCGCCCTCGACAAGGCCAAGACCGAGCTCGAGGAGCTGCAGATGCAGCTCGACAAGATCTCGCAGAACATCTTCTCGGCCGGTGGCGGCTGATCGGCGCCCACGCACCACACACCCCCGCGCGACGGCCGGGCACCCACACCGGGTGCCCGGCCGTCGCCGTCGCGTGGTCGGGACGGGGCACGAGCGCTGACAGAATGGGCGCATGACCCCGCTCGTCGTGTTCACCTGGCCGGAGTCGGCGATCTCGATCGGCGTCGTCCTCCTCGTCGCGCTCGTCCTGCGCATCGTGCTGCGCCGGGCGATCCGGCTGAGCGTGTCGGCGTCCATCGCGGCCGGCGACCGCCACCGCAGCTCGACCTCGCGCGCGGACCGGCTGCTGGGCCGCATCACCGGATCGGCCGACGAGCGCCACCTCGCCCGCGTCAAGACGATGGGGTCGGTGCTCACCAACGCGGTCGACATCATCGTCGTCCTGCTGGTGCTGCTCACGGTGATGCGCGTCCTCGCGATCCCGCTCGAGCCGGTGCTGGCGGCGTCCGGCATCGGTGGCATCGCGCTCGCCTTCGGCGCGCAGTCCCTCATCAAGGACTACATCTCCGGCATGTTGATGATCTTCGAGGACCAGTTCGGCGTCGGCGACCTCATCGACACCGGCGAGGTCGTCGGCACGGTCGAGGAGGTCGGCCTACGCGTCACCCGCCTCCGGGACGCCGGGGGCCAGATCTGGTACGTCCGCAACGGCGAGATCCTGCGCATCGGCAACCAGTCGCAGGGCTGGTCGACGGGTCTGGCCGACGTGCCCATCGCCTCCACCGAGGACCCGGCGCGCGCCATCGAGGTGCTGCGCGCGATGGTCAAGGACATGTACGCCGACGAGAGGTTCGCGGGCGTCCTGCTCGAGGAGCCCGACGTGGCCGGCGTCAACGAGGTGCGCGCAGGGACGACCACCATCCGCATCTTCGCCAAGACGGCACCGAACCAGCACTGGGGCGTGCAGCGCGAGCTGCTCGAGCGGGGCATCCAGACGCTGCACGCGGCCGGCATTCGCGGCCCCGTGGTCTTCCCGCCGGACGCCGCGCGCTGAGGCCGGCCGCCCCCCGGCCTACAGGAACTCGTTCGGGTCGAACTGGTCGATGGGGATGATCCGCAGGCGGGGCAGCCGCTCGTTGAACGCCTCGACGTGGTACTCGAGGTCGAAGAACTCCACGCCGCGCTCGAACAGCTCGCGCAGGCTGCCCGACAGGAACTCCTCGAAGCCGACGATGCCGACCCGGCGCCCGTCCACGAGCGGGGTGAGGGTCTCGACGAAGTCGCGGTCGTGGCTGGCGAGCACGACGTCGGCGTCCCGGTCCTTGAGGGCCTCGAGCGTGCGCGAGATGGCGATGTCGACGACCTTCTCGTCGGGGCCACCCGACAGCGGGATCGGCCGGTAGCCGATCGCGAGCAGGGCCTGAACGAACCCCATGGGCAGCTCGCCGTGGGCGGCGAGGAAGAACAGGCCCTTGACGGGCTGCTCCCAGGCGCGCTCGAGGTGCTTGAGCAGCCGCTCCCAGCGGGGGCGCTCGGTCGGGTGCGGCCGCCGGCTGAGGATCGACGTCCCGAGGGTGGCGTCGATGTTCTCGCCATCGACCAGGACGTACGTGCTGCGCTCCATGGTGCTCCTCTCACGCGGTGGGCCCAGCCTACGCACGGGGAGTGCTCCCCTGTGGATGGGGGCCGCCATGTCGGCCTCGCCTGTTACGTTGGACGAGCTTCGTCCACCCCCTGGAGGTCTCACCCGTGAGCATCATGCAGGGCATCGAGTCCGACGTCCGGTTCAACCACGTCGCCGCCTCGACGCTGGCCCGCCGCTGCCGCAACGCGGCCAACGCGATCGAGGGCCAGGCCACCTCGCGGTCCGGCTGGGTCGCCCACGCGCTGGCCGACTTCCTGGGCTACTACTCCGAGCTGTTCCGGGGCAACGGCCGGGTGCAGGCCTCAGACGCCCGCCTGCTGGTGGCCCGCCTGCGCGAGGTCGCCGAGGGGGCCGACCAGCTCGCCCGCGAGGCGCGCAGTGAGCAGGACCGGCGGGAGACCGCCCGCGCGTGGAAGCAGCGGCAGGACGAGCGGGGCTTCTGGGACCACGTGGCCGACTGGTTCACCGGCGGGGAGGATCCGCCGGTCGGCCCGGCCGCCCAGCCGGTCTCGCTGTCGTTCGCGCAGCCCGAGCAGGGCGTCCGCGATCCCCTGCAGGGCTCGGGCAGCACCGGCACCTCGTCGGCCCGGCCCGACCACCTGCGCACCTTCGCGTCCAACTCCCGGGGCGCCAACGACGACCTCGCCTCCTGGCCGGGCAACCTCCGCAGCGCCTACGACGACTTCACGGCCGGGTGCGGGTTCGGCAGCCTCGAGGCGTCCACGGTCTGGACCGGTTTCGACCGCTACCTGAGCGCCAACAAAGAGGACGTGCGCTGGGCCGACACCGTGGCGGCGGCCTTCGAGGCCGCGGGCAGCGACGGCCTCGTGACGACCTCCAACGCGGCGATCACGGCGTCGCTGGCGGCGGCCGGCGTGAACGCCGAGCGCACGCAGCTCACGATCGACCCGCCGCAGGCCTACGGCGCCCCGCCCACCACGGGGTACGCCAACGACCCGGTGAACACCGCGACGGGCAACTTCCTCGAGCCCGAGTGCGACCTGGGCTTCGCCGGCGGCAACGCCACCCTTCGGTTCGACCGCCTGTACAACTCGCTGCACCCCGGCGTGGGCGCGTTCGGCCCGGGCTGGTCCTCGGTGGCCGAGGCGGGTCTGGCCCTCGACGCCGAGGGTGCCCGCTGGCGGCACGCCGACGGCCGCGAGGTGCACTTCCCCCGGCAGGGTTCCGGCTGGGGTCGGGCGACCTCCGAGGCCTACTGGCTGGATGCCGCGGGCGACGGCCACGCGGTCACCGACAACGCCGGCGGGCGCTGGGAGTTCTTGGCCGGCGGGCAACTGGCCTGCTTCGAGCGCGGCCCGGGCACGCGGGTGGAGCTGGCGTGGGACGGCCTGCGCCTGCTCGGCCTGGCCCACGAGCGCGGCCGCTCGATCGCCGTCGAGTGGGCCGACGACCGCATCGCTGCGCTGGTGTCCTCCGACGGGCGCCGCGTGGACTACGGCTACGACGAGGCCGGCCGGCTGGTCGCGGTCTCGACCGATGGCGCGACCCGCCGCTACGGCTGGAACGCCGCCGGGCTGATCGAGAGCGTGACCGACGCCGACGGCGTGGCCGAGGCGGTCAACACCTACGACGAGCAGGGTCGCGTGGTCACCCAGGTCTCCCGCCACGGCCGCACCACGCGCTTCTCCTACCTCCCCGGCCGCGTCACCGTCGTCGCCGACACCGACGGGTCGCGGTCGAACACGTGGCTGCACGACGACAAGGGCCGCCTCGTGGGGGTCGTCGACGCCCACGACCATCGCCAGTCGATGGCCTATGACGCCCACGGGCAGCTGGTGATGGCGACCGGGCGTGACGGGTCGGTCACGCTGGCCGAGTTCGACGCACGGGGCCGTCGCACCACGCAGGTGCTGCCGTCCGGCGCGCGGGTCGACACGGTCTACGACGAGGCCGACCGCCCCGTCGAGGTGGTCGTCGACAACGACGGCGACCTGGCCACCACGACCTACGCCTACGAGGGGACCGACCGGAACCCGAGCCGGATGGTCGACGCCGAGGGCGGCGTCACCACCCTGGCCTGGGACGGCAACCTGCTCACGGCGATCACCGACCCGGCCGGGGTCACCGTCACCCACACCTACGACTCCCACGGCGACCTGGTCGCGACGACCGACGCCGACGGCAACGCCGCCCGCCTCGAGCGTGACGACGCCGGTCGGGTGACCGCCGCGATCACCCCCTCGGGCCACCGCACGACCTTCTCCTACGACGCCCGGGGCGCCCTGGCCTCGAAGACCACCCCCGACGGCGCGGTGTGGGCCTACGAGTTCACCGCCGGCGGCCGCGCGACCGCGACGACCGACCCGTACGGCCACCGCACCACGATCGAGCGCGACGAGGCCGGCGAGGCCCACCGCACGACCGACCCGCTCGGCCGCACCGTGACCCGGGAGTTCGACGCGCTGGGCAACCTCGCCCGCGTCGAGCTGCCCGACGGCAGCGCCTGGGAGTACGCACACGACACCCTGTCCCGGCTGGTCGCGGTCACGTCCCCCGAGGGGGGCACGTGGCGGCAGGAGTACGACGTCAACGGCGGCCCGACGCGCACCACCGACCCGACCGACCACGTCGTGGAGTCCACGCGCTCCCCCGGGGGCGCGGTGAGCACCACGGTCGGCGACTCCACGGCGGTCGTGCGCACCGACACCCTGGGCCGCATCGTCTCGGTGCAGGCCCCCGACGGCGGCAGCCGGCTCACCCGCCACGACCGCTGCGGCCGTCCCGTCGAGTACGTCGACGCGCTCGGGCACGTGACCTCCCTGGAACGGGACATCGCGGGCCGCCTGGTCGGCCTGCGGCGTCCGGACGGCAGCACCACCCGGTACGCGTGGAACCGCTGCGGCCGCCTGCAGTCGGTCACCGACCCGCTGGGCGCCACGACGACCTTCACCTACACGGCCGACGGGCACCTGGCCACCGAGACCGATGCCACCGGCGCGGTCACCCGGTACGACTACGACGCGCTGGGCCGCACCGTCGCCCGGACGGCGCCCGGCCTGGGCCGCTCCACGTGGACGTTCGACCTCGCGGGGCGCGTGGTCGGCCTGCGCGACCGCATGTGGGGCGCCCGCACCTTCCGGTACGACGCGGCCGGGCAGCTCGTCGAGGCCGTGAACGCCTTCGGCGGGGTCACCTGCTACCGCTACGACGACCTCGGCCGCGCGATCGAGGTGCAGGACCCGATGGGCGGCACCGTGCGCCGCAGCTGGATGCCCCTCGGCCAGATCGCCTCCGAGACCGACCCCCTGGGCCGGACCACGCGCGCGGGCTACGACGCCGCGGGCCGCCAGGTCTGGCAGGAGCAGCCGGACGGGCAGCGCCTGACCTGGGCCTACGACGCGACGGGCGCGGTGACCGACCTCGCCGTCGACGGGGAGACGGTGACCCGCTTCACCCGGGCGGCCGACGGGCGTCGCCTGACCGCGGCCACGGCCGACGGCGAGGTCTCCCTGGTGTGGGACGCCGCGGGCCGGCTCGTCGAGCGCGCCCGCGACGGCCGCTCGCTGCGGTGGTCGTGGGACGACAACGGGCGCTGCGTCGGGGTGACCACGCCAGCGGGCACCAGCACGCGGTACGAACGGGACGCCGCGGGCCGGGTCACCGCCATCGACGCCGACGGCATCGGCAGGGTCGAGTTCGTGCACGACGCCGCGGGCCGCCTCGTCCGGGCCTCGTCCGCCGGCACCACCCAGGAGTGGGAGCACCGCGACGGCTCCGTGGCACGCCACCACCTGACCGAGGCGGGCGTGCGGTCCACCACCGAGCTGATGTGGGACGCCGACGGTCGCCTGAGCGGGGTCGTCCGCGATGGTCGGGCCGAGCACTTCGACCACGACGCCGCCGGCCAGCTCGTGGCCCGAACCGGTGCCGGTGTCGAGGAGCGCTGGGCGTACGACGCCCTGGGTCGCGTGGCCTCCCGCTCCGACGCGTCGGGCGAGGTGCACCTCGAGCACGACGCCGCCGGCCAGCTCACGCGCACGACCTCGCCGGCCGGCACCACCACCTACACCTACGACGAGCTGGGCCGCCGCACGGCCGAGGAAGGGCCCCAGGGTCGCACCACCTTCGCATGGCACGCCCGCGGCTGGCTCTCCGCGATGGCGGGCCCGGCGGGGACGACGACCCTCCTCGTGGACGCCCTCGGCGAGCTCGCCCGGGTCGACGACGCGGAGGTGTTCTGGGACTCGATCGACCCCCAGCGCCCCGCGGTCGAGGTTGCGGACCAGCCGGTCGTCGTCGGGCCGGGCGTCATGGGCTCGACCGGCGGCTGGTCCCCGGTCGGCTGGCGCCAGCGGTCGGACGCGAACGGCCCCTGGTCCTCCCCCACGGGGCTGGACGTCGTCGGGGTCGGCCTGCTCGCCTCGGGCGGGCTCACGGTGGCCGGTCTCGAGTGGCTGGGGCAGCGCGCCTACGACCCTGCCACCCAGGGGTTCCTGTCCGTCGACCCCCTCGTCGGCATCGCCGGCGCCGGGTGGGCGCACAACCCCTACAGCTACGCCGGCAACGACCCGCTGCACGCGCTCGACCCGAGCGGTCGGCGTCCGGTCACCGATGCCGAACTGCAGGCGTACCGCGACGCCAACCAAGGCTTCCTCGCCGCGGCCGGCGACTGGGTGTCGGACAACTGGGAGTACCTCGCCGGCGGTGCGATGGTGATCGCAGGCGGTGTCCTCGTCGCCACCGGCGCCGGAGGCCCCCTCGGCATGATGCTCATCGGGGCCGGCGCCGACACCATCATCCAGAAGGCGACCACCGGCGAGGTCAAGTGGGACCAGGTGGCCGTCTCGGCAGCACTCGGTGCGGTCGGTGGCCTGGGGGCGACAGCCCTGATGGCACGGACGAGCATGAGCGGCCTGCGCGCCACCGTCGCGATCGGCGCCGGCTCGGGCGCATTCGAGGGCTTCGGCATGGGCGGGTACCGCTACATGACGGGCCCCGGCCCCCACAGTGTGGGCGGCTTCTTCATGGCCGCGGGCTCCGAGGGGCTCATGGGCGGGGTCCTCGGTGGGGGAGGCGCAGCAGCCGGCCACGCGATCCAGGACGTGGCGGGCAACATCCTGGGCCGCAGCTTCGCCGCGGACGGGACCGTGCTCTCCGGTCACGGGGGCATCCCCGGCACCCCGGTCCGGGACATCCCCGACATCGGCATCCCGAGCAACCACATGGTCGTGCCCGAGGGCGTCCGGATCCGGATGTACGGAGCCGAGGGCGACACGATCCTCGACAGCCTGGGCAACCAGATCGAGCGGCAGATGCGGTGGCCGTTCCGCCCCCCGACCGTGGATGTCTACGGGCCCGGGGACGTCATCCCCGAGCACGTGCTCTACCCGCCCACGCCGGACCTGGACATCATCAACAACCCCGTCACGGTGTCCACCGCGACGTCCCTGGCCGACCTGATCACCCCCAACGGCGGCACCTACGACTGGGCGGCGTGCCGCAACTACCCCCTGCTGCCCTGAGAGGAGTCCCATGTACCACGAGGACGGGTCGGTGCTCTCACCCCGGAAGTGGCCCTGGCAGAAGGACACGCTGGCCTTCGGGTGGCTCGACCCGAGGCGCCCCTTCCGGGAGGGCCCGTGCCCGTCGGAGGTGAGGCGCGGGCTCGAGGAGGCCGCCCGCAGCCCCATCGATCGCACCCGGGGCTTCCACACCTGCGCCTTCTGTCCCCGCCCGGCGCCCGAGGAGGTCGGCCCGTGGTCGCCCGATTTCCACCCCACCGAGTACGCGACGCAGCGGGGAGACACGCTCCACCTCGGCAGCGCCAGCATCGAGGTGATGGCGGGCGGGCGACGCTGGGTGGCGCCGAACCTGGTGCTGCACTACGTCTCCGAGCACGGCTATCTTCCGCCTGCCGAGGTCGTCGCAGCCCTGGGGGAACCGGGAAGACGGCCATGAACGATGTGATCTTGCAGGATGCCTTCGACGTCGCCCGGCGCCACCTGGCCGAGAACGTCCAACCCGTCCACGCCCACGAGATCGTGATCGCCTCGTGCACCGAGTACCCGACCGCGTGGGTCTTCGGCTACAACACGCGCGCGTCGCTGACCGGCGATTTCGCGGCCGGTCTGCTGGGGAACGGCCCGGTCATCGTGGGCAAGGCCGACGGGTCGGTGACGCTGGCCTCGTCCGCGTTCCCCGTCGAGCAGCAACTCCCGTCGCAGTCTTGACCCGCGCGGCAGGATGGGCCGCATGAGTCGACGACGCCCTGAGACCCCGTTCCACGACCTGCAGCACTTCATCGCGTACCCGCGCGTGAACGAGCTGGCGCTGAGTCCCGACGGCAAGCGGCTGGCCACGATCGTCTCGACGCTGGACGCCAAGAAGACCCGCTACGCCAACGCGGTCTGGGAGCTCGACCCGGCCGGCGAGGCGCCCGCGCGCCGCGTCACCCGTTCGGCCAAGGGCGAGTCGGGTGCGGCCTTCGACGCCGAGGGCAACCTGTACTTCGTCTCGGCCCGCCCCGACCCCGACGGTGACGGCGACGACCCGGTCGCCGCGCTCTGGATGGTCCCTGCCGCGGGCGGCGAGGCCCGGCTGGTCATCTCGCGTCCCGGCGGCATCCAGGCCGTCCTGACCGGGCGCGGCGGCGGCGTGTTCGTCGTGGCCCCGCTGATGCCGGTGGCCGAGCACGCCGACGACCCCGAGAAGGCCGACGCCGAGGCGCGCAAGCAGCGCAAGGAGAAGAAGGTCGCCGCGATCCTGCACACCGACGCGGCCGTGCGCTACTGGGACGCCGACCTCGGCCCCGACGCCGCCCACCTCTTCGTGCTCGAGGACGCCCCCATCACCGAGCCGTCCGACGAGGACGCCGACGCGGCCGATCCCGCCGACGCCGAGGCCGCCACCGACCCCACGCTCCCCCGCACCGTGGACGCCGTCGCCCCGAAGCGCCTGCGCCTGCTCACGAAGGGTCTCGGCAGCCACCTGAGCAGCCACGGCCTGAGCGTGGCCCCCGACGGCTCGTTCGTGCTGGCCGGCCGCACGATCCCGGTCGCGCTGGGTGACCGGCTGACCTCGATCGTGAAGGTCGACGTCGCCGAGGGCACCTGGACCGACCTCGTGGCCGGCGTCACCGGCACCGACTACACGCCCGGCCCGGTCAGCCCCGACGGCACCCGCGCGTTGGTGGTGTACGGCCGCACCGGCACCGCCACCATGGCCCCGAGCCACGAGCTGGGCCTGCTCGACATCGCCTCGGGCATCGTCAGCCCGATCGCCGACGCGTTCGACCAGTGGGCGAGCCCGATCGCCTGGTACCCCGCCGGCGACGCCGTGCTGCTGCAGGCCGACCAGGACGGCCGGGGCCCGCTGTTCCGCCTCGACGTCGCCTCCGGTGGGGTCACCCAGCTCACCCACGACGACGCCGCCTACGGCGGTGCCGCCATCGCCCCCGACGGCACGGTGTACGGCGCCCGCTCGAGCTACGCGTACCCCACCGAGGTCGTCCGCATCGACGGCGACTCCGTCACCCGTCTGCCCAACCCTGTCGAGCGCCCCGAGCTGCCCGGCACGCTGGTCGAGGTCGAGACGACCTCAGCCGACGGCGTCCGGATTCGTGGGTGGCTGGCGCTGCCCCACGGCGCGTCGCCCGAGAAGCCGGCACCGCTGCTGCTGTGGATCCACGGCGGCCCGCTCGGCTCGTGGAACGCCTGGTCCTGGCGCTGGACGCCGTGGAACATGGTCGCCCAGGGCTACGCCGTCCTGCTGCCCGACCCGGCGCTGAGCACGGGGTACGGCCAGGACTTCATCGAGCGCGGCTGGGGCACGTGGGGCGATGCGCCCTACACCGACCTGATGGCCATCACCGATGCGACCGAGGCGCGCGACGACATCGACTCGCGCAAGACCATCGCGATGGGCGGCAGCTTCGGCGGCTACATGGCCAACTGGATCGCCGGCCACACCGACCGGTTCGCGGCGATCGTCACCCACGCCAGCCTGTGGGCGCTCGACCAGTTCGGCCCCACCACCGATGCCCCGTACTACTGGGCGCGCGAGATGGGCGGGCTCGTCGAGGGCCACTCGCCGCACACCTCGGTGGGCGAGATCCGCACTCCGATGCTGGTGATCCACGGCGACAAGGACTACCGCGTCCCGATCGGCGAGGGCCTGCGCCTGTGGTGGGAGCTGCTCAGCAAGTCGGGCCTGCCCGCCGACGAGAAGGGCCAGAGCCCCCACAGGTTCCTGTACTTCCCCGACGAGAACCACTGGATCCTCCAGCCCCAGCACGCGCGGGTCTGGTACGAGGTCGTGCTCGGGTTCCTCGGCGAGCACGTCCACGGCCGGACGCCCACGCTGCCGGCCACGCTGGGGCTCAGGGACGCAGCAACGCCTTGATGGCCCGGCGCTCGTCCATGGCGCGGTAGCCCTCGGCGGCGTCCTCGAGCCCCAGGGTGAGGTCGAAGACCAGGCCGGGGTCGATCCTGCCCGACCACACGCGCTCCATCAGGTCGGGCAGGTAGGTGCGCACGGTCGCCATGCCGCCCCGGACGCCCACGTTGCGGGCGAACATCTGCCCGATCGGCAGCTCGACGCCGTGCGGGACGCCGACGAAGCCGACCATCGCTCCGGGGCGGGCGCAGGCGATCGCCTGGTTCATGGCGTCGCCGGTGCCGACGCACTCCAGCACGGCGTCCGCGCCGACGCCGGCGGTGAGCTCCCTGATGCGGGCCACGCCCTCATCCCCTCGCTCCTCGACGATGTCGGTGGCGCCGAATCGGCGGGCCACCTCCTGACGCGAGGCGTGCCGGCTCATCGCGATCACGCGGTCGGCGCCGAGCTGGGAGGCCGCGAGCACGCCGCACAGCCCGACGGCCCCGTCGCCGACGACGACAGCGGTCCCGCCCGGGCGGACGCCCGCCATCACGGCCGCGTGCCAGCCGGTCGCCATGACGTCGCTGAGCGTCAGCAGCGAGGGCACCAAGGCCTCGTCCGGCTGCCCCGGGGTGGCGACCAAGGTGCCGTCCGCGAGCGGGACGCGGAGCAGCTCGGCCTGGCAGCCGTCGTACCACTGGTGCCGCACGCAGCCGTTGGGGAACCCCGCCCGGCAGTGGGCGCACTCGTTGCAGGACGCGTAGAAGCCGCCGACCACGAAGTCGCCGACCTCGATGTCGCGCACGGCGCCGCCCACGGCCTCGACGACACCGCAGTACTCGTGCCCCATCGGCCTGGGGTCGGTCGGGTCGTTGATGCCCCGGTAGCCCCACAGGTCCGAGCCGCACACGCAGGTGGCCGTCACGCGGATGACCGCGTCCGTCGGCTCCTGGATCGTGGGGTCCGGACGGTCCTCGACCCGGATGTCGCCGGGCCCGTGCATGATCACTCCGCGCATGCCGCTGAGCCTAAGGTGTCGCCATGGGCTCCGACCCCCTGCCGCACCCGATCACCGGGCAGCCGTTCGCGTCCCCCGTGCCCCCCGGCACGGGCTGGCCCGGCGACCCCGCCACGGCGTCCACCCCGGTCGCCACCGCCTCGGACGCCGTCGCCCGGCTCGCCGCCACCGCGTTGCGCGCCGAGCTGGACGCCGCCGTCACGGTCTGCCGCGCCTGCCCCCGCCTGGTGGCCTGGCGCGAGGACGTCGCCGCGACGAAGCGGTCCTCGTTCGCCGACCAGCCGTACTGGGGGCGCCCGGTGCCCAGCTTCGGTGACCCGGACGCCGCCGCCCTGGTGGTCGGGCTCGCCCCCGCCGCGCACGGCGCCAACCGCACCGGCCGCATGTTCACCGGCGACCGGTCGGGCGACTGGCTGTACGCCGCCCTGTTCCGCGCGGGGTTCGCCAACCAGCCCCGTGCGACCCACGCCGGCGACGACCTCGTGCTGACGGGGCTGCGGATCGTCGCGCCCGTGCACTGCGCGCCCCCCGACAACAAGCCGACGACCGAGGAGAAGGCGACCTGCGCGCCGTGGCTGGACCGCGACCTCGAACTGGCCGCGCCGCACGTGACCGCGATCATGGCGCTGGGGTCGATCGCGTGGGACTCCACACTGGCCGCCGCCCGTCGCCTCGGCTGGGCGGTTCCGCGCCCCAAGCCGAGGTTCGGCCACGGCGCCGAGGCCACGCTGGCCCTCCCGAACGGCAACCCGGTGCGGCTCGTCGGGTGCTACCACGTCAGCCAGCAGAACACCTTCACCGGCAAGCTCACCGAGCCGATGCTGGACGCCGCGATCGCGCGCCTGCGCCCCTGACGGGACGGCTCAGTCGGGGTCACCGCCCACGTTGATCGAGCCGCGCAGCGTCGCCTGCCCGGAGAGGTCGGCGAAGAAGGTGAGGTCGAACAGGTAGTAGTCGGCGCCCGCCCCCGGGCCTTCGGCCAGGGTGCCGTGCGCCCGCTGGGCCCGGTACTGCTCGCCCAGCCGGCGCGCGACCGCCCGGAGCTCGGCCGCCGCCGCGCGCGCCTCCTCGGGCGTGAGCCACACGCCCAGGCCGCTCTGCGTCGCCGGGAGGCCCCGTGCCTCGGCCTCCTCCTCCGACGCCATCAGCCGGCGGGCCACCTCACCGGCCCGTTGCTGGGACCACGTCGTGAGGGCCTCGACCACCGCGGGCCGGGACTCGTCGTCGACGGCGTCCACGGCGAAGCCGGTGGTCGACCCCGTCTGCCACCAGCGCTCGCGCCGGGTCGCGCCCTCGGGGGGTTCGGCCGCGACCACGAGGCCGTGCCGGGCCAGGATCGAGAGGTGGTAGCTGACCGAGTTCGCCGGCTCCCCCAGCCGCTCGGCGACACCCACCACGTTCGACCGACCGCTCTCGGAGAGGTCGGAGAGGATGCGCAGCCGCAACGGGTGCGCGAAGGCCCGCAGCGTCTCGGCGTCGGCGACGCGCAGCGGCCCGTTCTCCATGACGGAACCCTATCAAGACTTGTTGCGCAAGACTCCTTGCGCAAGGAGTCTTGCGTGTCTCATGATGGTGCCATGACCGAGACCGCCCCCACCCCGCTGCGGCGCAACCCCGACTACGTCCGCCTCACCGGCGGCCAGGTCGTCGAGGCGGTCGGCTCGGGCATGACCGGCATGGCGCTGCTCCTGCTCACCTTCGAGCTCACCGGCTCGTCGGCCCAGGCCGGCCTGGTCAGCGCCGCCTACGGCGTGGGCCACCTCGCGGCCGGACTGCCCGCCGGCGCCCTGGTCGACCGGTGGGACCGGCGCCGCACCCTCGTCGTCACCGGCCTGCTGCTGGCGGTGGTCATGGCCACGGTCCCGATCGCGGGCGCGCTGGGCACCATCACGTTCGGCCACCTGCTGGCGGTCGCCCTCGTCGAGGGGTGCCTGGCCTCCTTCATCTGGCCGGCCGGGCGCGCGGCCATCAAGACGATCGTGCCCCCCGAGCAACTCGGCACCGCCGCCACCGTCACCCAGGCCCGCATGAGCGTCGGCTCCCTCGTGGGCCCCGCCCTCAGCGGCGCGCTGTTCGCCGTGGGCCACGTCGTCCCGCTGGTCACCAACGCGGTCCTCTACGCGCTGGCGGCGCTCGGCTACCGCTCGGTCCGGACGCCCCTGCCCGCGCCCGAACGCACCCCGGACGCCTCCACCGGGCTCCTGCGCGAGATCGGCGAGGGCCTCCGGTGGGTGTGGCGGACGGCCCCGATCCGGGACATGGTCGCCATCGGGATGGTGCTCAACCTCGCCGCCAACGGGATCTTCACCGTCGCGATCCTCGCCCTCCAGCGCGACGGCCTCCCGCCCCAGGGCCTCGGCCTGCTCGAGTCGGCGCTCGGGGCGTCCGCCCTCGTCGGCGCCCTCCTGGCGGGCCTGCTGCTGCGACGCCTGCGCGTCGGCACGGTGACGATCGCGGTGATCTGGTCGATGGTGGTCCTGCTCGCGCTGATGCCGCTGAGCCCCTCGGTGTGGTGGGTCGGCGCGCTGGGGTGCGCGGTGTCGCTGGCCCTGCCCGCGGTCAACGCCGGTATGGGCGCGTTCAGCCTGCACGTCACCCCCGACGCCATGCAGGGCCGGGCCGGGTCGGCGTCCGGCTTCGTCTCGTCGGCGATGATGCCGCTGGGCATCGGCGCGGCCGGGTTCCTGCTCGAGCACTGGGGGCGGACCCCCGCCCTGCTCACCTACACCGCCCTGCTCGCGGTGGCCGGCGTCCTCGTCAGCGCCAGCCGGCACATCCGCACCATCCCGAGGACGGACGAGTTCGCCCGCCTCCCGCAGGCCGCGGCGTCCGCCTGACCGCGGCTGAGGCACACTCACATCGGCGGCGCAAGACGCGTCCGGGAAGCGGCCCGAATTCGCGCCACGCAGCGATCACCCTAGGCTGGGGACCATGCCTGAACTTGCGCAGAATGGACTCTCGAACCCCGAGCGGCCGGCGACCGGTCGTCGTGCGGTCGGTCCGGCGAACACACCGACCCACCCGCTGGCCACCGCCCCCGTGGGCTCCCCGGTCTTCTCGGTCGACGGTTTCGTCAAGGAGTTCATCCACGAGCTGAACACCAACCAGGGTGTTCCCCTGTCCCGTTCCAGCGTGAACGACCAGTACCTGGCCCTCGCCAGCACCGTGAAGAACTACCTCATGGCGCGCTGGCTGGAGACCGGCCGCAAGACCCGCGACGCCAAGGCCAAGGCCGTCGGCTACCTCTCCGCGGAGTACCTCCTCGGCCGCCAGCTGGGCAACGCGCTGCTGGCCACCGACCTCAACGACATCGCCGAGAAGGGCCTCGAGCTCTGCGGCCTCGACCTGGTCACGCTCCGCAACCAGGAGGTCGAGCCCGGCCTCGGCAACGGTGGCCTCGGCCGCCTCGCGGCCTGCTTCATCGACTCCCTGGCCACCATGGACGTGCCCTGCATCGGCTACGGCATCCGTTACGAGTACGGCATCTTCCGCCAGACGTTCGTCGACGGGCGCCAGGTCGAGCAGCCCGACACGTGGCTGGCCCTGGGCTCGCCGTGGGAGTTCCCGCACCCCGAGGCGTCCGTGCAGGTGAACTTCGGCGGGCACACAGAGAAGTACACCGACGAGGCCGGCACCGAGCGGACGCGCTGGGTGCCGGACTGGAACGTGCTGGGCGTGCCCTACAACTACATGGTCCCGGGCTACCTCAACGGCCGCGTGAACACGCTGCGCCTGTGGAGCGCCACCGCGACCAAGGCGTTCGACCTGGCGATCTTCAACGCCGGCGACTACGCCCAGGCCGTCCGCGCGCAGACGTTCGCCGAGAACATCAGCAAGGTGCTCTACCCCGAGGACTCGACCCCGCAGGGCAAGGAGCTGCGCCTGCAGCAGCAGTACTTCTTCGTGGCCTGCTCCCTGCGGGACTTCATCGAGAACGAGTTGGAGGACGACTTCGACCTCCACAACCTCGACCAGCGCATCATCTTCCAGCTCAACGACACCCACCCGGTCATCGCGGTGCCTGAGCTCATGCGCATCCTGATGGACGAGAAGGGCTTCGACTGGGACGAGGCGTGGGCCGTCACCTCCAAGTGCTTCGCCTACACCTGCCACACCCTGCTGCCGGAGGCCCTCGAGGTCTGGTCGACCGACCTGCTCGGCCGCCTGCTGCCGCGCCACCTGGAGATCATCTACGCGATCAACGAGCAGTTCCTGGCCGAGGTGCGCGAGGCGTGCCCCGACGACGAGCTCCGCGCCCGCCGCATGTCGATCATCGCCGAGCTCCCCGAGCGCGGCGTCCGCATGGCGTACCTGTCGACGTACGCCGCCACCAAGGTGAACGGTGTCGCCGCCCTGCACAGCCAGCTGCTGCGCGACAAGGTGCTGCCCGACTTCTCCGAGCTGTGGCCCGACAAGTTCACCAACGTCACCAACGGCGTCACGCCGCGCCGCTTCGTGAAGATGGCCAACCCGAAGCTCGCCGAACTCATCAACGACACCATCGGCGCCGGCTGGGTCACCGACCTCGAGCGCCTCAAGGAACTCGAGCCCTTCGCCGAGGACCCCGAGTTCCGCGAGCGCTTCGCCGAGGCCAAGGCCTGGAACAAGCGCCGCCTGACCCAGGTGCTGCGCAACCGCGACGGCATCGACCTGCCCGATGGCCACCTGCTGGACGTCATGGTCAAGCGCCTGCACGAGTACAAGCGCCAGAGCCTCAAGCTGCTGCACATCGTGTCGCTGTACGAGCAGGTCGTCTCCGGCAAGCTAACGGTCGACCAAGTCACCCCGCGCACCGTGGTGTTCGGCGCCAAGGCGGCCCCCGGCTACAAGATGGCCAAGGACACCATCCACCTGATCAACAAGGTGGCCGAGGTCGTCAACGCCGACCCCAAGCTGGAGGGACGCCTCAAGGTCGCCTTCCCGGCCAACTACAACGTGACCCTGGCCGAGAAGCTGATCCCGGCCGCCGACCTGTCGGAGCAGATCTCGCTCGCCGGCATGGAGGCCTCGGGCACCGGCAACATGAAGTTCGCCCTCAACGGCGCGCTCACCATCGGCACCGACGACGGCGCGAACGTCGAGATCCGCGAGCTGGTCGGCGACAAGCACTTCTTCCTGTTCGGCATGTCCGAGCCGGAGGTCGCCGACCTGGGCGCCAAGGGCTACAGCCCGGGCGCCTACTACGAGGGCAACGCGCAGCTCAAGGCGGCCATCGACCTGATCCTGTCCGGCCATTTCTCCGGCGGCGACCAGCACCTGTTCGACTCGGTGGTCTACAACCTGCTGCACAGCGACCGGTTCATGGCGCTGGCCGACTTCCAGTCCTACATCGACGCGCAGGCGCGCGTCGAGGAGAAGTACGCCGACCCCGACGCCTGGACCCGCTCGGCGATCCTGAACGTCGCCCGCACGGGCTTCTTCAGCTCCGACCGCTCGATGCGCGACTACATCCAGCGCATCTGGCACACCCAGCCGATGCTCTGACCGCCTCCCGCCGAGGCACGGGCATGGACGCCGAGGGCTCTACTTTGATCGTGATCGAAGTAGAGCCCTCGGCATCTCGCCCACCGGGGGTCGCTGGTGCCACGATGAGACCGTGTCGGTGACCCCCCGGGAGGAGCTGGCCGCGCGCCTGGACAGCGCCCGGCGCCGGAAGAACCTGTCGATCCGCGCGGTCGCGCGCCTGGTCGACGTCCCGGCCGCGACGGTGCAGGGGTGGCTGTCCGGCAAGCACGCCCCGACCCCCGCCCTGCGGCCGCAGTTCGAGCGGCTCGTCCGCGCGCTCGGGCTGGAGGGCGAGGTCCAGCCCGAGTGGCTCGACGTCGACCGCGCCCTGGGCACCCTGCGCAGCGGCGACACCCCCTACGTCGGCCTGCGCCCCTACGCCACCACCGAGGAGCGGCTCTTCTTCGGGCGCGACGTCGAGGCCGCCCGGATCGCCACCGCCGTCCGGCACCACGCCCCCACGCACGGGCTCGTCGCGCTGGTCGGCCCGTCCGGCAGCGGCAAGTCCTCGCTGCTCGCGGCCGGGCTGGTCGGGCGCCACTGCGCCCCGGGCGGGCTGCTCGAGCACCGGCGCGGCCGTGTCCTCCCCGTCCGCGACCTCACCACCCACCCCGACACCGGGGACGCCGACCTCATCGTCCTCGACCAGTTCGAGGAACTCCTGGACCTGGGCGCGGACCGGGACGCGACCCTCGCCGCCGTGGTCGACCTCGCCGCCCGCGTGACCGTCGTGCTGGGCATCCGCTCCGACGCCTACGGGCGGCTCGCCGAACTCGGCGACCTGCGGGACGCCCTCGAGCGGCCGATCCTGGTCCAGCCCATGGCCCCGGAGGAGATCCGGCAGGCCATCACCGGGCCCGCGGCCCTGCGCGACGTCGAGGTCGACCCGGGCTTGGTCGAGCTCGTCCTCGCCGACACCGGGGCGGCCGAGGACCCGCAGGCCACGCTCACCCTGCTGCCGCTGGTGTCCCACGCGCTGCTGATGACCTGGGGCGCCGGGTCGGGGCAGCGCATGACCGTCGACGACTACCGACGGGCCGGCGGGCTGTCCTCGGCGGTGGAGAACCTCGCCGACGGGATCGTCGCGTCCCTGTCCACCGAGCAGCGCCGCACCGCGCGCGCCCTGTTCATGCGCATGGTCGGGTTGCTGGACGACCGGGCCGTGCGGCGTCCTGTCGCGCTGGCCTCGCTGTCGACGGCCACGCTCGCCGTCGCCCGCCCGTTCGTGGACGCCCGGGTGCTCAGCACCACCGAGACCCAGCTGCACATCAGCCACGACTCGGTGCTGCGCCACGCGCCTGTGGGTCGACAGCGGCCGCTCCCCCGACGGCCTGATCCCGGTCGACCGGCTGCCCATGTTCGCCGGCCTGGGCCTGGACGACAGCACCGACCTGCTCAGCCCGCTCGAGGACGAGTTCCTCACGGAGTCCCGCGCCCACTTCACCTCCCAGCTCGCCCAGGAGCGCCGCACGTCGGCCCGGCTGCGGCGCGGGCGCGCGCTGGCGTTCGGCCTGACCGCGCTGACCCTCGTCCTCGCCCTGCTGGCCACCGGCGCGTTCCTGCAGACCCGGCAGGTGCAACTGGACGCCCAGTCCCGCCAGGTCGCCAACCAGGCCAGCACGCTGCGCGACCGTGACCCGAACCTGTACGCCCAGCTCGCCCTCGTCAGCGCCGCGCTGGCTCCCACCCGCGAGGCGCGCAGCTCCCTGCTCGTGGCGACCAGCCTCGACGTCCCCACCCGCTGGACGGCGCCCGGGTCGTCCTTCGCCACCACCGGCCCGGGCGGCTCGGTGGTGCAGGTCGACGGTGCGGGCGGGGTGGCGCTGTGGCGGGCGGACACCATCTACGGGCCGCCCGACGTCCGCTTCACGGCCGACCCTGCGGGCGGGCAGCTGTTCGCGGTGGCCCTGACCCGGGCGGAGGACCGACTCCTGCTCCTCACCGGGGGCGCCGGCGGCTACCGCGCGCTGTGGGACGTCACGGACGAGCCCACCACCCTGGCCGACCTGGGCGGGGCGGGCACGCTGTTCGGTGCCGCCTTCGACCCCACGGGTCCCCGCTTTGCGCTGGCCCACTCCGACGGGACCACCTCGACCGTCGAGCTCTGGCACCTCGACCGGCCGGCCGGCCCCCAGCGCCTTGGGGCCCAGACCTTCGACGGGCAGGTGAGCGCCCTGGCGTTCACCCCCGACGGTGGCCGGGTCCTCACCGCCGGCACGCGCGACCACATCGGCGTCTGGACCGTCACCGCGTCGGGTCTCGAGCCGGCCGACCCGATCCCCCTCGGCGCCGACCCGGGCATCCGCGCGCTGTCGCTGGCCATCAGCCCCGACGGCAGCAGCCTGGCCGCAGGGCTGACGAGCGGGCAGGTGGCGACCTGGCCGCTCGACGGGGCAGGCACCACCCCGCCCCGGCTCACCTCCGTGTCGAGCTTCTGGATCAACGGCGTCGCGTTCTCCGGCGACGGGTCGCAGCTGCTCACGGGAGACAGCGAGCAGCGGCTGCACGTGTGGGCGTCCGACACCATGGAGCACCTCCGCGGCATCAGGGCCCCCGCCATCGTGCAGTCGGTGGCGTGGGCCGGCCCCGAGCCGATGGCCACCCTGGTCGACGGCACGCTGCTGCACTGGGGGGAGCGCAGCAGCGTCCTGCGCAGCGAGGGTGGCCGCATCTACTACCTGGCCGCGGACGCCGCGGGCGCGGACTGGCTGGTCGGCACCGACCAGGCCGACGCGGTCGTGGAGCTGTGGGGCCGCCCCGGCAACGACCGGCGGTTGCGCCTGCCCTTCCCCGAGGGGCTGGCGCCCTCGGTGGCGACGGCCATGACCCCGGCCGGCGACCGCGTGGTGGCGGGCAACACCGACGGTCAGGTGGTGGTCTGGGACGTGGCGGGTCCGGTCCCCGGGACCCCCCGCACCTCGCGCATCGCCGCGGACGAGAACCTGGTCGCGCTCGACGTGAGTCCCGACGGCACCCTGCTCGCAGCCGGCCTCTACAACGGGCGCGGCACGGTGCTCGCGCGGATCGGCGCCGACCTCTCCGTGACCCCGCTCGCGACCCTGCCCAGCGAGGTGCCCCAGTTGGCGACCTTCTCCCCCAACGGGCGGTACCTGCAGGTCGGCATCGCGGCGGGGGCCGTCGACCTCTGGGACGTCTCCGACCCCGAGCATCCCGTCGCCACGGCGTCCCTGCCGACCCCCTCGAACCCCGGGGCGTCCGCCTTCTCATCGACGGGGCGCCTTCTGGCTGCCGGCACCGACGGCGGCGACGTCCTGCTGTGGGACTGGACCGACCCGGCCCGGCCGCAGGAACTCCGCCGCCTGCTCGGCCCGCGCGCCGGCATCAACACGATCGCCTTCTCCCCCGACGCGTCCCTGCTCGTCGCGGCCGGCGTCGGCGACTACCTGTGGGTGTGGGACCTCACCGAGGACAGCACGACAGCGGTGCTGTCGGTGCCGGCCGCGATGGGGTCGGTGCACGACGTGCAGTTCCTCGCCGGCGGGGCCCTCATCGCCGCCACCGGCGCCACCGGTGAGGTCCGCCTCTGGGGCACCGACCCCGACGCCGAACGCCCGGTCCTGTGCGCGCTCCGCGGCGAGCCGCTCACCGACGACGAGTGGGAGCGATACCTGCCCGGCATCCCCCGGATCGACCCCTGCAGCGACCGCTGACCGTACGGACCCCGTTGTCGCACGGGGTTCGTACACCTCCGTACACCCCCGACGGGGTCCCGGATGCCGCCGGGTTGGTTGACTGGCCCCATGGTCGTCCACATCTGACACCGCCGCCCGCCCCCGCCTCGAGGGGCTCACCGACGACGAGTACTTCTGGGAGCCCGCCCCGGGAGCCTGGAACGTCCACCCCCGCGGCACCGGCACCGCCCCGATCCAGGCCGGCTCCGGGGACTTCACCATCGACTTCGCGTTCCCCGAGCCGGATCCCGCCCCCGTGACCACGATCGCGTGGCGCCTCGGCCACCTGCTGGTCGGGGTGTTCGGCGCGCGGGTCGGTTCCCACTTCGGCGGGCCGGCGGTCGACTACGACTCCTACGACTACCCCGGCACCGCCGCGGACGCCCTCGACCGCCTCGACGCGGTGGTCGCGCTCTGGGTCGATGGGGTGCGCGGGCTGGACGAGGAAGCGCTCGCACGTCCGGTGGGCGAGGCCGAGGGGCCGTGGGCCGAGCACCAGATGGAGACCCTCGTGCTCCACATCCACCGCGAGGCCATCCACCACCTCGCCGAGATCGCCCTGCTACGCGACCTCTGGGCCAACGGCGTCCGCTGAGGGCCTGGCAGGGCGCGACGAGCGCACCACACCGATCGAGGCCACCACGACGCACGCCATGGCGAGGATCTCGATGGGGCGGAGCGTCTCGCCCAGCAGGGCCAGCGCGAACAGGGCCGCCGCGGCAGGTTCGAGGGACATGAGGATGCCGAAGATGCGCGGCTCGATGCGGCGCAGGGCCATCATCTCGAGCCCGTAGGGGATCGCCGAGGACAGCAGCCCGATCATCAGGCCGAGCCCCCAGACCGCGGGCACCGCGGCGGGGAACAGGTCGAGCGCCCAGACCACCGGCGTCAGCCCGGCGAGTCCGACCCAGAACGCCACCGCCACCCCCGAGACGCCGGACCAGCGGCGTCCGGTCGGCCCCGCGAGCAGGATGTAACCGGCCCACAGGCAGGCCGCGGCCAGGGCCCAGAACACGCCGACCGGGTCGAGGTCGCCGGGCGAGAAGCCGAGCAGGGCGACGCCCACCGCGGCCAGCCCGACCCACAGCAGGTCGCGGGCCCGACGCGACAGCGCCACGGACACCCCCAACGGCCCCAGGAACTCGAGGGTGACCGCCATCCCGATCGGGATGCGCTCGATGGCCAGGTAGAACGTCACGTTCATGCCGGCCAGGCACAGTCCGTACGCCACGACCCAGGCCCAGTCGGACGCCGACCGCGCGCGCAGGCGCGGCCGGGTGATCAGCCCGAGCACCACAGCGGCGCCGAGGAGCCGCAGCCAGGCCACGGTGAGGGGCGCGGCCGCGGAGTAGAGGTCCTTGGCCAGCGACGACCCCAGCTGCACCGAGGCGATCGCGATGATCACGAGCACGACGGGCGCGGACGCCAGCCGTTCCGTCACCGCCCTCACCGTCTGCACTGCCCCATCATGGCGTGGGCAGCGGGCCGCCGGCGGGGCGTCCCGGATCTACCGCTGCGCCCACCACTCCAGAAGCATTTCGCGGGCGCGCTCCTCGCCCAGGGGGCCCTCGTCGAGGCGCTTCTCGAGCAGGAACTTGTACGCCTGCCCCACCTCCGGGCCGGGCCGGATGCCGAGCACCTCCATGATCTGGGTGCCGTCGAGGTCGGGACGCATCGCGTCCAGCTCCTCCTGCTCGGCGAGGGCGTCGATGCGCCACTCCAGCTGCTCGTATGCCGTGCGCAGCCGGTTGGCCTTGCGCTGGTTGCGGGTCGTGCAGTCGGCGCGGGTGAGGACGTGCAGCCGCTCCAGCTGGTCGCCGGCGTCGCGCACGTAGCGGCGCACGGCCGAGTCGGTCCAGTCTGCGTCGGCGTAGCCGTGGAACCGCAGGTGCAGCTCGACGAGCTTGGCGACCGCCTTGACCTCGTCGGAGGAGAACCGCAGCTCGGTGAGCCGCTTCTTGGTCATCTTGGCCCCGACCACGTCGTGGTGGTGGAAGGAGACCTTGCCGCCGGCCTCGAACTTCTTGGTGCGCGGCTTGCCGATGTCGTGGAACACCGCGGCCAGCCGGCCGACGAGGTCGGGCGCCCGCCCGCGCTCGCGCTCCAGGTCGATCGACTGCTCCAGCACGGTGAGGGTGTGCTGGTAGATGTCCTTGTGGCGGCCGTGCTCGTCGACCTCGCGCACCAGCGCCGCGACCTCGGGCAGGACGCGGTCCGCCAGTCCGGTGCGGACGAGGAGGTCCAGCCCGGCGCGCGGGGCGTCCGAGAGCAGCAGCCGGGAGAGCTCGTCACGCACGCGCTCGGCGGAGATGATGTCGATGCGCTCGGCCATGTCGGTCATCGCGTCGACCACCTCGGGGGCGGGGGTGAAGCCGAGCTGGGACGCGAACCGTGCGGCCCGCATCATCCGCAGCGGGTCGT
>NZ_JACJFX010000023.1:0-49908 GCF_014164675.1 Propioniciclava sp. MC1683 | reverse complement strand
CGGCGAACAACGCGTCCGGGAACAGGCGGTGCCGGTGCTCGGCCAAGAACCGGAACACGCTGCCAGCCGGCAACAAATGCCCCGCCAGCGACTCCACGTCCAACACATCCCGCTGCGGACTCGACTCGCCCTGCACAACCCAACAATTCCAGCCAGCTGCCGGTCAGTCCCGTGGGCACGCGGACAGATTGTTCAGCAGGCTCCTAGGGCGCCTGTCCGCAGGCGCTCACGGCGGCCGCACGCGTACGGACCGAGTCCCTCGGCGCTCAACACCCCAGGGCCGCGGGTATGGCATCAGGGCATCGCCCCGTTCATCGGCAGGATCGAGTACGCGTGCCGGATGTGGTGCTCCATCAGGTCGGCGGCCGCGTCGGGGTCGCCGGCCTGGATCGCGGCGAAGATCCGGCGGTGCTGCTCGTTGAGCCCGTCGCGGAAGGCCGGCCAGTCCGCCATGCGGGTGGACGCCCTCGCGATCGGTCGCAGCAGGGCCTCGCGCACAGCCCGGGTCAGGTCGCTGATCAGGGTGTTCTCGCTGACCTCGGCGATCAGGACGTGGAAGCCGGTGTCGAGCGGGCTGAACTCCGCGATGGACTCGGCCGCCTCCATGGCCTCCATGACCTCCGCCAGTCGGGCCAGCGCGTCCGCGGTGGTGTGCGTCGAGGCGAGCGCAGCGGATCCCCGCTCCAGGGACACCCGGGCCTCGACGACGTCGTCGACCGGATACTTGCCCAGCGAGACGTGCAGCTTCAGCAGGCGGGTCAGCGCCCTGCTCTGATCGCTGGTGACGCGCGTGCCGGAGGCCGGCCCCGCACCCACGGCCGAGTCGAGGACGCCCTGGGACTCCAGCGCCCGGATGGCCTCGCGAACCGACGAGCGTCCGATGCCCAGTTGGGTGGCCAACTCCCGCTCCGGGGGCAGGATCGACCCGACCTCGTAGCGGCCGCTCAGGATGCCCTCCTCGATGTGGTCGAGGGCCAGCTCGTAGGCTTTCACCCGCCTCCCGCCTCCCTGTTGGCTCGGTTCCATTCTGCCGCAACGGCGTGGGCGCGGCACATACGTGAACGACACGATGTTCCCCGGCACGCCGGACGCCGTCCGCCGCCTCCTGGAACGTCTCGGTTGCACCGTGGTCTTCCCCCGCCAGCAGACCTGCTGCGGGCAGATGTTCACCAACACCGGCTACTTCGACGAGGCTGTGCCGAGTGTGCGCACATTCGTCGAGGCATTCGACACGTTCGACTACGTGGTCGGGCCCTCCGGGTCGTGCGTCGGCGCGGTGCGCCACCAGCATCCGATGCTGGCCCGGCACGCCGGGGACGCCGGCCTGGAACGGGCGGTGGGGGAGCTGACGCCACGGGTCTATGACCTGAGCGAGTTCATCGTCGACGTGCTCGGTACCGTCGACGTGGGGGCGTGGTTCCCGGGCAGCGATGAGCACCGCCCGTGACGAGATCCTCGGCCGCATCCGCACCGCGCTGAGCGACGTGACCGACGCCGACCCGGCCCGTGACGTGCCGGTCGCCTGGCAGTACGGCCGGGCCACCGACATCGCCGACGTGCTCGGCCTGTTCGTCGAGCGCGTCGAGGACTACCGCGCGGTCGTCGAGCGCGTGCCCTTGGCCGACGTCCCGGACGCCGTCGTGCGGCACCTGCGCGACACCGGCGCCTCGACCGTCGTCCTCCCCGTGGGCATCGAGGCCGCGTGGCGGGCCGCCGTCGAGGCGTCCGGTCTGGAGGTGTTGTCCGACGAACCTGCCCTGTCCCACGACGAGCTCAACCGGGTCGACGCGGTGGTGACCGCCGCGGCGGTCGGGATCGCCGAGACCGGCACGTTCGTGCTCGACCACCGCCCCGACCAGGGACGCCGCGCGCTCACCCTGGTGCCCGACCGGCACGTGTGCGTGGTGCGGGCCGATCAGGTCGTCACCGATGTGCCCGAGGCCGTGGGGCGCCTGGCGGCGTCGGTCGCCGAGGGCCTGCCGCTCACCTGGGTGTCGGGCCCGAGCGCGACCAGCGACATCGAGCTCAACCGTGTGGAGGGCGTTCACGGCCCCCGGACGCTGCACGTCCTCGTCGCCGTGTGAATGTGGTGCAGATTGCGCCGATAGGGTGTCGGCCGTGACTGAACGCTTTGATGGACGCCGCCCCGACCAGCTCCGACAGGTGCGCTTCACGCGCAACTGGCTCGACCATGCCGAAGGTTCGGTGCTCGTCGAGTTCGGCAAGACCCGCGTGCTGGTGGCGGCGTCGGTGACCGAGGGCGTGCCGCGTTGGCTCAAGGGGCAGGGCAAGGGCTGGGTGACCGCGGAGTACGAGATGCTCCCGCGCTCCACCCACACCCGGTCCGACCGCGAGTCCCGCAAGGGGAAGGTGGGCGGCCGCACGCACGAGATCTCGCGCCTGATCGGCCGCGCGCTGCGCGCCGTCATCGACTACGAGGCCCTCGGCGAGAACACGATCGTCATCGACTGCGACGTGCTGCAGGCCGACGGCGGCACGCGCACGGCGTCCATCACCGGCGCCTACGTGGCCCTCGCCGACGCCGTGTCCTACCTGCGCGAGCGCGGCGCCCTCAAGGGCGAGCCGCTCAAGGGTTCGGTCGCCGCGATCAGCGTGGGCGTCGTGGACGGACTGGCGGTGCTCGACCTGCCGTACGAGGAGGACTCGGCGGCGGAGGTCGACATGAACATCGTCATGACCGGCGACGGGCGCCTGATCGAGGTGCAGGGCACCGCGGAGGGCGAGCCGTTCGACCGCGCGGTCATGGACCAGTTGCTCGACCTCGGCGCCGTCGGCTGCGCCGAGCTGACCCGCCTCCAGGCCGAGGCCCTGCGGTGAAGCTCGCCGAGGCGCTCGCCGAGCGGGCGGCCGCGCAGACCCGGCTGGCCGAGCTGCAGGGCCGCCTCGAGGCGAGCGTCCTGGTGCAGGAGGGCGACGAGCCGGCCGAGGACCCGGCCGCGCTGCTGGCCGAGGCCGACCGCGTCCTGGAGCGGCTTGAGTACCTCGTCCGGGCTATCAACGCCACGAACGCGGCGACCCCGTTCGACGCCGGCCGCACCGTGACCGACGCCATCGCCGCGCGCGACACCCTGGCCCGCCGGCAGCGGTTCCTCGCCGCGGTGGCCGGGGCGGCGGTGCCGTCGAGCCGGTTCGGACGCGCCGAGATCAAGTTCGTCCCCACAGTGGACGTGCGTTCCCTGCGCGCCGCCGCGGACGATGCTGCCCGGGCCTTCCGGGAGCTCGACACGCGCCTGCAGGGCCTGAACTGGACCACTGACCTGGTCGAGCCCCAGGGCTGACCGGTCCCGGGGCCGAGGAGTCGGTACCCGCGCGACAGCGAACACGAAGCCTGTTGCCCCGAGGGCCACATCGGGGCTGCACCGCCCGACGGGCCGGGCCCTCCTCACGGGGTACGCCCAGCACGTGGCACACGGGCACCGTGCACCGTGCACACCGCACCACCACCGTGTTGGGTCGTGCGGGGAGGGTGGGTCAGGGGACCTCCCGGCCCCGGGATCAGGTCAGGTTCGCGCCGCAGGCGCTGCCCACCGGCTCCACGTGCACGCTGGCCCGGTCGAGGTGGGGGATCGACTCCACCAGCGCGCGGTGCACCGCCACCGCCACATCGTGGCCCTGCGCCACGGTGAGGGCCGGGTCGACGGCCACGTCGAGGTCGGCCTCCATGCGGTGGCCGCTCCAGCGGGCGCGGGTCCGCAGCACGGCGGCGACCCCCGGGACGCCCCCGGCGACGGCCTCGATCCGTCCAGCGTGCCGTCCTCGACGCCGTCCATGAGGCGACGCACCATGATCCGCAGCGAGCTGACCAGCACGCCGATGATCACCACGGCGATGAGCAGGCCGACGATGGCGTCCGCCTGCGGGAAGCCGGCCCAGGCGCCGGCCACGCCGCCGACCACGGCGAGCGAGGTGAGGGCGTCCGTGCGGGCGTGCTGGCCCTCGGCGACGAGGGCGGACGAGCCGATGCGGCGTCCGCGACGATGACGATCTGCAGCACGGCGGTGGCGCCCATGCCGGCCAGGCTCACCCACGCGGCCCTGATCCCCTCGCGGCTGGACTCCTCCGCGCTCTGGATCGCCTCGGTGTGGTCGTGGCTGTGCGGTGTCAGCGCGTGCCGGACCCTGCCCCAGAACCCGTGGCCGTGGTCGTGGTCATGACCGTGGTGGTCATGGGCGTGCCCGTGGTCATGGTCGTGGTGCTCGTGGTCGTGGTGCCCGTGCGCGTGCTCGTGGGGGTGGTCGTGCTCGTGGTGCGCGTGGGTCATGGCGACAGTATTTACGTGATTGCGCAAATGGGCAAATAGCTCGGATAAGGTGGCGCCATGCATGAGTCCCCGCTCCTTGACGTCCCCGACGACGAGCACGCGCAGCTCGCCGCGGAGACGTTCCGGATGCTGTCGGACCCGACCCGCGTGAAGCTGCTGTGGGCCCTGCTCCAGGGCGAGGCCAGTGTCGGCGCGCTGGTCGAGCTGGTGCAGTCGACGCCCACCGCGGTCAGCCAGCACCTGTCGAAGTTGCGGCTGGCGGGCCTGGTCACCAGCCGCCGCGAGGGCACCTACATCCACTACTCGGCGACCAACGCGCACGTGCACCGGCTGCTGGCCGAGGCGCTGTCGCACGCCGAGCACACCTCGGGCCTCGTGCCCGACACCGCCGAGCACCGGTACCGGACGCCGGCCGGCCTGCCGCGCCACGATGGGTAGTGTGGCCGGCATGCCACAGCCGCTCACCACGGTCGTCCTGGCCACCCACAACGCCAAGAAGCTCGCCGAGCTGCGCCGCATCGCGGACGCCGCGGGCGCGGGCCTGCAGGTGGTCGGGCTGGACGAGGTCGGCTCCTACCCCGAGCCCGCCGAGACCGAGGCGACCTTCGAGGGCAACGCGCTGATCAAGGCGCGCGCGGCCGCGGCCGCGACCGGGCTGGCGGCGTTGGCCGACGACTCCGGGCTCGAGGTCGACGTCCTCAACGGGATGCCGGGCGTCCGCACCGCCCGCTGGGCCGGAGCCCGGGCGTCCGACGAGGAGAACCGCCGGCTCGTCCTGGCGCAGGTCGACGACGTGCCCGCCCCCCTGCGGACCGCCCGCTTCGTGTGCGCGGTCGCGCTCGTGCTGCCCGACGGGACCGAGCATGTGCTCCGCGAGACGATGGAGGGGCGCCTGGCCCACGCCGAGTCGGGCACCAACGGCTTCGGCTACGACCCCATCTTCATCGCCGAGGGCAACGAGGTCACCAACGCCCACCTGGCCCCCGAGCAGAAGGACGCCATCAGCCACCGCGGCAAGGCGGTGCGCGCCATGGTGGACCACCTCCGGGGGCTGGAAGCCCGCTCCTGAGCCGGCGGATGCCCAGGGGATTCTCGGCTGGGCCCTGACAACGGTGGCTGTCCTCGCTGGACCGTATGCTGGGGGCTCCGCCAGCCACGCCTGAGGAGCCCACCACATGCAGCAGTACCTCGACCTGCTCACCCGCATCCTTGAGTCGGGTGCGCAGAAGTCGGACCGCACGGGCACCGGGACACTCAGCGTCTTCGGCCACCAGATGCGCTTCGACCTCGCCGAGGGGTTCCCGCTGCTGACCACCAAGAAGCTGCACACCCGCTCGATCTTCGGCGAGCTGCTGTGGTTCCTGCGGGGGGACACCAACATCGGTTGGCTGCACCAGAACGGCATCACGATCTGGGACGAGTGGGCCGACGAGAACGGTGACCTCGGCCCGGTGTACGGCTACCAGTGGCGCAGCTGGCCGGCCCCGTCGGGTGAGCGCGTCGACCAGATCGCCAACGTCATCGAGTCGATCCGGACGCGGCCCGACAGCCGCCGTCACGTGGTCACGGCGTGGAACCCCGCCGACGTCGACGACATGGCGCTGCCCCCGTGCCACATGATGTTCCAGTTCTACGTCGCCGACGGGCGTCTGAGCTGCCAGATGTACCAGCGCAGCGCCGACGTGTTCCTCGGCGTCCCGTTCAACATCGCCAGCTACGCCCTGCTGACCCACATGGTCGCCCAGGTCACCGGCCTGGAGCCCGGCGAGTTCGTGCACACCTTCGGCGACGCGCACCTGTACTCCAACCACCTCGAGCAGGCGCGCCTCCAGCTCACCCGCGAGCCGCGCGCGCTGCCCACGCTGAAGCTGAACCCCGCCGTGACCGAGATCGACCGCTTCGAGCTGGCCGACATCGAGCTGGTCGGCTACGACCCGCACCCCACGATCAAGGCCCCGATCGCCGTCTGATGCGTCGACCCCGCCACGAACCCGCCTTCGGCGCGGTCGAGCACCGCTTCGGGCGCGGCCACAAGCGCGTCCGCGCCTGGGACGTCTCCGGCGACCCCGGCACCGACGACCTCACCTTCGTGCTCGTCCACGGGCTGGGGGTGAGCTCCGACCTGTTCCGGCCCGTCGTCGACCGCCTGCGCCACCTGGGGCGCGTGGTCGTGTTCGACCTGCCCGGCTTCGGGGGCGTCCCGCACCCGCGCGACCCGATGGACATCTCCGAGTTCGCCCGGGCGATCGCGCCCGGCCTCGAGCGGCTGCGCGTCTCCGCACCCGTGCTGGTCGGGCACTCGATGGGCTCCCAGGTCGTCGTCGAGCTCGCCCGCCGCGAGCCGCACCTGCGGGGCCGGATGGTGCTCGTCGCGCCGGTGGTCCATGTCGACCAGCGCCGCCTGTCGAAGGTGCTCACGGGGTTCGCCCGGTCGGCGGTCCACGAGCGCTTCGGGGCCGCGCTGGTCTCGGTGCGCGGCTACCTGTCCGCCGGCCTGCGCTGGCCGCTGGAGCTGCTGCCGGCCATGGTGCGCTACCCGATCGAGGACCGGATCGCCGACCTCGGCGGACGCCTGGTCATCGTGCGCGGCGAGCACGACCTCCTGTGCCCGCCCCCGTGGGCTGAGCGCCTGCTCAACCGCAGCGGCGCCGAGGGCAGCATCATCGTCGCCGAGGGCGCCGCCCACCAGGTCGTGGTCGACAACGCCGACGAGGTGGTCGCGGCCGCCATCGCCGTCTCCGGGCGGGGGCCCCTGCCGTGAGCCGCGTGCGGACCGTCGTGCAGGACTGGGCCCACGTCGCCCGGCGCTGGACGGCGTCCGCCCTCGACCGGACGCCCCCCGACGCCTTCGCCGACGGTGACGGCGTCCCCATCGTGCTGCTGCCCGGGATCTGGGAGTCGTGGCGCTACCTGGTCCCGCTGGCCCGCCACCTGCACGCACTCGGCCACCCCGTCCACCCGCTGCCGGGCCTCGGCTGGAACGGCCGGCCCCTCGAGGAGTCCCTCGACCGCGCCCGGGGCGGGCTGGCAGCGCTCGGACTCGAGCGACCGGTCCTGGTCGCCCACTCCAAGGGTGGGCTGATCGGCAAGACGCTGCTGGTGGACGCCCTCGCCGCCGACCCCGACCGCGCCCCCCGCGGGCTGGTCGCGGTCTGCACCCCGTTCGGTGGGTCCCGGCTGAGCTGGCGCGTCTTCACCCGGACGCCCCTGGGCCTGTTCGCGCCCACCGGCGCCGCGATCGTCGCCCTCGCCGCGGAGCGCGCCGTCAACAGCCGGATCGTGTCGGTGGCGTCGGCGTGGGACGAGATGATCCCCGACGGGTCGTTCCTCCCCGGGGCGCACAACATCACGCTCCGGCTGCCGGGCCACTTCCGGCCCGTGGCCGACCCGGGCACGGCCCGCCTGGTGCACGAGCAGGTCGAGCGCCTCGCCGCGGGCTAGGCTCGCGGCGTCGCACGGAGCAGCAGGGAAGGGGAACCCATGGCCGTCATCGCCATCGCCATCGTCGCCCGCAACGGGGTGCTCGGTGACGGGGAGGCGCAGCCGTTCGAGTTCGCCGAGGACTGGGCCCGCTACAAGCGCGTCACCCTGGGCCACCCGATGATCATGGGCCGCGCCACCCACGACGCCATCGGTCGCTGGTTGCCCGGGCGCACCACGATCGTCGTCACCCGCAATCTCGACCGCGTCGAGATCCCCGACGACCCGCGCGTCGACGCCCGCGTGGCCACCTCGGTGGAGGAGGCGCTGGCCCTCGCCCAGGAGCTCGACGACACCGTCTACGTCGCCGGCGGGGGCGAGATCTACCGCCAGGCCTGGGACTCCCTCGACGAGCTCGACCTCACCGAGGTGCACGCGGACGCCGAGGGCTCGGTCACGCTGCCCGACGTCGACCCCGCGGTCTGGGAGGAGTACCGCCGCGACCCGCGCGGCGCGTTCGACTTCGTGGGCTACCGGCGCCGTCAGTAGCCGATCGACCAGCCGTCGACGAGGCCGCGCACGTAGGCTGCCTGCCCGAGGTGGGCCACGGCGTCGTCGATGATCGAGATGAGCCGGACGCCGCGGGTGACGTGGGGCGTCCAGTTCGTGTCGACCACGTCGTCGAGGTCGGTGGCCGCGAGCGACCCCACGTACGTCGTGAGCGCGTCGGTGACGGCTGCCGCGTAGCCCAACAGCGCGTCGGGGTCGGCCACCCGCAGGGCGGCGACCTCGGCCACGCCGTCGCCGAACCCGAAGTCGCCCTCGCCGCGGTCGATCCCGGTGCGGTGGGCCCAGCCGTCCGCCCAGACCTCGGCCCCGCCGTGCAGGGCGGCAAGCTGGACGTCCGCCTGCCGCGCGGCGTGCCACACCAGCCACGCGATCGAGTTGCCGCGGCCCTCGGGCATCGCGTGCAGGGAGCCGGACGCCAGGCCGTCGAGCACCTGGCGGGCGGCGTCGAGCGGGCGGGAGGCGGCGTCGGTGAGCAGGGCGCGGTGGTCCATGCCCCGATGGTGCCACGCGCGGGGTGACAGACTGGGCGGCGATGAGATCGGCCGCCTCCATCCTGCACCTCGACCTCGACGCGTTCTTCGCCGCGGTCGAGCAGCGCGACAAGCCCTCGCTGCGCGGCAAGCCCGTCATCGTGGGCGGGATCGGACCCCGCGGGGTGGTGTCGACGGCGTCGTACGAGGCCCGGAAGTTCGGCGCGCACTCGGCCATGCCGACCCACGAGGCGCGCCGCCTGTGCCCGCACGCGGCGTTCCTCGGCGGGCGGTTCCGCGCCTACCGGGAGAGCTCGGCCATCGTCATGGGGTTGCTGCGCGAGCTGTCGCCGCTGGTCGAGCCCCTGAGCCTGGACGAGGCCTTCGTCGACCTCGCCGCGGGCCCGACGACCGACTTCTCCCCGGACGCCGTCCGCGCCCTCGCCGAGGACCTCCGCGCCCGGCTGCGGGAGGCGACGGGCGGGCTCACGGCGTCCATCGGCATCGGCAGCAGCAAGTTCATCGCCAAGGTGGCCACCGAGCTGGGCAAGCCCGACGGGGTCTTCGTCGTCGCGCCCGGCACCGAGCTCGACACCATCGCCGACCTGCCCGCGCGTGCGATCCCCGGGGTCGGCCCGGCAACGATGGAGCGGCTGACCCGGCTGGCGGTGCGCACGGTCGCCGACATCCGCGAACTAAGCCGCAACGAGCTCGTCCGCGAGCTGGGCCGGGCCCAGGGGGAGTGGGTGCACGAGCTCGCGTTCGCCCGCGACGACCGGCCCGTGGTCGCCGAGCGCGAGGCGAAGAGCATCAGCGTCGAGGACACCTTCGAGACCGACGTCACCGACCGTGCCGAGCTCGAGGCCGTCGTCGACCGGGACGCCCGCATCGTCGCCGAGCGGCTCACCCGCTCCGGACTGTTCGCGCGCACGGTCACGCTCAAGGCCAAGCTGCCCGACTTCACCATCCTGTCCCGCTCCCAGACCCTGCACGGCGCCACCGACCGCCCCGAGGTCATCGGACGCCTCGCGCGCGGCCTGCTCGCCGGCCTGGACCTGCCCGACGGGGTCCGCCTGCTCGGCGTGGGCGTCGCGGGGTTCACCGAGGCCGCCCAGGAGGAGCTGTTCGAGCTGGAGCCGTCCGGCCCGGTCGTCGAGGAGTCCAGCCGCGCGCCGGCGTCCCGACCCCGGTGGACACCCACCTTCAGCCCGGGCGCCGACGTGGTGCACGACGAGCACGGCCCCGGCTGGGTGTGGGGGACCGGGCTCGGGCGGGTCACCGTCCGCTTCGAGACCGCCGAGTCCGGACCGGGGCCGGTGCGCACCTTCCGGCTCGAGGACCCCGCCCTGCGCCTGGCCGACGTGCTGCCCTCCGACGGCAGCCCGGCCGACCCGTCGGGCCCCGGGTGGGCCCAGGCGGTCACCGCCCCGACCATGTCAGGAGACGACTGATGCGCTCACGCCGCACGCCCAGCACGCCGCGGGTGGCGCCCGTCCACCTTGAGGGCCTCGTGCCGGCCGACCCCGACGGGCTCGACGCGGGGGTCCTGCTCGAGGGGGTACGGCTGGCCGACGCCGACCTGCCGCCGGTGAACCTCGCCGGGGCCGAACTGGCCGAGGTGGAGGTCGCCCGGGTCAGCGCCGACGACGTCGACCTCATCGGCGCCCGGCTGCGCGAGGTGTCGCTGGCCGAGGTCCGCTTCGCGGCGCTCCGCGCGGCGCGCGCCGACTGGCGCGACTCCCAGCTGTCGGGGCGCGTCGGCCTGCTGGACGCCCACGAGGGCGAGTGGCGCTCGGTGATTCTCACCGGGTGCAAGATCGACTTCCTCTCGCTGCGTGGGGCCCGCGTCGAGGACGTGCTCGTCACCGGGTGCACGATCGGCGAACTGGACCTCACCGGGGCGACGGTGTCGCGGGTGCGCTTGGCCGACACCCGGGTGGGCACCCTCGAGGCGCACGACCTGCGCAGCGAGCACCTCGACCTGCGCGGCGCCGAGTTCGACCGCGTCGGCGGATTCGCGTCCCTGCGGGGCGCGCTGGTCACGCCCGACCAGGTCGCCCGGTGGGCGCCGGCCCTCGCCGAGGCACTCGGCCTGCGCGTGGTCGAGGACGTGTCGTGAGCGTCGACGTGTTGCTGGCGACGATCCGCTCAGCGCTGCCCGCCGTCGCCGACCCGGCCAACGCCGCGCCGATGCAGCGCTACATGAAGTCGGCGCTCCCATTCCACGGGGTGTCCATGCCGGTCCTGCGGCGCACCGTGCGTCCCCTCATCGCCGCCCATCCGCTGCCCGACCGCGCCACGTGGGAGCGGGCGGTGCGCACGCTGTACGCCGAGGCGTCCCACCGCGAGGAGCGCTACGCCGCGCTCGAGCTGGCCGGCCACCGCCTGTACCGGGCCCACCGCGACGTCGACGCCCTGCCCCTGTTCGCGTGGCTCGTCAGCGAGGGCGCCTGGTGGGACCTCGTCGACTGGACCGCCTCCCTCGTCGACGAGGTGCTGCGCACCCACCCCGCCGCGGCGCGTCCGGTGGTGCGGGAGTGGGCCACCGCCGACGACCTGTGGCTGCGCCGGGTGGCGATCATCGGCCAGCTCCGCGCCAAGGGCGACACCGACCTCGACCTGCTCGTGCACGCCCTCGACGCCAACCTCGTCGGCTCACCGTTCGGCGACGAGTTCTTCATCCGCAAGGCCGTCGGTTGGGCGCTGCGCCAGCACGCGCGCACCGACCCCGACTGGGTGCGCGCCTTCGTGGCCGCGCGCGGCGACCGCCTCTCGACGCTGTCCCGGCGCGAGGCGCTCAAGCACCTCGGCTGAGCACCCCTGGCCTGGGCCGACGGTCAGGAGACCTGCACGTCGGCGTCCGTGGCCGGCAGCTCGACGAACGTGCGCCCGGGCGCCATCGCGAGGGGAGCGCCGCTGTCCAGCGTGAACGTGAACGGCAACTCGACCGCCGCCTTGGCCCACGTGCCACGAACGACGCTGCCCGCATGCGCGTACAGGAACACCCCCGAGGCGTCGATGATGTCGTGGATCGGGTCGGGCGCGCCCGAGCCCTCGGCGAGCTTCGCCACGCGCTGGCCGGCCTTGATCACCAGCACGTTGTCGGTGGTGACCTGCTGGCCGCCGGCGAGCACGTGCGGCCCCCACGGCACCGAGCGCAGGTAGACGCCCTGCCCGGCGTCCCAGTCGTAGGTCATCGCGTACTCGCCGCGCTTCTTCCACGGCACCCGGACCCGCGTCGCCGGTGCGCCGCCGAGGGTCGACACGTCGGCGTCGGTCACCGCATAGGGCAGGTACGGCTGCGCCGGCCCTGCGGAGAACGGCTCGCGGGCCAGCTCGGCGAGCACCCGCGGGTGGCAGACGATCGCGCGGTCGTAGTAGGTCGTGCCCTTCACCGTGCGCACCCGGGACTGGTCGACCGAGTAGGCGCCCCGCTTGCGGGCGGCCAGGTTGGTCAGCGACACGTCGAGGTGGTCGGCGAACTGGCGGGCGTAGTTGCCAACCCAGTCCGAGTGGCCGGTGCTGCCGACGACGGCGCGCATGGGTGCCAGCAGCGGCACGTCCACCGGGCGCACCGACCGCACCGGCGCCACGCGCTCGGGGAGCACCGAGTGGAACACCGGCACCAGCCGGGTCGCGCTCTCGCCGCTGGCGTCGGCGTAGCCCTCCAGCTGCACGAACACGATGTCGGCGTCGTTGAGGCCGGCCTGCGGGTGCTCGTTGCGGTTGTCGGGCACCTTGACCGCGATCGCGGCGTGGGCCGCCGCGGCGGGGTCGTCGAGCGGACGGCCCGTCAGCGGCCAGCGCGGCCCCGGCTCGGGCGTGGGCGTGGGCGTCGGGGTGGGGGTCGGCGTCGGCGTGGGGGTCGGGCTCGGCGTCGGGGTGGGGGAGGGCGTCGCCGGTGCGCCGGGGGCGCAGCCGGCGAGGGCGGCGCCCAGGGCACCCAGGACGAGGAGGGCGCTCCTGCGGTCCACGGGGGTTCCTTCGGTTGGGTCGAACGGATGACACCCCCATTCTCCACCCGTCGGTGAAAGCTTGTGGATCAAATCACAGAAAGCTGGGCCCGCCGCAGGTGTTGCCACGACCCGTGGTGGAATGGGCGCCATGCAGACGCGTCCCTTCGGCACCACCGGCCTGTCCGTCCCCGTCCTGGGCCTGGGCACCGCCCAGGTCGGCTCGCCCGACGTGCCCGAGGCGAACGCCGCCCGCCTGCTCAACCGGGCCCTCGACGAGGGCCTCACGCTCATCGACACCGCCCACTGCTACGGCATCAGCGAGGAGCGCATCGGCCGCCACCTCGCCGGGCGCCGCGACGAGTACGTGCTCTCCAGCAAGTGCGGCCACCAGCTCGAGGGCTACGACGACTGGACGCCGGCCATCGTCCGCGCCAGCGTCGAGCTCTCCCTGCAGCGGATGCGCACCGACCACATCGACGTCCTGCACCTGCACTCGTGCGACAAGGAGGACCTCCTTGACGGGTCGCTGGCCGACACTATGCAGGAGCTCAAGGACGAGGGCAAGATCGGCGTCGTCGCCTACTCCGGCGACAACGCGGCCCTCGCCCACGCGGTCTCCTCGGGGCGGTTCGCAGCGGTCGAGGCATCCGTCAGCATCGCCGACCAGTGGAACCTCCACCACGTGCTGGGCGAGGCCGCGGCGTCCGGGCTCGGCGTCATCGCCAAGCGCCCGATCGCGAACGGCATCTGGCGCCACGCCGAGCGCCCCACGGGCGTGTACGGCGACGTCTACTGGGACCGCCTGCAGGACCTCGCCTACGCCACCGACCTCGACCTGGCCGAGTTCGCGCTGCGGTTCACGGCGTTCGCGCCGGGGGTCACCACGGCGATCATGGGCACCACCAACCCCGACAACATCACCCGCGCGGTCGCGACCGTCGCGCAGGGCCCGCTCCCCGACGACGCGCTCGCGCACGTCGCCGAGCGGTGGGACGCCGTGGGCCAGGACTGGGACTCCCGCCGGTAGCTCCTAGACTGGCCCGTGCGCCGGGGTGGTGGAATGGGCAGACACGCTGGTTTTAGGTACCAGTACCGAGAGGTGTGAGGGTTCGAGTCCCTTCCCCGGCACCACCGTCAATGACGGGTTCACTAGGGTGGACGCTCCTTGGAGGTCGCCCCGCAGTTGTTTCGTGCACCAAGCGTGCACCAAGCAATCGGGGTGGGAGACGTTCAGCGGGGTGCGTGCACCCCAGACCCGAGAGGAACCCCCGGCATGACCACACAGACCCTTCTCCCGACCATCGCCGGTTGCCCGGCATGGTGCAGCCAGGGCGCACCCGGCCGCATTCACGATGAGTTCGGCCACGACAGCGACGGCGTGACGCGGAGGACGCATGAGCACCGGTTCAACGACGGCGACGGCACGTCGGTGCTGGTCTACATCGGCGCGGCCGACGAAATCCGGTGGGCCGACGATCTGTCGGGCACCGTCACCAAGACGCCCGTCCACATCGGCATCGCTGCCGAGTCGGACCAGACCGTGACACCCGCGCAGGCACGAGCGCTGGCGGCGGCGTTGGTCGAGGCGGCCAACCTGGTCGAGGCCGCGCAGGACGATGCCGCGTGGCGTGACGTGATGGTCTACGCCGACGCCCACGAGGTCGAGGGGGCAGACCAGTGAACGCGACGGAGAGCGACAACGCGATGGTGTTTCGTCGCCCGGACGGGATGAGCAGCGAGGCGTGGGCCACGTTGTGTGGCCGGATGCGTGCCCGCTGGACAGCAGTGGTCGAGGAAGCGCGCCGGGAGCGCCTGTCTGAGGCGGTGACCCGATAAGACAGGCCAAGCGGGTGATGTGCCTGACGTGCGGGACGCTCAGGGAGGTCTCGGCGGGGCTCAGGGTGTCGAGCCTCACAGGCAGGCCGTTGAAGTGCGCCGGGTGTGACGCAGTGACAGTGCATCGACACGCAGACAAGGTGCACACCGACTGGCGCGAGGAAGACAACACCAACGCTCAGGTGATGCACGGGTGCCGCGCCGTGATGGTCGAGGCCCTGGGCAGGGATGCGTTGTTCCTTCCCGAGCATGGGATCGTGCTGGTTGACCCCACGGCCGACACCGGCGGCGTGGCGCGATGGGTTGCCGACCACCTCAGGCGGGAGCAAGCGCAAGGCTAGAGAGACGACGCAACGCCCCGGGCAGAGTTAGTGTCCGGGGCGTTGCGCTGTCCAGTGTGGCAGGCGGCTAAGTGGTGTGTCGGTGTCGCGGCTAAGTGTTGTGGTGGGTAGTCTTTGGACACCACAACACTTAGGGTCGTCGTGTCACGAGGTCCAGGCATCTGGCAGCGCCAGATACTCGACAGGATCGAGGCCGGACAGGTGGTGATCCTCACGGCCCCCGAGCACACGCATGCCGAACAGAACGCAATCCGCAGGGCGGCCAACACGTTGGCGAGGGCGGGCAGGGTGCAGGTCGTCTCCCACGTGATCGAGGGCCGGGCGAGGTTGGTTGCCTGCCCACCTGACATGACGGTCCCGGCGCAACAGCTCATCACCGGGTTGGACGGGAAGACGTACCGTCGCCCGCTGGCACGCCTGTAGCCGGTCGGTTACCCCTGCTCCCCAGCGCGTTGGTGTTCGGCGTCGAGGGCGGCCTGCCAGCGGGGCCAGTCGATGGCGTGCGGATCGTGGCGTGAGGCGTAGCCGTGGGCGAATGCCCATCGTTGGGTGACGGTGTGGAAGAGGCGTCGGTCGGCGATGTGACCTGCGTCATCATCGGGGAGGTAGGCGGCGAACAGCTCGCGGGCGGCTTCGGGGTCCGACCACAGCGGGTGGGCGCGGGACAGCAGCGGTGCGGGGATGCCGGGGCCGTTGCCGGGATGCCGCTCGAGTCCGGGGCGGCCACGGGCGGCACGACGGACGCTCACGATTCGTCCTCCACGATCCGCCACCCGAGCTGGGCCAAGGCACGCGGGGTCAACCCCAAGGCCTCGGCCGCGTAGCGGGCTTCCTGTGCCTGCCACGCGGCCGCAGTACCGGCGAAGATGGCCGCTTCGAAGGTGACCAGGACAGCGACGGTGCCGCGGCAGGTGTCGTCCCACTGGGTTGCCTGAGGGGACTCCCACAGTTCCTGCCAGCGGTCGCGCTCTTCTCGGGTCCACGTGCGGCCGCGGGGTGGCTCCGGTACGGGCAGGGCGCACCCGGCCGCCGGGAGGTCCACCAAGGGCACGCGGGCACCCGAGGTGACGGGGCGTCGGTTGACGCGGGAACGGGGCTTGGCGGCGTTTCGGGGTGCTGCCATGACTCTCCTTAGGTTGGTGGGATGGGGTTGATTGGGTGCCGCACCTTCGAGGCCTCTCACCAGCGGTGTGCCTCTGAGGGGGGCCTCGGGGGGTTGCGCCCCATCGGCTCACGCGACTGGCAGTCGAGCGAGCAGCTCGTGGTGCGGCGCGACCTCGTGTGTGTTGTGTTCGCTGTGCCCCGCAGGTGTCCAACTTGGACACCTCGCTCCAGCACTGACAAGGTCGGGATTGGACCGCGTCAGGCTTGGCGAGCAGGCGGCGACGAACGGGCGTGATTGTGGGGCCGCGGGCGGGAGTAACCGTCCTCCCGTCCGCGGCCGTTCTGTGTAGGGCTTGGTGCTACTCAGCGCAGGTGCAGCGGAGTGACCGGACCGCGCAGTTCAGCGAGGCGACGGTTCATCTGCTCGTAGGTCGGCATCCAAACGTCGTCGCGCTTGGCGAGCTGCAGCATGCGCTGAACCGGCGGAAGGTCGCGTGCTGGGCCGTGGTCGCCGTAGGTGATTCCGCTCACCTCGTGGACGCCCGAGTCCAGTGCCCCCTTCCAATTGGTCTCCATGTGCGGCGTGGCGCCCGGGGCCTCCCGGTTGGTGGCGGCGTAGGTGTTGACTTGGAGCATGCGCAGGCGGTTGTAGCGCCGGGACAGGTCCACCAGGGTGGTGATGGCCTTGCGCTGGGCGTCGGTGGCGGTGGCGACCTGCATGGCGTCGTTGGTGTCGATGCTCCCCAGCGCGGCGGCTGCCTTGCGGGTCGCGGTCATCACCTCGGTGAGCTGGGCGCGCAGGCCGTCGAGGATCTCGTCTTCCATCTCTTGGAAGATGAAGGGGACCTGGTGCTTGGACCAACGCACGAACGCTTCACCCGCAGTGCTGGCGGCGGCTGCGAGTTGTTCGCGGTGGGCGGCGTCGAGGGCTTGGGCGGCGAACGTCTCGTAGTCGGGCAGGTCGGTCGTGCCGTCCACGACGTGGGCGTGCAGGTCGCGCACGAAGTTGTGCACCCCGCCGGCGTGGGCGGTGGTGGCGTGCTCGATGTTGAGCCGCTGGGCGGCGTCCTCGGCGGCCAGGGCGCGCAGCACCTTGCCGGGGAGTTCGGTGAGTTCCCCCGATGCCACCGCAAGGCGCAGGTTGGCGACCGCCCCGATGTTGCCGGGGTGGTGCTGGATGGGGCCGGGGTCGATGCTCTGGTCCCGGTACAGGTTGGTGTCGAGGATGTTCATGGTCGTGGTGCTCCTTCTCAGTTGGTGGTGTCGAGGTTGATGCCCAGGTCCAGCGCCATGCTGCGGGCGATGTTCGCCACCTGGGGGTTGCTCTGGGGATGCTCCGGGGTCGGGGGGTTCTCCAGCTTGACGCCGGTCGCGGCTTGCATGCGCCTGAGTGCGGTGCGCACCTTCTCGTCTTCGGTTTCGGTCATGGTCGGTTCTCCTTCTTGATGTGGCGTGGCGTCCTGCCGCGCCAGGTATGCGGGGATGGCAGCCCCCAAGGTGGTGGCGAGGTTCGTCGCCACCTCGGCCAGCAGGTCGGCGGACGCCCGCCGGGCGGCATCCGCCTCGGCTCGGGTGCGTTCGGTCGCGGCGCGTAGCTCGGCTTCGCGTTGCTCGCGTTCGCGGCGTTCGCGTTCGATGGTCCGGCGTTCAGGCTCGTGCGGTCCGTAGATGCTCATCGGGTACCTTCCTTCTCGTCGGTGGGGCTCAGGTGCCCCAGCTGTTGCAGTGCTTGGCCCAGTGCTCGGGCGTGGTGGCACCCGGGGCGGTTGTGGCGGCGTCCGCAGGTCTCGCAGTCCCACCGGTCGAGGGCGCGTTGGTAGCGGACCATCACCCGTTTGCCGTCCGGGGTGGTGACGAACGCGAGCAGGGACATGGGCCGGCCGCCGCGATTCTTGGTGTCCCACTCGGACGCGATCTCCACGCGGGTGCGCGTGCTGCTCATCGGTCGTCCTCTCGGGTGTCGTCGGCGGGTGCGTGGCGTCCGCAGTCGGGACACCACATCTCGGGTGCTCCCTTCCACGAGGCGCGCAGGATGGGCCCGCTACGGCGTCCGCAGCGGGCCGCGTGCGGGATGGTCGGGCGGCTCGTGTCGGTGGTCATCGGGCACCGCCGTGGATGAGGGTGAACGGGTGCGGCGTCCGCAGGGGCGGGCACGTCGAGGCGAGGTCGGCCACGCGGTCGAGCTCGCGTGCCAGCGCTTGGGCTTGGGCGACGTTGAGCAGGATCGAGGTGGGGTCGTCCAAGCTCACCGGGCCGGTGTGCTCGGGGTCGAGGTTGGTGAGCAGCACCTCACCGGCGTTGTAGCCAACCGTGAGGTGGTAGCCGTTCATCGTCTCGGCGTAGTCGGTGCGGGCGTTCTTCTCGGCTTCCAGGGCGTCGAGGATGGTGGGCAGGTCGGTCATGCGGTGGTCTCCTTCTCGGTGTTCTTGCGGGCCTTGCGCCGGCGTTCGGCGGATGCGAGGCGGGTTCGGCACGCTTGGCGGCAGTAGGTGTGCCCGGTGCGGCTCGGGGTGAACATCTCCCCGCAGCCGTGGCAGGCGATGGGGTCGAGGGCGGGCCTCGGCTTGGTGGTGGTCGTCGGCCTGGGCGGCAGCTTCTTGCCGGGCTTCACGCCCACGTCCCGGCCGCCCCAGACGCCGAACCGCTCGAACCGGCCAGCGGCTCGGCAGGGGTCGAGGATCGGGCAGGCTCGGCAGGCCTCGGCCGCTTCGGCGCGTTCCTCGTGGGCTTCGGAGGTCCATAAGGCGGTCCGTCCGGGCGTCCGGCAGGGAATGTGCTGGCGGCTGTCCAGGGCGGCGGTCAGGGCCTCGTGGAGGGCGTCCAGGGCTTCGGCGTGGGCCTCGTCGCGGGCGGTCATTGGTCGCCCCCGTCGCATGCCCAGCACCCGCGCATGGGGTGATCCCGATGCGGTCGTCCGTCCGGGCGGATCAACGAGCAGGTGCTGGTCACGACCGGTTCCTCCGGGGTGCCCACCGAACCGGGGGAACCGGGTGAAGCGGGTGAACCGGGTGCGACCGGCGTCTCCTCCCGCCCGGTTCGCCCGGTCTGCCCGGTTCCCCCGGTTTGCAGGGGGACCTTGATCCCCATCCGAGTCCAGACCGGTACGAGGGCGGCGGCGAAGTAGCCGCGAGCTCGAACCGGCTCCTCCACTCGGCCGGTGTTGACCTTGAAGTGCTGCGCCATCATCCGGCCGCAGCGCTGCACCGTGAGCGCCTTCCCATACGGCGACCCGTCACCCCAGACGGCCGGATGCGCGAGGATCAACTCCCCCACCAACTCGCTGGTCGCGGCGAACGTCTCACCGGGGGGCCACACCTCGGCCAGGTGCTGCAGCAGCAGCACGTGGGGCCTCGTGGTGACCATGCCGTCCTCGCGGTCCATCTCGACCCGTTCACGGTCCTCCAGGGCCAGCTGGTCGACCACGGACGGCCACCGGCCGCCGGCGATGGCAGCGACCCGGGCCAGCGGCTGCCACTTCTCGCGGAACCGTCCGACGATGCCCTCCGGCATCACTGGGCGGACCGCCGCCACCTCGGCGCGGTGCTGGTCGGCCCACGCGGCGACCACGCCACCGAGACGTCGGGCGGTGTCATCGATCAGTTCCCAGTCGCTCTCCTCCACGACGCCATCGAGGTCGGGCAGCAGCAGCACCCGGATCGTCCGTGATCGGGTGTCCTCGGGCAGGTTCGGCGAGTTGCCCGCCATCGCCACCGGCGAGAAGCACGGCATCTCCTTGGGAACCCAGCCGCCGCCCTTCTCCGGGACGAGGACGGGCCTCGTCGCGCCGCGCTTGTAGCCCGCGTTCAGCAGGGCGAGCACGTCGGGCGTGGTCGGGTTGTCGGCGCGGAGTGTGCGGTCGGCCTCATCGATCAGCAGGGTTCGGACGCCGTCCTCGAGGATGCGCGTTAGCAGCGCAGGCGAGGAGATGGCAGCCATCTGCACCGGGTTCACACACAGTCGCTGCAGGTGCTCCAGGGCGGTGGTCTTGCCCGACCCGGGGACGGGGCTGTCGAGCAGCAACCTCGGGGTCGTGTAGGTCTCCTCGGCGAGATGCGTGTGGACGGCCCACAGCGCGAGGAGGTCGAGGTCGGCGTCCGTGACCGTGAGCAGGTACTTCCCGAGCCACTTCCGGACGCCGTCCAGGACGCGGCTGCCGTCCGGGATCGGGCGCCCCTCCACCGTCGTGGGCGGCGCGGCCGTCGGCGTCGGCTCGGGGTCGATCTCGGTCTCCTCCGGGGCGTCCGGGCGGACCAGGCGACGCAGGTCGTCGGCGGTGTGCCCGGCCACGAGGTAGTCGTCCAAGCCGGTCTTGCCGTCGGCGTTGTTCGGCAGGTGGCAGAACGTGACCCGCGCGCCCTTCGTGCCCAGGTACTTGGCCAGCTCGAGCAGGGCGGCGCGAACGCTGCGCTTCACCACCACGTCGGAGTCGAACGCGAGCACCACCTCGCGGTCGTTCAGCGCGATGTCGTGCCAATCGGGAATGGCGGTCTTGCCGCCGTGGGCGTTGCGGCCGCGCCACGACCACACTCCGGGCAGGGCGACGCAGCACAGGCCGGCCAAGGCTGCGCAGTCGGCCTTCTTGACCCCCTCGGTGACCCACAGCGGGATCGAGGGATCGGCGAGCATCGGCCCGACGCCGGGCGGCACGTCGATGCCGTTGCGCTGCCCGGTCGGGGTCTCGTACTTCACCGGCTTCCCGGCCTCGTTCACGCGCGGCTGGTCGGGACGGTACTGGTAGCCCCACACCGACCCATCGGCGGCCCGCTGCGGCACGAGCAGGCCGGGCACGTTCCGGCCCGCCTTGGTGATCTGCAGGTTCTCCAAGCGCCGCTTGGTGTCAACCGACACGTAGCCCCGAGCAGCAGCGTGCTCGGGGGTCACCCCCGACGCCGCCAACATCTCCGCGTGCTGGGGGAACAAACCCATCGTGTAGCCGGTCATCGGACACCCCCTGCCAGCGACAGCAGCACGTCCCGCTCGGACGCCTCGTACATGCGCGTGATCTGCAACTGGCGGTGGTCAACGTGCCGTTCGATCGCGGCGTTCACGAGATCGCGCAACATCGGGGCGGGGATCGCGTCCACCTCCACCGACTCGCCGGTGAAGGTCTTGCTGCGGCTGTCGGTCTTCTTGGTGGGCCTCGTCGGCAACGACAAGGTCTTGATCTGCTCCGGCGTCACCGCGATCCGCTCGAACCTCAGGTGCGCGTCGGGGGCGAACCGGCGCACGCCCTCCTCGAACTTCTCCCACGCCAGGACGCCGGTGGGGTCGTGGTCGCCCACCTGGTAGAAGTTCGTCACGATGTCGATGTCCTTCACCGATTGGGCCACCGAGTAGATGAAGCTCTCCGACGCGCACCCCCGCATGACGCCCAACGGCACCTGCCAGCGGTCGAAGGTGATCGGGTTCAACACGCTCACCAACGCGTCCTTCTCGGTGAAGATCTGCACCCGCTCGGGCTGGTCCCACCACAACGCCTTGCGGTAGAAGGTCGCCGTCTCACGCAGCGCCGCTTCGTGGTCGCGGTGACTGGTCGGCTCGATCACGTAACGGGTGTTGTCCGCGATCCACGTGTACGGCATCCGCTCCGACCTGCGCAGCTCGAGCAAGCGCCGCTGCACCACCGAGTAGCCGGCGTCCGTCTTGGACACCAACTCCGTCTTCGTCGTCGCGCTGTAGAACACACGCCGGACCGTGACCGGGTTCTCCTCCGCGACGATCTCGAGCAGCAGCTCGTCCAGCTCGGCCAACTCCGCGTTCGTCCGACGACGACGGTTTACGGGGCGTGCCCCATAAGACGCATTCACCGGGCACCCCCGACCACGCGGGCCACCGGGCGCAGCTCCACGAGCACCACGCGGGCGTTCAGGCCACGCTCAGCCGCACGGCGAGCAGCGTTCTCGGCCGCGCCGATGCTCATGAACACGCGCCGCCGGTACTTCACCGGCAACGGCTCGGGCAGGGCAGCCGGACGCACGGACGCGGCCAGCTCCACCACCACGGCGAACGCGCCGCCGGCACGCTCGGCAATCCGGTCGAGGTCCTCTAGACTGTAGGTAGCCGTCGAAGCTACTTCCTGACCCGTCCGGTTCCCACCCGGGCGGGTTTGCTTTGTCGTGGCGGTCATCGGCGCACCCCCGACAACTTGCGGGTGACGTGCTCGGCCTCGGCGTCCACCGGCACCGACCGCACCAGGTCACCGCGGCGCAGCAGCGTGAGCACGGCCCCCTCGTCACCGACGCGGGCCAAGTGGTGGTCGACGAACCGGCGCGCGTTGCGGATGCGCCACCCCATCGAGACAGCGAGGTTCACGAGGTCGTCGCGGGACAGAGCTGTCCCGGTGCTTCCTCGGTTGTCCTCGGGCCGGGTGCCGGTCTGGGTGGCCGCCCACTGGGCGGCGTTGGCGGTCATCGTGCACCGCCGGCGTTGCCCACTGTGGGGATGGGGCGGAAAGCGGCGTCAACCTCGGCGAGGTCCACGCGGATGATGCGGTTGTTGAGGCGGTAGCCGGTGACGCGCCCGCTCGAGATCATGCGGCGGATCGTGTCGACGGATACACCCCAGCGCTCGGCGGCGGCGTCTTGGGAGACGAAACGAGCCGTCTCAGGGTGTGTGTGCTTGCGGGTGGCGGTGCTCGCCATGTCTTCCCTCCGGGGCATGCTTTCGCACGCACTCCGTTGGAAGTGCCCATCCGCAGCGTTGTCGACGCCGGGGCGGGGTGCAGAGCCCCGCAGGTGATGGGACTCAAGTTAGCAGTCCTGGGTGCACAAGCGCGTAACTGGGCCTAGTTCCGCGTGTCGTAGGCCCGGCCGATCGCTGCGAGTTCTCGCAACGTCACCGTGTCCCTGCCTGCCTTCGCAACAAGGTCGAGTAGCGGCCACAGCTTTTCGCCGCGCCGTGGGTAGTTCGCAGGGCAGCGAGAACAGCGGTTCGGGAAGACGGCGTACCCTTGGCCAGCGCCGGGGAGCGATGACAAGTCGGCCAGCCGGCCAAGGTGCTCGCCTTCGTAGATCACTTCGGCGGTACTCGCACGCCGGGCGGCCTTCGGGTCTGTGTAGTGCTGGATCTGCTCCAGCGGCGAGGCGTCGTCGGGGGGGTCGCCCGTGCGCTCGGCGGCAAGGCGTCGCTTGGTAGCTGCGTCCGCGGGTCGGTGCTCAGTCCAGCCCTCGTGCAAACTGACGAAGGTCGTCACGTGCTGGCGTTTCCGGTGTCGAGGGCTATCGCACACGATCTCGACTCGCTGCGCTTTCCCGCAGCGGCCGCAGTTGCAGGGCCGTTCTGTCACTTCTTCTTCCCCTCCCCGAGCTTGGCGAGCTTCTGGGCCACATCGGCGTCGGCACCCTCCATCGAGTGCGCGTAGTGCAGCGACATGGCCGGGGTGGCGTGGCCGTGGCGCTTCATGTTGTCGGCGATGGTGCCCCCGGCCGCGTGAGTCAGGCTGACTCCCGTGTAGCGCAGCACGTGCGGTGTCGCCTTGGGGCGGTCGGCGGCCGTGGCGGCCTTGGTGAACAGCCGCGCGAAACTGTTCGCGTGCAGGTGCCCCCCGTTGGGCGCCGGGAACAGTAACCCGTCACGCCCGAACGCCGCGTGCAGCTTCAGGTGCTCCTTCAGGTCGGGCACGAGGTGGGCGGGGAGGTGAACCCACCGCACGCCGGCGGCCGTCTTCGGCGGCCCGACTTCGTAGCCACCCTTCACCTTGATGACGCCACGCGAGACGTGCAACGCGGGGGCGGTCACCTTCTTGCGCAGCTCGGCAGGCACCTTGACCTGGTCTAGGTAGAGGTCCGACCGGCGCAGCTCGGACAACTCGCCGTAGCGCAGGCCGCACCATCCGCCGAGCAGCACCGCCATGCGCAGGCGCGGCGGCATAGCGTCGGCCGTCGTCTGCAACTGCTCCACCGTGAAGGGCTCAACGTCGGTTGCCCGCTTGGTGCGCACCTTCGTGCGTGAGGGCAGCACGGCCGGGTTCACGTCGAGCAGCTCGAGGTCGACGGCACCGTTCATGATGTTGTGCAGCAACTGGAACGCCTTGGAACGGGCGCGCGGCTTGCTGGCGTCCATCGAGGCCCACCACGCGCGCACGTCGGCCCGGGTGATGCTCGCCAGGGGGAGGTCTCCGAGCTTGGGCCGCTCCCCACGGATGTGGTTCTTCATCAGCGACTCGTAGTCGCGGCTCGTGGCCGGGCGCAGGTCGAGGGTGGGCAGCCACAGCCGGGAAACGAAGTCGTCCAGCGTGAGGGAGTCGCGTTCATTCTGGGCCTGTCGGGCCGCTTCCCGGGCGGCCGGTGAGGTCCAGTCGCCGGACTCGAGCAGCTTGCGTTCCTCGTTCAGCCAGGATTCGGCGTCACCCTCGGCGGTGAAGGTGACCGGGGCAACGTGCCGCTCCTGGTCGGCCCCGATGTAGGACGCCTGCCACCGCTTGCTGGGCAACCTGCGCAGCTTGCCGAACCCTCGTCGCTTCGCCATCTCGGCAGGTTCCTTCCCCCGGTTCGTGCACCATACGTGCACCATCGTACCCCACGATTGCCCATTTCTGCCCAGTTGTGTGCTAGGGTGAGGGAACCGAAAAGGCGCTGAAACGCCTAGTGAAACTGCGGTCACTACGGGTTTCCCCGTGGGGGTGCGGGAGAGTGGGGAAGAATTCGAGTCCCTTCCCCGGCACGCGCACCCGCTGACTCACCCGAGCAGGTCCAGCACCGCCTTCTCCAGACCCGTCTGCCGCGCCTGCGCGCTGCTGTAGCGCTTGGCCGCCGCGGCCCCGATCGTGGTCCCCGACTCGTAGGCGTCGACCACGCGCGGGTCGATGTAGGACGAGCGCGCCACCGTCGGGGTGTTGCCCAGGTAGCCGGCGACCTCGAGGGTGGCCTGCTTCACCGCGCGCGTCCGGGACGCCTTGGTGTCGCCCTCCTCCTCGCTCAGCGCGAGCACCTCGGCGGCGATGACAGTGGCGTGCCAGGTGCGGAAGTCCTTGGCGGTGAGCGTGCCGCCGAACAGCTCGCCCAGGTAGGCGTTCACGTCGGACGCCCCGAGGTCGGACCAGCCGCGCCCCACCTTGTACGCCAACAGCCGCGCGCTGTCGGAGGTGCGCTTGCGCATCACCTCGAGCGCGGCCACGGCCGGGGCGTCGTCGACCGTGATGGAGTGCGAGATGCCGGACTTGCCGATGAACGAGAACACCAGCGCCTGCCCGCGGCGGCGGACGTGCTGGCGCTCGAGGGTGGTCAGGCCGAAGGAGCCGTTGGCGTCGGTGTAGGCGTCGTTGCCGATGCGGAAGTAGCCGACGTCGAGGAGGCGCACCGCTGTCGCGCAGGCGCGCTCGAGCGGCATGCCGTCGAGGGTGAGGTCGGCCGCGATGCGCCGCCGGGCCTGGGGGAGCATCGCCGCGGCCTCGGTGACGCGGGCGAACTTGCCCTTGTCGCGGCGGACCCGCCAGTCGGGGTGGTAGAGATACTGCCGCCGTCCGGCGTCGTCGGTGCCGGTGGCCTGGAGGTGACCGTTGGGGACGGGACAGATCCACACGTCGGTCCACGCCGGCGGGATCGCCAGCGACTTCACGCGCTCGACGTCTTCGGCTGCCAGCGCGCGGCCCGCCTCGTCGGTGTAGCTGAAGCCCTTCCCGCGGCGTTGCCGTGTCCAGCCGGCCATCCGGGGGCTCACACGTCGAAGGCGCACCATGGCGAAATGCTAGTGCCGGCGCCTCCCACAAGGGGAGACGCCGGCACATCTCGGTGTCGCGAGGGTCAGGCTTCGTGCGTCTCCTCGACCGAGCCCTCGATCTGGGTGGGGCGGTTGGGGTGCTGCACTGCGATCTTGCGGGGCTTGGCGGTCTCGGCGACCGGGATGGTCAGCGTGAGGACGCCGTCGGAGTAGTCGGCACTGATCCGGTCCGTGGCCAGGCCGCGGCCCAGGGTCAGCTGGCGGGCGAAGGTGCCGGCGGCGCGCTCGCGGACGAGCCACTGGGCGTCGCCGTCGACCGGGGTCTTGCGCTCGGCGCGGATGGTGACGGTCGCGCCGTCCATGTCGATGTCGATGCTGTCGGGGTCGACGCCCGGCAGGTCGATGTGGGCGACGAAGTCGTCGCCGGTGCGGTAGAGGTCCATCGGCATCGCGACGGACGCCGGCGTCCGGGTCACGTCACCGAGCAGACGGTCCATCTCACGGAAGGGGTCGAAGGCAGCCATGTGCGTTTCCTTTCTCAGCGGAGGCGGTTCACCAAGTTGAGCGCACCAGGCTCACCTTCTATTCCCGGGCAGGGCGGGCCATCGTGAGTGGAGTGGTGGTGACTTCCCAATTACCGTGTGGCTAGGAGAGGCGCGGGCACGTCCGCCGCCCTCCTTTCCGAACCGGACCTGTGGGGGCATCGCCATGGACAGCATTCTCATCCTGCTCGGGCTGGGCGCCCTCATCGTCGCCTTGTGGGGTCTGGTGCGTGGACGCGTGGCTTGGGCGCACATCGGGGACCGGAAACGGTCAGCGCAGGTGGCGGCGGGAGGCCTGGTCGCGATGGTCGTGGGGTCGGCAATGGCCCCGCAGTCGTCAGTCGCGGTTCCCGCCAGCCAGCCGCTCCCCGAACCCACGGTCACCGTGACGGTCACGGCGGCGCCCGTGACGGTGACGGTCACTCCTGCTCCCGTCACCGTCCTTGTGACCCCGACCCCGACCCCGACCCCTGAACCGGAGCCGCAGCCCGAGCCCGCACCCACCCAGATCACCGGTTTCGTCGGCAACGGCGGCGCCGCCACCCAACCGCCGGCGACCAAGGCTCCCGCCCCCAAGGCGACCAAGGCCCCGGCACCCAAGGCGGTCTACTACAAGAACTGCACGGCCGCACGGGCGGCCGGAGCAGCCCCCATTCGTCGGGGCGAGCCCGGCTACGCGTCGCACCTGGACCGGGACAACGATGGGATCGCCTGCGAGTAGGTCGACGACCTCTCAGCGAGCGTCGGGACCCGCCGACTGCACCAGCGTCGTGCCGCCCGACTGGCACAGGTAGCCCCGCCCGAGGGTCAGGGGCACCATCGACTTGCGCGGCAGGGTGACCCCCAACAGTTCGCCGTCGTAGTCGACGTTGGGCTGCAGCAGCAGGCCAGCGCGGGCCTTGCGGAGGGTCTTGGTCCAGTGGGAGTACAGGCTGCGCAGGTCGTCGGAACGGCCGGCCGCGACGATGTGCAGGTTCGGCAGGCCGGCCCCGAGCAGGCCCGACAGCGAGGCGTCCGTGTCGTCGAACTGTTCCGCGTCGTCGACCAGCAGCACGACCGGGCCGCGGGCCAGGCGCACCGACGCGACGAGCGCGGCCACCTGGTCGGTGCCGACGGCGACCTTGTCCAGGGCCGCCTGGGCCAGCGGTGAGCGGCGCTGGCACAGCCCGTAGACGAGCGGGGCCTTCCCGTCGGGCGTCCGGAAGGCCCGCACCGACGCGGCCAGGCCGAGCAGCGCGGTCGACTTGCCGGAGCGCGCCGGGCCGGCCACCAGGGCGTGCTCGCCCTCGTACAGCTCGAGGAAGGCCGTGCCCAGGTCGGTGCCGCGCAGCCCCACGGGGAGGCGCCACGGCTCGCCCACGGCCTCGCCGGGTTCCAGCTCATCCACGGTGACCCGGTCGGGCAGCGCCCGCACCACGGAGGTCTTCCGGGCCGCGTCGGGCCAGGCCCGGCGGACCAGGCCCACGGCGTCCTCGAGGGAGCACCCGGGGGTGGCGACGTGGGTCTGCAGCTTCGACTCGGCCCCCACCGTGCGGCCGGGAACCTGCGCGGGGGCGTCCTTGGGGCGCAGGCCGGCGGCGCTGTAGTCGTACGGGTCGGCGAGGCGGAACAGCCACTTCTGGGTGGTGACCTCGTCCATCGCCGAGGGGATGGCCTTCACGCGCGTGGTCGTGGCCGCGACCCAGAGGTTGAGCTCGGGGCCCTCGGCGTAGGTGCGGTAGAAGGAGTCGAGCACCATCTGGCCGTCGTAGTCCTGGTACTCGTCGCGCAGGGACGCCAGCCCGTCCAGCAGCAACACCAGCCGGCGGTGCGGGCCCGGGGTGGCCCGGCGTCGCTCCAGCTCCGCGCGCAGGTGGCTGAACAGGCGCACCTGCCGTTCGCGGGCCCCCGGCCCGGGCCCAACGTAGGACACGGTGTGGGGGAGGTTCTCCAGGGGTGCGAGGTCGCGCGAGCCCATGTCGAGGACGAAGAGGTCGAGGTCGGCGGGCGCCCACGTGCGGGCCATGGTCAGGGCGATCGTCGACAGGGCGGTCGAGGTACCGCTGCCGGGGATGCCGGCCAGCAGCACGTTGCCGCGGGCCAGGTCCCAGCCCGCGTTCACCTGCCGCTGCCGGTCGGGCTCGTCGGACAGGCCGAAGAAGACCTGCTGCCCGCGCAGCCCGCCGGCCACGGGAACCGGCACCTCGCCGCGGGTGGCGGGGAAGCCCGCGAGGTCGACGCGCTCGGCCAGCGCCTCGGGCCAGACGCGGCGCGGCGGGGCGAAGCCGGCGGCCTCGTTGGCCGCCACGACCGCGTCGATGAGCAGGTCCAGGTCGGTCTCGTCGGTGGTGCTCGGCGGGGGCGGCGGCGGTGCCGGCGGGCGGCCGAACACGACCGGGCGCAGCACCAGCGACGCCTCCTGCCCGGCCCGGGCACGGCCCGTGACGAGCGCGGTCTGGACCGGGGTGATGTCGTCCTGCCCCAGCTTCACGTACGCGCGGCCGCGCTGCTCGCGGCTGATCGCCGACGCGTGCGGGACGCCGATGACGTTGGTCGAGTCCTCCCGCGACTGCACGCGCAGGGCGACGCGGAGGTTCGTGTTGGCCAGGATGTCCTCGTTCACCACGCCGGCCGGGCGCTGCGTGGCCAGGATCATGTGGACGCCCAGGGTGCGGCCCACCGCACCCACGGCCACGAGCGACTTCAGCACCTCGGGGTAGTCCTTGGCGAGCATCGCGAACTCGTCGATCACCAGCAGCAGGCGGGGCATCGGCTCGGCCGGGTTGGTGGCCAGGTAGGCGTCGAGGTTGTCGACGCCCTCGCCCGCCGCCGCGAACAGCTGCTGGCGGCGGTGCATCTCGGCCTCGAGCGCCCGGATCGCCCGGTCGGCCAGCTGCTCGTCGAGGTTGCTGATCGTGCCGATGGTGTGGGGCAGGCGCTCACAGGTCTTGAAGGCGGCACCGCCCTTGAAGTCGACGAGGATGAACGTCAGCTTCTCGGGGGAGTTGCGGGCGGCCAGCCCGGCGACCAGGGAGCGCAGGAACTCGGACTTGCCCGAGCCGGTGGTGCCACCGACGAGCCCGTGGGGGCCGTCGCGGACGATGTCGAGGCTGAAGGAGCCCCCCTCGCCGATACCGATCGGGGTGGAGACCCCGCGGGCCGACGACCACAGCCGGCCGATGCGCTCGGGGGTCATCTCCTCCAGGCCCAGCAGCGGGGGAAGGGTGACCAGCGACGGCAGGCCCGCGCCGGGCACGACCAGCTCGGGGTCGTCGTACCGGGCCAGGTTCTGTGCACCGCGCTGCGCCGTGGCGGTGTCGATGCCGGCCAGGACGACGTCCTCGACCAGCTCGCGGTCCAAGGGCCGGGCGACCGAGCCCGCGGCGTCCGCCCCCACGGTGATGACGGTCGTGCAGGCCGCGGGCAACTGCTCGACCGAGGACGCCACGACGATGCCGGACACCTGCGTGGGCGCCTTCGGCGCGGACAGCCCCGCGGTCGGCAGCGGGCGGCCGTGGCCGAGCAGGGTGCGGGCGGGGGCCTCGCGGCCCTCGGTGAGGATGTCGGTGTCGAGGACGAGCAGCACCTGGGGTGTCGGGTGGCCGTCGATGCTGTCACGCAGCCCGCGCAGGAGCCCCTCGCTGCGCTCGCGCTGGGCCGAGACCCAGCGGTCGCCGCCGGCGTCCGACAGCATCCGGGTGTGGGGGAGCCATGTGGCCCACGACCACGCCTCCTCTCGCCCGGGGTCGCAGCAGGCGACGACGGTGAGGTCGGCCGGGCCGCAGTGCGTGGCGGCCTGGACGACGAGGCTGCGCGCGACGGCGAGGCAGCCCTCGCGGTCGCCCACGATGCCGACGACGCCGGCGTCGGTCAGGTCCACCTCGACGGGGGCGGCGGGGACTGTGAAGTCCTCCACCACGGCCTTCACGTCGGCGGAGGCACGCTGAAGGGAGGAGGCGTCGACCGGCGGCGTCCACGGGATGTCGCCGGTGCCGGCGTGCAGGGCCAGGAAGCCGTCGGCGGTCGGACGCCGCTCCCAGAGCCGGGTCGTGGGCAGCGCCGCCCGGCGCAGCACGGTCGTCGGATCGGGCACCTCGTCGCGCCGGCGCGCGCGCTCGACGTCGCCGGCCCGGCCCAGCGCCGCCCGGAACTCCTCGATCGCCCCGGCGAAGCGCTCCTCCTCCTCGGCGGTCTCGCGCTTGCGGCGCTGCTTCTGCTCGAACCACGTGCCGACACCCAGAATCGGGCTGAGCGCGGCGATCGCGCCGTAGCGCAGGTCGCCCATCATCGCCACCATCGCCGCGGCGAGCACCAGGGGCGCGAGCACGGTGATGAAGCTGAACCGGGTGGCGGCCGGGATCTCCTTCTTCGTCGGCGGCTCCGTCTGCGGCGGCGCGGGGAGGCGGCCCCGCCGCGGCGGGCGGTTGAACGGTGCGGTGCCGGCCTGGGTGACGTTGTGCAGGGTGCCCGCCCGAGGGGCCACCTGCTCGCCGAGGTCGCGGGTCACGTGGATCGCGTTGCCGCCGGCCACGACCAGCGCGTCACCCTCCACGAGGACGCCGTCGGCCTCGACCGGCGCCCCGTTGACCAGGGTGCCGTTGGTCGAGCCGGTGTCGCGCACCCGGATGCCCTCGCCCTCCCGCTCGAGGCTGAAGTGGGACCACGACGCGCTGGGGGAGTCGAGCATGATGTCGGCGTTGGGGGAGCGGCCGACCAACAGCGGCCGGCTCGTGGGCACCCGGGCCACGGTGCCCGCGTGCAGCCCGCCCGACAGCACGGCCGTCCAGTCCCGCGCGGGGTTCTCGTCGGCGATGCGGTGCTGGCCGATCGTGGAGCCCTCGAGCAGGCCGACCTTCTCGAGGGTGTCGCCGGCCACGTGCCGGGCCTGATCGACCCACAGCGCCTTCTCGGGGCGGAGGTCGACGCCCGTGGCCTCGCGGACCAGGTCGGCCAGCGTCGCCGACGGCGAGGTGCGCAGCACCTCGACCTCGTGGCGCACGCCGGCCAGGTCGGTCACGAGTCGCACGGGTTCTCCTCGGGGTAGGCGGCGAGCCCTGGGGTGGGTCCGCCCAGCATGCTAGGTGCCGGGACCGCCATTCTGCCAAGGCACTAGGGTGGTGGACCGACTCGCCACCAGCCGAGAGGAGGACGCCGTGGCTGCCACCCCCGACGACGCACGGCTGTCCGATCCCCGGCTCGGCAAGGCCTTCCGCCTCGAGGGGCGGATGCTCGGCGGCACCCTCGGTACGGTCTGGCGCGGTGTCGACACCCGCTCCGGGGAGCCCGTGGCCGCCCGCGTGCTCGCCCCGGCCGAGGTCACCGACCGATCTGCCCTGCGCCGCACCCTGCGCGCCGGCTCGCCGCTGCGCGAGCTCCGCGACCCGCACCTCGTCGCGATCCGGGACCTGGTCGAGGAGCGGCACCGCACGGCGGTGGTCACCGACTTCATGGACGCCGGCAGCCTCGCGGAGGTGCTCCGCAGCGAGGGGCCCCTGCCCCCGAAGACGGCGGTCGCGCTGGTCGCGGGCGTGCTCTCGGGGTTGGCGGCGCTCCACGGGGCGGGCCTGGTACACGGCGCGGTGCGCGTCCAGAACGTCCTGCTGCCCTCCTACTGGCGCCGGCTCACGCCCGGTTCGGCCCGGCTCGCCGACCCGGTGCTGCCGGGCCTCGGCGGCCCCGCGGCGGCCACCCCCGCCGACGACGTGCGCGCAGCCGGGGCACTGCTGTACGAGCTGCTGACCGGCAGGGCGCCCGCCGGCGAGGGTCGGCCGGCGACGCTCGACGTGCCCCCGCGGCTGTGGAACGCCCTGGCGGGCATGCTCGCGCCCGAGCCCGCCCTCCGCCCGGGAGCCGCGGCCGCCGCGGAGGCGCTGGCCGGGCTCGTGGACTCCCTGGCGGGCCTGCGCCCGCTCGGCCCGGTGCCCGGCAGCAGGCCGGGGCGACCCGCGGCGTCCCGGGTCGGTGCGGCGCGCTACCTGCCGGCCGCCGACCTGACCGGCCCCGCGCCCCGGCTGGGCGACCCCGTGGAGCACACGATGGTGCGCCCCGACGCCGTCCCCGTGCCGGTCGCCGAGGAGGTGCCCGCCGTCGTCGCGACGCCGTGGTACCGCCGTGCGTGGGTGTGGGCGGCCGTCGTGGGCACGCTGCTGGTCGTGGCCGCCGTCGTGTGGGTCATCCTCGGACGCCCCGGGCTCTGACGCCCGCCCCCCGGCCCCGGACATGGCGAGAGCCCCCTGGAAGTATGAGTTCCAGGGGGCTCTCTGGTTGACCGGGTCGTGGTGACTACTCCGATCGACGACTCCGCGGTACCTGATTCCCGTCCGGCCTGTCACCCGGCTGGTCCGATGGGCCGAAGCCCGTCGAGAGGAATCGCTTCCCTTGGTGTCGCCAGCTGCCCCGAAGGGCTGCGTAGGAACATTTCTACGCGAGTCCCGACAGGAGCACAACCCCTAGTCAGGAACTACTTCGTTGGAATTTGTCACCCACAGGGACATCCACATGTTGCCCACAGTTCACCGGCTGTTCTCCACGGACCCGTCCACAGGACCTTGGACGGAGGGGGTCAGATGCCGAGGTCGCGGCGCAGCTTGTTGACGTGCCCGGTGGCGCGCACGTTGTACTGCGCGACGGAGATGGTGCCGTTGCCCTCGGCGTCCACGTCGACGACGAAGGTGGAGCGGATGACGCCCTCGATCTCCTTGCCGTAGAGCATCTTCGTGCCGTAGGCGCCGTAGGCGTTCATGACCGCGCGGTCCTCGTCGGCCAGCAGGGTGACGTCGAGCGTCTCCTTCTCGCGGAACGCGGCCAGCTTGGCCGGGGTGTCGGGGGAGATGCCGACCACGTCGAAGCCGGCCGAGTCGATGTCGGCGGCGTTGGCGGTGAAGTCGACGGCCTGGGTGGTGCACCCTGGGGTCATCGCCGCGGGGTAGAAGTAGACGATCACGCGGCGTCCGGCGTAGTCGGACAGGGAGACGAGGATGCCGTCGGCGTCGGGCAGGGAGAAGCTCGGGGCGGCGTCGCCCACCTTCAGTTTGGCCATGGGCGCCAGCGTAGCCAATGGCATAGGGTGGTCCCCGAACCAGTCCGTGGCGTCAGGGGAGAGGACCGAACGTGGCAGAGGGCACCCGTTCCAAGGAGCAGATCCAGGCCGAGATCGCGGCCGCGCGCGCCCGGCTGGCGAGCAACGTCGAGGGCCTGATCACCCAGGCCCACCCGAAGGCCGTCGCCGCCCGCACGGTGCAGGACGCCAAGGCCTTCGCCGCCGGCGAGTTCCAGGCCGCCAAGGCCCAGTTCGTCGCCGTCGACGGCACCCCGCGCACGACGCGCCTGGCCGCACTCGCCGTTGCCGTCCTCGGCGGAGTCGCCTTCCTCATTGTGGCCCGCTCCATCGCGCGCGGCTGACGGCGGGCCCACGCGGCGCCCCCTTCACTCATCAAATCGAGCCAAAGGTGGCCTGACTGAGGGTTTCCTGCACCCCGCCGGACTTTGTGCCATGGCAGAGTCAAGGCTTGGTAACGATGCCGGGCCCCACCTTCACGACCGCCGCCGCGCGGGTCTACGGTTGCCTCATCAGTGGCACGTCAGCGTGCCACGCCCCCACACAGAAGTGAGGTTTGATGACCAGCAAGACCAAGCGTGGAATGTTCGTGGCACTCTCCGCCGGTGCGGTCCTCGCCGTTTCCGCGTGTTCCGGTGGCGCGACCCCGGCACCCGGCGGCTCGACCGCCGGTGGTGGTACGGGTGGCGGCGCCACCGACTGTGCCGCCTTCGAGTCCTACGGTGACCTGAGCGGCAAGACGATCACCGTCTACACGTCGATCGCCAGCGACGCCGAGGCCAAGCCCCACATCGACGCCTTCATTCCCTTCGAGGAGTGCACCGGCGCCAAGGTCGAGTACGAGGGCAGCCGCGAGTTCGAGGCCCAGCTCCCCGTCCGCGTCAAGGCCGGCAACGCTCCTGACCTCGCCTACATCCCGCAGCCCGGCCTCCTCCAGACCCTGGTCAAGGAGAACGCCGACAAGGTCGTCCCGGTCGGCGAGGCCGCCACCGCGAACGTCGACAAGTACTACAAGGAGTTCTGGAAGAACGTCGGCATGGTCGACGGCAAGTACTACGGCATCCCGATCGGCGCCAACGCCAAGTCGTTCGTCTGGTACTCCCCGAAGACGTTCGCCGAGAAGGGCTACGAGATCCCCAAGACGTGGGACGAGCTCATGGCACTGACCGACAAGATCACCGCCGACATCCCGGCCGACGACACCACCAGCAAGGCCTGGTGCGCCGGCATCGAGTCCGGAGGCGCGACCGGCTGGCCGGCCACCGACTGGGTCGAGGACATGATGCTGCGCGTCGGCACGCCCGAGCAGTACGACCAGTGGGTCAACCACGAGATCCCGTTCAACGACCCGGTGGTCATCGAGGCGATCGACAAGGCCGGTTCGATCCTGAAGAACGAGCAGTACGTCAACGGTGGCCTGGGTGGCGTGACGACGATCGCGACCACGCCGTTCACCGACGCGGGCTTCCCGATCCTCGACGGCATGTGCTTCATGCACCGCCAGGCGTCCTTCTACCAGGCCAACTGGCAGACCGCCGACCCCGACGCCGACGTGAGCGAGAACGGTGACGTGTGGGCCTTCCCGCTCCCGGGCGAGAGCGCCACGCCTCCGGTGCTCGTGGGTGGCGAGTTCGCGCTCGCGTTCCGCGACGCCCCCGAGGTGGCCGCGCTGCAGGCCTACCTGACCAGCCCCGAGTGGTCCAACGCCAAGGCTGACGCCACGCCCAACGGGGGCTGGCTCTCCGCCAACAGCGAGCTCGACCCCAACAAGCTGGTCAAGCCGATCGACAAGATGAGCTACGAGCTGATCACCGCCGACGACGCCGTCGTCCGCTTCGATGGTTCCGACCTGATGCCCAGCGCCGTCGGCGCCGGTTCCTTCTGGAAGGAGATGACGGACTGGATCGCGCTCGGCAAGAGCACCCAGGACGCCGCCACCGCCATCGAGGCCTCGTGGCCCAAGCAGTGATCTGCTGAGCGACTGACACCTTCAGAAGGGGCCCCGGCTGGCCGGGGCCCCTTCCCCTGAGAAAGGAAAGGAGTACGCATGGACTGGCTGATGCAACCGGACACCACGATCGAGAAGTTCCTCGTCATGCTGTTCGCCATCGCGCTGTTCGCGCTGGTGATGGCCGCCGTGCTGGTGCTGGTCGATCGTCCGAGCCTGCCGCGTTGGGTCGCGGCCGGCGGGTACCTCGGCCCTGCGCTGCTGCTGATCGTCATGGGCCTGCTCATTCCGGCGTTCATGACGATCCGCAACTCGCTGTACAACAACAGCCTGAGCGAGTTCGTCGGGCTCGAGAACTACGTCAGCATCTTCACCCAGGACCTGTTCCTCACCGTGTTGCGGAACACCTTCCTGTGGGTGCTGCTGGTGCCGCTGCTGTCGACCGCGCTGGGCCTGGTCTACGCCGTCCTCGTCGACCGCACCCGGTTCGAGAAGTTCGCCAAGACCCTGATCTTCCTGCCCATGGCCATCTCCATGGTGGGCGCGTCGATCATCTGGAAGTTCGTCTACGAGTACAAGGCCAAGGGCGTCCCGCAGACGGGTCTGCTCAACCAGATCCTCGTGTGGATGGGTCTGGAGCCCCAGCAGTTCCTGCTGAACGCCCCGATCAACACCTTCTACCTCATCATCGTCATGGTCTGGATCCAGACCGGTTTCGCGATGACGGTGCTGTCGGCCGCCATCAAGGCGATCCCCGACGAGACGATCGAGGCCGCCAACGTGGACGGCGCCACGGGCATGCGCCTGTTCTGGCAGATCACGGTGCCCAGCGTGCGCTCGGCGATCATCGTCGTGCTGACCACGATCGCCATGGCGACGCTGAAGGCCTTCGACATCGTCCGCACGATGACCGGTGGCCAGTTCGACACCTCGATCGTGGCGAACGAGTTCTACACGCAGACGTTCGGCCGCCAGGCGCAGGGCATCGGTGCGGCGCTGGCCGTGCTGCTGTTCGTGCTGGTCATGCCCCTGATCGTCTACAACGTGCGCCAGATGCGCATCTCGGAGGGGGAGCGATGACCCAGTCGAATCCGCCGGCACCGGCCTCCGTGCCGGCCGCCGCGACCGAGAGCCGTTCGGCCGCCCACGGTCCGACGCGCAAGCTGACCCGCGCCGAGCAGCGCGCGGTCGACGCCAAGAACCGGCTGAGCTCGCCCGCGGCGTCCATCATCGCGATCGTGATCGCGATCGTGTGGACGATCCCCACGGCCGGCCTGCTGGTCACGTCGTTCCGCCCCGCCGCCGACATCCGGCGCACCGGGTGGTGGACGGTCTTCACCAACCCCGAGTTCAGCCTGGCCAACTACGAGGCCGTCCTGACCGGTTCGGGCGACCTGGTGCAGCCGTTCGTCAACACGATCGTCATCACCCTGCCCTCGGTGATCATCCCGATCATCCTGGCCCTGCTGGCGGCCTACGCGTTCGCGTGGATCGACTTCAAGGGGCGCGACTGGCTCTTCGTGGCCGTGTTCGCGCTGCAGATCGTGCCGATCCAGGTGACGCTGATCCCGCTGCTCACTCAGTACGTGCAGTTCGGGCTGGTCGGCACCTACTGGACGGTGTGGCTGTCGCACACCATCTTCGGCCTGCCGCTGGCGATCTTCCTGCTGCACAACTTCATGCGGGAGATCCCGGCGTCCCTGATCGAGGCGGCCCGCGTCGACGGTGCCGGCCACGTGCGCGTGTTCTTCCAGGTGCTCATGCCCCTGCTGGTCCCCGCGATCGCTTCGTTCGGCATCTTCCAGTTCCTGTGGGTCTGGAACGACCTGCTGGTCGGCCTCACGTTCGCCAGCTCGGACTACCGCCCGATCACGGTGATGATCGCCGAGATGGTGGGTAGCCGTGGCCAGGCCTGGCACGTGCTCTCCGCGGGTGCGTTCGTGGCCATGATCGTGCCGCTGATCGTGTTCCTGTCACTGCAGCGCTTCTTCGTGCGCGGCATGCTGGCCGGTGGCGTCAAGGGCTGACCCCTCGTCCAGTGGTGCCCCGGAGCCGTGGCTCCGGGGCACCGCTGTGTTCGGTGGCGGGTTCTGGCCGGTAGTCCGACCAGTTCCTGCCACTGGACGGCTTCAGCCGCCGCCCGTGGCCGTTCCATGGCACGTTGTGGCCGGTAGTCCGACCACTTCGTGCCACGGATCCTCGGGTGATCAGGCGTTCCTAAGGTATCGGTGTGTTCGAGCGAACTGAGGTCCCCGAGACCCTCCTGCGACGCGCATCCCGGCAGGGCGGCGTCCTGACCCGCGCCCAGGTGCTGGCCGAGATCGGCCGGACGCCGATGCGTCGCCTGTTGGGCACCGGCGCGTGGATCCAGCCAGCCAGGGGAATCATCGTGCCAGCCCCGTCCATCACCGACCAGGGCCGCCTGTGGGCGGGCGTCCTCCTCGGCGGCCCCGGGGCCGCACTCGGCGGGTGGGCCGCCCTGGCCCGCGCCCAGGTGGTGCCCGTGCCACGCCTCGTCACGACGTGGACGCCCCCGGACCGGCGGCCGGCGAACCGGCCCGGCTGGGTGTTCTCCCGCGACATCCGCGGACGCCTCGGGGACGCCCGCGGTTCACTCCCGGCGATTCGTCTGGACGACGCCCTGCTCGACATCGCCGCCGACTGCACCCTCGAGCGCTGGGTGGGGGTTCTGGCCGACACCGTCCGGGAGGGGCTCGTCCGCGTGGTCGACGTCGCCACCCGCAGCCAGGAGCGACCCCGCCTGCCGAATGCGCAGATGGTCCGCGACGTGCTGCGCGACTACGGCGGCATCGAGAGCACGCTCGAGTGGGTCTACCGGCGTGACGTCGAGCGGGCCCACGGGCTACCGGTCGGCCTGCGCCAGGTGTCGACGGTGGGGCCGTGGCGCCACGACGTCCGGTACGAGCGCTGGAGGCTTGCCGTCGAACTAGACGGACGCCACCACCTGCGGCGTGTGCTGCGCGACCTCGAGAAGGACAACGAGCACGTCATCGTGGGGATCGGGACGCTGCGCTACGGCACCGTCGATGTGCGGACGCGTCCCTGCAAGGTGGCCGATCAGGTGGCGAGGGCGTTGCGGGCCCGGGGTTGGGACGGGCACCTGAGTCGCTGTCCCCTCTGCACGCTCTGATCCGTGGCAGAAAGTGGTCGGACTACCGACCACACCGTGACATGGAACGGCCACGGGAGGCGGCTGCGGGCGTCCGGTGGCACGAAGTGGTCGGACCACCTGCCAGAACCCGCCACGGAGCGCCCGCCCCGCCCACCGTCGAGCGGGGGCCCCAGCCCAGCGGCTTGTTGTCATCGGTTGCGTCACCTCGATTTTGCATGAGGTATCCGCGGGTGTAACGTTCTTCATCGCGCGCACCGCTAGCTCAACTGGCAGAGCAGCTGACTCTTAATCAGCGGGTTCAGGGTTCGAGTCCCTGGCGGTGTACCAACCAGAAGGCCCGGAGAGCTCCTCTCCGGGCCTTCTGCCATGAGGGGGGCGGCGCTGATCTCACCCCAAGGGTGCGTCGTTGAACCACCGGGCCGACACGGTCCCGGCATCCAGGTCGAAGGTTCCGTCGTAGCAGTAGGCGAGGGGCCACGTCCCGAAGAACGACTTCTCGTTGACGAACAGCCGGTACAGCACGTCGCGCTGGTGGGGGAGGACCGCCCGTGTGATCCGCAGCTGCAGCCGCGCCTGGGCGTCGGCGTCCGACACCACGTAGCGACCCTGCACGCCACCGCCGTGGCCCTCTGTCCGAATCGACCAGTCACCCTCGCCGCGAGCACGCAGGTCCAGCGGCGGGTCGAACACGACCTCTGTGGTGCGGACGCGGATCCGCTCCAGAGCGTCCCCGGCGAACAGGTGGGTGACCTCGCCCTCGGTCACGGTGTCGCGATCGGCGTCCGTCATCGCGTGCCGCAGCTCCGTGACGTCGGCCGGGAAGACCTCCAGGATGTCGGTCTCGGGCACGAACTTCACGAAGCTCCGGGGCTGTCCTTGGGCCACCAGCGGAACCGGGATTCCCCCCAACTGGAGCGGGTGACCGTCCACCGTGACCTCCATGCGGCCGCTCAGCCGCACGAAGTCGAAGTCGTGCAGCACGAAGTGCGGGAACATCACCGGTGTCCGGGCGGACGCCCCCACCGGGGCCAGCAGCTGGGTGGGCAGGCTCGGCAGGGGGCTGTTCTCGTGGAAGGCGCCCTCGATTCGCCGCCCGGACGTGTCCGTGACCGCGAACACGATGTGGATGTTCCCGCGTTCGTCCCGCTCGAGGGTGGCCTCGAGGTCGGAGTTCTGGAGCGCGAGGCTCGTCACCGGGGCCACCCGGATCGTCAACGGCACCACGACCGCGCGCGTCCCGGTGGCGGTGCGCTGGTAGGTCGCCGGGTCGAGGTGGTCGTCGGGCAGTGGCCGCACCAGCTCGAGGCCGGCCCAGCCGACCAGCAGCCGCCGCCCAGCACCGCCACGGAGCGCTTCAGCAGCGTCGAGAGCTTCATCACAGGTCCTCCTTCGGCATCAGGTTCTCGCCGGTGAGCTGGCGTGCCATCGTGTCGAGCACGCGCAGGCAGGCGGCCACGTCGGCGTCCGTGGTGCCGGCGAACAGCCGGTCGAGCACCTGCTCGCCCTGGCCGGCGTGCGCGGCGAAGTAGGCATGCGCGGACGCCGTCAGGGCGATGCGGCGTGCGCGCCGGTCGTCGGGGGAGGGGGTGAGCTCCACGAACCCGGCGGACGCCAGCGCCGCGACCAGCTTGCTGACGTTCTGATGGGTCGTGCCCAGGGCGTCCGCGACCACCGCGGTGGACGCCACCGGCTGTGGCAGGTGCGCGATCACCGTCAGTGCCAGCCACTGCTTCAGGGTCAGGTCGGGCAGCTCGCCGTCGAAGGTGGTCTGCATGCGGTTGGCCAGCAACAGCACCCCGGCGAACACGGACTGACGGTTGGTCGGTCCCATCACCCCTCCTCAATATGTAACTAGTTACATACTAGGACGACCGGCGGAGGGCCGCAGGGAATCGGGAACGCCGCGGCCCCTGATCCCTCCCGGAGGAATCAGGGGCCGGTGGTCGGGGCCGAGCGCCCAGTCGGGCTCAGCGGCGGACGAACGCGAACCGCTCGGCGCGCAGTCCCTCGTGCTGCTCGGCGGCCCGGGCCAGCGGCTCGAGGGTGCGGCCCAGGGCCAGCTCGAGCAGGTGGTCGGCCAGGGCTGGGTTGCGGGCCAGCACCGGCCCGTGCGGGTAGGTGCCGATCACCCGACCGGACGCCGACACGGCCCCCTCGGTCCCGTCGCCGTTGTTGCCCACCCCGACCTCGACGCGGGCCAGCGGCGTGGCGTCCGGGCCCAGGAAGGTGTGGCCGCCGTGGTTCTCGAAGCCGGTCAGCACGTAGTCGGAGCCGTCGGGGCGCGTCCAGTGGGTCAGGACCTCGCCGACGGCGCGGGAGGCCCCGCGGCGTGTCGTCACGTCGAGGACGCCCAGTCCCTCGCGGACCTCCTCCTCGGCCCCGCCGATGGTGAAGGTGTGCCCGCAGATCTGGTAGCCGGCGCACACGGCGAACAGGACGGCGCCGGCGTCCAGCGCCCGGAACAGGCCGCCGTCGGCCCGCAGCTCGCGCACCGCGGTGGTCTGGGCGGCGTCCTCGCCGCCGCCGAGCAGGTAGATCGCGCCGTCCTCGGGCAGGGGGGTGCCGGGCTCGGCGAAGACCACCTCGGCGTCGATGCCGCGCCAGCGTGCGCGCTGCTGCAGGACGCGGGAGTTGCCCTGGTCGCCGTAGATGCCGAGCAGGGACTGGTAGACGACGACGATCTTCACGGGCGTGGGGTTCATCGCAGGCCTGCCATCTTCAGGAGCTTCTGGAACGGGGTGTAGGTCGAGATCAGGTCGACCGGCTGGGGGGCGTCCGTGACCGCGCGCAGCGCGTCGGCCAGGTCGAGGACGACCGTGTGGGAGACCTCCGCGTACTCCAGGCGCACGGCCAGGTCGTACGCGCGGGGGCCGGTGCAGACGACGTGCTTGCCGGCCAGCTGCTCGAAGTCGACGTCCCACAGCCAGCTGACGTCCTTGCCGTCGGCGGCGACCGCGTCGATCGCCAGCACCACGGTCGGGGTCGACAGCAGGGCCAGCGACTCGGCCCAGCCCGCGGGGTTCTTGCTCAGGATCAGCCGCGCCGACACGTCGCCGAACGTGGCCACCGAGAACCGGCCCGCGGGGGCCTCGACGGTGCGGAAGCCGCGCAGGGCGTCCTCGACGCCGACGCCCATCTCGACCGCCGCCGCGAGGGCGCAGGCCGCGTTCGAGACGTTGAACGAGCCGGGCACCTTGAGCTGCGGGTCGACCACACGGCCGTCGGGCAGCGCGATCAGGCCGTCGCGGACCTGGTAGTCGGGGGAGTGCTCGGTCAGCGGGCAGGAGGGGCAGTCCCAGCGGCCCTGTGGCTCGTCGGGGTTGGGGTCGACGCGCTCGAGGATGCCGCCGCAGGCGGGGCACAGCACGGCGTCGGCGGACCACTTCGAGGGGGTGTCGACCCAGATGACGCGGCGGGCCTTCTCGACGGCCCAGGTGATGAGCGGGTCGTCGGAGTTCGCGACGACGACCGGGCCGGCCTCGCCCGCGCGCTCGAGCGCCTCGCGCCAGGAGCGGGCGAGGAACTTGATCTCGTGGTTGCGGTCGAGCTGGTCGCGGCTGAAGTTGAGCATGACCAGCACCTCGGGGCGTCCGGCGGCGATCAGGTCGGCCACGACGCGCTCGTCGGTCTCGAGGACCGCCAGGTCGGCCTTCGGCGCCTTCGCCAGCGCCGAGGCGATGCCGTAGTGCAGGTTCGCCCCGTCGGCGTTGGTCACCAGCCTCGCGGCGTCGGTTCCGAGCCCGGCCCGGATCGCGGCGGCCAGCAGGTGCGAGGTCGTCGTCTTGCCATTCGTGCCGGTCACCGAGGCGATGCGGCGTCCCTTGACGAGGGTGCCGAACGCGCCGGGGTGCACCCGCGTCAGCACCTGCCCGCGGATCGACGCCCCCGAGCCCTTTCCCAGCACGCGGGACGCGAGCGCGGCGGCGTCCCCCAGCACCGTGCCCGCGCCCAGCCGCACGCGGTCGGTCAACGGACGTCGTGCGGGCGCGGCCCGCTTCGTCAGTTCATTCGGCACCCGCTCATTGTGCCAGCACGGCGTGTGGTGAAATGTCCCCACACGACGGGGGAGGTGGCATGCGACCTGAGCGGACCACGATCGACCTGGGCTGGGGGCCCGTCTCCTACCTGGCGTGGCAGCCGGACGCCGCGGGCCAGGCCCCGGCGGTGGTGCTGCTGCACGGGGGCGGGGCGGACAACGCCTGGCTGTCCTGGGGCGGCCTCGGTGCCGCCCTCGCGAACGCCGGACACCGCGTGTACGCCCCCGACCACCCCGGCTACGGCGAGAGCCCGCTGCCGCCGTGGCCCCACACCCAGGAGCGGCTCGTCGCCTACGTCGGTGAGTTCGTGGACGCCCTCGGCCTCGACCGCGTCACCCTCGGTGGGCTCTCGCTGGGCGGGGGCATGGCGCTGGGGTTCACCCTCGACCACCCCGAGCGGGTTCGCGGGCTGATGCTGTTCGGCTCCTACGGGCTGGCCGACCACCAGTACGGAGGCCTCGCCGCGATGCCGGCGCAGGCGCTGTCGTGGGTCGCGGTGCGCACCGGGGCGATGGGCCGGATCATGCGCCGGTCGGCGCGGAACCGCACCCTGATGCGGGCCAGCCTGCGCAGCATCGTGCGCAACCCGGCCGAGTGCACCCCCGAACTGTTCGACGCGGTCATGGCCGAGGTGGCCCGGCCGGACGCGTTCACCGCGTTCGAGCAGTGGCAGCGCGACCAGATCCTGCCGGACCGGCTGCGCACCAACTACGCGCCGCGCCTCGGCGAGGTCCGGACGCCGACGCTCGTGGTCCACGGGACCCACGACTCCGGCGTCCCGGTGGCCTATGCCAAGGCGGCGGCGAAGGCCCTGCCCGACGCCACCCTGCTCGTGGTCGACGGCGCCGGGCACTGGGTGCAGCGCGACCGGCCGGAACGGGTGACCCCGGCCGTCCGCGAGTTCCTCAGGCGAGTCCCTGGGCGGTGAGCCAGTCGCGGGCGATGTCGGCCGAGCGTGCCTGCTCGTCGACGCTGCGCGCGTTGAGCTGCTGCAGCTCGGACGCCGTGAGCTTGGCGTTGACCGCCTCGATTGCGGCCGCCGCGGCGGCGTCCACCTTCTCCGACACCAGCGGCACGACGTTCTGCGGCAGGATCAGGCCCTCGGGGTCCTCCAGGACGACGAAGCCCTCCTTGGCGATGGCGGGGTCGGCCGTGTAGAGGTCGGCGACCTGCACGGTGCCGTCCTTGAGCGCGCGCACGGTCAGCGGGCCGCCCGAGTCCTCGACCGGAACCAGCTCGATGTCGACGCCGTAGGTCGCCTTCGCGCCCTCGGGGCCATAGGGACGGGTGGCGAACTCGCTGTTGGCGGCCAGCTTCACCGGCTGCGGCGCCTTGGCCAGGTCGGCGATCGAGGCCAGACCGTGCTCGTCGGCGAAGGCCTTCGTGACCGTGTACGAGTCCTGGTCGGACGCGTCGGCCGCGGCCAGCACCCGCAGCCCGTCCGGCAGGGCGGAGGCCAGCGCCGCAGTGACGCTGGCGGCGTCGGAGACCTGGGTTTCCTTGTCGTAGTACTGCAGCAGGTTGCCGGAGTACTCGGGCAGCACGTCGATCTTCGCGGCCTCGAGCTCGGGCAGGTACACCTCGCGCTGGCCGATCTGGAACTGCCGCTCGACGGTGTAGCCGGCCTTCTCGAGGGCCTGGGCGTACAGCTCGGCGATGATCTCGTTGGAGTAGTACTGCTGCGAGCCGACGACGAGCGTGCCGCCGCCCGCCGCGGTCGTGCCGGGCGCTGCGGTGCCGGGGGCGGGTGCCGAGGACTGCAGGGGGTCGGAGGTGGAGCAGCCGGCGAGCACGCCGAGGCCGCCGAGGGCGGCGAGGCCGACGAGGCGGCGGCGGGTGAGCGGGGACATGGCGGGTTCCTTTCGTGGGGGTCAGGGGTGCCGGACGCCGGCGGGCGTGGCGGCGCGCTGGAGGACGGCGAAGGCGAGGTCGCACACCAGCGCGAGTGCGACGACGAGCAGGGACGCGGCGAGCATCTGGGGGTAGTCCTGGGTCTTCAGGCCGAGGAACAGGTAGCGGCCCAGGCCGCCGGCGCCCACGTAGGCGGCCAGCGTCGCGGTGGCGATCACCTGGAGGAACGCCGACCGGACGCCGCCCACGAGCAGGGGCATGCCGAGGGGGATCTCGACGCGGGTGAGCACCTGGGCCTCGGTCATCCCGGACGCCCGCGCGCCGTCCACAGCGAGCGGGTCGACCGCCTCGACGCCGGAGTAGGCGCCGGCGAGCACCGACGGCAGGGCGAGCACGACGAAGGCGACCATCGGGCCGACCAGGCCGATGCCGAGCAGGATGCCCAGCAGCGTGACCAGGCCCAGCGTCGGCAGGGCGCGGGCGGCGCCGGACAGGCCGACCGCGAGCCCGCGGCCGCGGCGGGTGTGGCCCACCCACCAGCCGGCGGGGATGCCGACGAGGCACGCGATGAGCACGCCGACGACGGAGTAGCCGAAGTGCTCGGCCAGGCGGGTGCCGATGCCGTCGGGGCCGGGCCAGCGGGCCGGGTCGGCGATCCAGGCGAGGGCGTCCACGAGGTACCTCATGCGCCGGCCGCCTTCGTCGCGAGGTCGGCGACCGGCCGCGGGCCGCGGCGGGTCCAGGGCAGCAGGACGCGGCCCCCGAGCACGAGCAGGGCGTCGAGCACGAGCGCGAGCACGACGGTGGCGACGATGCCGGTCAGGACCGAGGCGATGATGCCGCGCTGGAAGCCGTCGGTGAACAGCATCCCCAGGCTGGGGATGCCGAGCACGGCGCCCACCGTGACCAGCGAGACCGTGCTGACGGCCACCACCCGCAGGCCGGCCAGCAGGGCGGGGCCGGCGAGCGGCAGGTCGACGGCGAGGAAGCGCCGGACGGCCGGGTAGCCCATGGCGTCGGCGGCGTCGAGGGCCCGCGGGTCGACCTGGCGGAGGGCGTCCGCGGCCACCGGGACGAGCAGGGCCAGCCCGTACAGCGTCAACGCGATGATGATGTTGAGCGGGTCGCGGATGCCGGTGCCGATCACCACCGGGAGCACGACGAACAACGGCAGGGACGGGATCGCGTAGAACAGCCCGGCGCCGGTGAGCAGCGGCGTCCGGAGCCAGCGCACCCGGTTGGCCAGCCAGCCCAGCGGCACCGCGAGCAGCAGGCTGAGCACGATCGGCGGGAGCGCCAGCACCAGGTGGCTGACGGTGTGGCGCCCGACGACGTCGAGGTTGGCCAGGACCCAGTTCACGGGCCGGGCTCCGTCGCCCCGGGCGGGGTCCGGCGCAGGACCCCGGCCGCGCGGCCGTGGGCGTCGACGAGGACGCCGTCACGTTCGGTCAGCTCGCGTTCGCCCCGTTCGAGGCCGAGGAAGCCGGACACGAAGGGGGAGGCCGGATTCGCCAACAACTCGGGGCCGGTGCCGCGCTGGGCGACCTTGCCGCCCTGCGCGAGCAGGATGACCTGGTCACCCAGGCGCAGGGCCTCGTCGACGTCGTGGGTGACGAACACGATGGTCTTGGCCAGCGTCGACTGGATCCGCAGCAGCTCGTCCTGCAGCTCGCGCCGCACGAGGGGGTCGACGGCGCCGAACGGCTCGTCCATGAGCAGGATGTTGGGGTCGGCCGCCAGGCCGCGGGCGACGCCCACCCGCTGCTGCTGGCCGCCCGACAGCTGGCTGGGGTAGCGGCGTCCGAGCTTCTCCTCCAGCCCCACCAGACCCATCAGCTCCCGGGCGCGGGCGTGGGCGTCCGCCTTCGCCGTGCCGTTGAGCAGCGGGACGGTGGCGATGTTGTCCAGCACCGTGCGGTGGGGGAGCAGCCCGCCGTTCTGCATGACGTAGCCGATGCTGCGGCGCAGCCGGACCGGGTCGCGCGTGGCGATGTCGGTCCCGTCGATGGTGATGGTGCCGGAGGTCGGGTCGACCATCCGGTTCACCATGCGCAGGATCGTCGTCTTGCCGCTGCCCGAGCTGCCCAGCAACACCGTCGTGCGGTGCGGCGGGAACTGCGCGCTGAAGTCGTCGACCGCGACGGTCCCGTCGGGGTACCGCTTCGTGATGCCGGTCAGCTCGATCATGGGGTCGCCCTCGCTGCTCGCTGCCGCAGTCAGTCGACCACGCCTGGGCCACCCACCCTAGCGTCCGCCCGCTCAGGGCCGGACGTCACGGTCCCAGACCCGGACGCCGCCGCAGGCCTCCCAGAACGCCTTCACCGAGGACTCCTCGACGGCCACGACCCCGTCGGATCCCACCGCCTCGGCCAGTCCGGCCGCCTCCAACAGCGCGGCCGCGTCGGCGTGGTCCATGGGCCGGCCGCCGACCTCGAGGCCGACCGAGGGGCCGATGAGGTCCACCAGGGCCCCGCCCTTCTCGAACCCGGCGACGATGTGGTCCTGCTCGACGGGGGTCTGGCTGTCCCAGAACAGCTTCGCCTGGCTGTAGTGGTCGGCGAACGACTCCGCACGGATGCGGCGCTTGGGGCCGACGTCGCCGTCGGGGTGGGTCGCGAAGCCGCCCGCGGTGTCGGCGCGCGGGCCACGCTCGGCGCCGGTGAACGAGTTGGGCTCGTAGTTGGCGCGCCCCTCCTGCAGCGTGCCCTGCATGTGCCCGTCCCGCTGGAAGTGCGCGACCGGGCAGTGCGGGGCGTTGACCGGCAGCTGGCTGAAGTTGGTCGAGCCGAGGCGCTTGAGCTGGGTGTCGAGGTAGCTGAAGTTGCGGCCCTGCAGGAGCGGGTCGTCGCTGAAGTCGATGCCGGGCACGATGTTCTGCGTCATGAACGCCACCTGCTCGGTCTCGGCGAACACGTTGGTGACCACGCGGTCGAGCGTGAGGCGGCCCACGACGCGGACGGGGACCAGCTCCTCGGGGATGAGCTTGGTGGGGTCGAGCACGTCGAAGTCGAAGCTGTCGGCGAAGGCGTCGTCGAAGACCTGGACGCCGAGGTCCCACTGCGGGAAGTCGCCGGCCTCGATCGCGCCGTACAGGTCGCGGCGGTGGAAGTCGGGGTCGGCGCCATTGATGGTGACCGCCTCGTCCCCCCACTCTGGCCACCCGCGTCCCGGGACGCGCCACCCCCACGGGTGACCGGGTCGCCGTACGATCGGACCATGGCCGACCTGCCCGTCCTCGACGCCCTCGACCAGCGCATCCTCGGGGCCCTGCTGGAGAAGCAGCGCACGGTGCCGGCGTCCTACCCGCTGTCGCTGAACGCCCTGCGCTCGGCGTGCAACCAGACCACGAGCCGCGATCCGGTCACCCACCACGAGGAGGCCGAGCTCGAGGAGCGCTGCCGCGAGCTCAAGCGCCGCGACCTGCTGCGCGTCGTGTGGGCGGGCAAGGGCTCGCGGGTGCTGAAGCACCACCAGCTGCTGGAGGAGTCGCTCGGCCTCGACGACGAGGGCGTGGCCCTGCTGACCGTGCTGCTGCTGCGCGGCGAGCAGACCGCCGGCGAGCTGCGCACCCGGACCGAGCGCCTGCACCCCTTCGCCGACAAGGAGGCCGCCGAGGCCGCCCTGCGTCGGCTGGCGGCCGCGGACCCGCCCCTGGTGCGCGAGCTGGACCGGCGTCCGGGTGAGAAGGACCGGCGCTGGGTGCACCTGCTGGGCCCCGTGGTCCCGGACGCCGGGCCGGGCCCCGCGGTCGACCGCGAGTCGGTGCTGGCCGGGGGAGCGCAGGCGCGGGACGCCAAGGTCGTGGCCGCCTACGACACGATCGCCGAGACCTACGCCGCCGACCCGTCCTCGGAGGTGCGGCACCCCTTCGATACGTGGCTGCTCGACGAGGTGCCCGGCCTGGCCGAGGACCACCCGGTCGCCGACCTGGGCTGCGGGCCCGGCCACGTCACCGCGCGGCTCGCCGAGGGCGGGGCGCAGGTCGTCGGGTTCGACCCGTCGCCGGCGATGGTCGCCGCCGCCCGGGCCGCCCACCCCGGGCTCGAGGTGCAGCAGGCCAGCCTCGCGCAGTTCCTGCGGCCGCGCACGGCGGAGGCCTGGGGGGTTGTGGTCGCGTGGTTCTCGCTGATCCACCTCGCGGCGTCCGAGCTGCCCGGCGCGCTGGCCACCCTGGCCCGCACGGTGCGGGTGGGGGGCTGGGTGCTGGTCGCCCTGCACGAGGGGCAGGGGATCGTCCACGGCGATGAGTGGCTGGGCCACGCCGTCGACCTCGACGTCGTGCTGCACGACCGCGCGCAGGTGGTCACCGCCGCCGAGGCCGCGGGGCTCACCGTGCTGGAGTCCTACTCGCGCGGCGCACTGCGGCCGCCGCACGGGTCGGAGCGGTTCGACCGGCTCTACGTGCTGGCCCGCCGGGACGCCTGAGCCCGGACATGATGACGGTCGAGACGGCTCAGACTTTTCTCACGGCCTCCGAGGTGGACGCGCTCGTCGGTGACCATCTGGCCCACGCGGTCGAGTCGATCATCCGGTCCTGCTCGAGCAGGGCGTGACCATCGCCGCGCGCACCCGTTCCATGTCGTGACGTGGGCGACCGACGCGCTCGACGAGGTGCGTCGGCAAAGTGAGGCACCTCGGTTGCTTGCATGCGCGATGCGATCCAATTAGTGTGGAAAGATTCCTTCCGCGAGAGGTCCGCCGATGTATCCTCCACGAAGCATTCGACGCTTTTTGCTCGCCGCAGCGGCTCCCGTCCTGGCCGTGGCTCTGCTCGCCGGATGCGGCGGAGGTGCCGCCGAGACCACGAATGACGCCGATCCTGTCACCGAATCGACCTCCGAGCAGATCGACACTCAAGGCTCGGGCGACTCCGCGGACTCCAGTGATGCGACGCGGGTGTGCGAGGCGCTGACCGCGGTGGATCCGGATACCGTCTTCGCCGGACTCACCTTCGGCGAGCCCGAGCCGTCCTCATACCAGGTCAGGTGCAAGCTTCCGGTGACGAACGCCGAGTACGGAGCCCTGCACGCGGCGTTTGAACCGGGTGCTTTGAACCACGACGCACTCAAGCGGGATCACAGCGACAACGCGGAGATGTACCGGGAGGTCACGGGTCTGGGTGACGAGGCCTTCATCCTGAACGACACCCAGCTCCAGGTGCGCGAGGGCCAGGACGCGTGGACGGTAGCTCTCGAGGCGTTCGTCGCCTCCAGCGGACCCTCACTGCCCAGTCCGGAAGCGATAGAAGCGGGTCTGACCGAGATCGCCCGCTCGCTTCTCGACGAGTGACCGGACCCGGGGGCGAGAGAGAGCCTCGATGGCTCACTGAAGTTGCTCTCCAACGCAGCCGACGTCTACCGAGCCACGCTGACGCGCTGAGCTGGGCGGCCCAAGCACGAAAAGAGGGCCAGGCTGAACCCCCGACCAAGGGCGGCACCTTGGTCGAAAGTTCAAACCTGACCCGTTTGGGGTGAGTAACGGGACTTGAACCCGCGACATCCTGGACCACAACCAGGTGCTCTACCAGCTGAGCTATACCCACCATTGCTGCGAACAGCGAAGGACATCATAACCCGTCGGCGCGCGGTTCGCGAATCCGCGACGACACTCACACATAGTCCCCGCGTAGCAGGGTGCTGTGCCTCACAGACTTTCCCCGCGTGAGGGGGTGGGGCCGGCCACGATGGGGTGTGCGGCTTGAGGAGAAGTTGTCGATGAAGGCCAG